>JANXCS010000021.1 GCA_025060105.1 Pseudothermotoga sp. | reverse complement strand
AGATGAAACAGGAAAAACGATAGGAATTTTCGCAGCAACGGTACTATCAGAAACCATCAGTAATGTTTTACAAGGGTCCCGTCTCACGAAAGGTACACTCGCTTGGGCTTGCGACTCGGCTGGAACGATCATCGCCGATACAGCTGGACAATACACCATGAAGCTCAACATAAAAGAAGCCTCAAAGATGGGATTGAATGATCTTGAAAGGGCTGCCTCAAAGATTCTCTCAGGTGAGAGCGGTTATTTCAAGGTCAAAATGCCAGATGGTTCCATCAATCTCAACTTTTATGCACCTATCCAAACCGTCAAAGGCTGGGCGTTGGGTGTAGCGATACCTGAAAAAGAGATCATGGCGGATGCGAACAGATTACTCACCATCATCCTCATCATGTTCGTTGCTCTTGCAGTCATAGTCGCGTTGGTTATATTCTTCGTCAGTGGTACTATCTCCAAGCCGATCAAAACATTAGCAGACAGGGCTCTTGTTTTTGGCAAAGGGGA
>JANXCS010000020.1 GCA_025060105.1 Pseudothermotoga sp. | reverse complement strand
GCCGATGATCGGAAGGCCCGCCCGGGGTTCTGGCCTGGTGTTGACAGCAGGCGGGGAATCCGGTATATTAAAAGTGCAGCGGGCTTGGGGTCGACGGGATGGTGCCCGTCCCCCAGGAGGCATCTTGACAAACGCCCGGGGTTGTGTTATAAAATAAGGTGCGTTTAGATCCTGGACAAGCGATCGGTGGCGGGGCGCACGGCCGATGAACATCGAAGCAGGCCCGCTCCACCGTTATAGGGGCTGATCCCTATAGCGGTTTATGTTGTCTTCCGCACCTTAACTGAATTGTGGCAGGAAGTCCGGGGGCGTCTGGCAGAAGTCTTGCGGTCGGACCTTACACCCCGGGAGGTCAACCTCCTGGGGATATAAGAGCCGACGGAGAGTTTGATCCTGGCTCAGGGTGAACGCTGGCGGCGTGCCTAACACATGCAAGTCGAGCGGGGAGGGGGTAGGCGCAAGCTGAGCCCTCCGAGCGGCATTCGGGTGAGTAACACGTGGGTGACCTGCCCCGGCG
>JANXCS010000019.1 GCA_025060105.1 Pseudothermotoga sp. | reverse complement strand
CTCGCTACTATCTGTACCGCCCCCTGCCGCCTGAGTACTGAGCCATATCCCCCTCCTCCCGGCAGTGCCGTGTCTGCGTTTGCAAGCCAGGTCACTGCAAAGAGGCTACTTCCCCCTTGACAAAGCAAGGGTTTTTTGGTAGATTCTTATCCGCAAGGTTCCCCGGTAGCTCAGTCGGCAGAGCGGGTGGCTGTTAACCACTAGGTCGCAGGTTCGAGTCCTGCCCGGGGAGCCATTTTCGTTGTACACCCCGTCACCTCAGCGGGAACGCTAGTACCTTGCCGTTTTCTGAAGCGGCGACCACAACGTCATCTGCCCCCAAACCTGAGAGGCTGGGCGAGCGCTTGAACGATTCCCCGTTGTTCCTGCCATCGTACACGTAGAACTCCTGTGGATTGTCGGCGTTGATGGCGTAGAACATGCCGTTGTCGCTACCGATGTAGATGTAGGGCGTGTTGCTGCCCGCTTTGCGCACCACAATCGGCATCCCCAGGAACCGGCTCGCGTTGCGCGGCTGGATAGGATAG
>JANXCS010000018.1 GCA_025060105.1 Pseudothermotoga sp. | reverse complement strand
GCACGGTATCGCCCAAGCCGAGTACGTGCAGCACTTGTATGATGTGTTTCGGGATTGGGTGCTGCACGAGCCACAGATCAAGAGCCAACGGATCGCGGGCAAGATCTATCAAAAGATGTGGTTCAACACCGTAAGTCACGCTGCCTTCCGGTTCTATGCACAGCAGTTCTACCGGAACGGCATGAAGGTCGTGCCCAAGCTCATCCATCGGCTCTTAACAGAGAGAGGCTTGGCGTACTGGTTCATGGACGACGGCTCGATTAAGTCGAAACAGTCCAAAGCTGTGCTCTTCAACACCCAAGGCTTCAGCGAGCCCGATGTAGAGAGGCTCGTGCGGGTGCTGCGAGAGAAATTTGGACTAGAAGCCAAGCAGAGACAACAGCCCGAAGGGCGGCAAATTTATATCTCTGGGAGATCATATGAGCGCTTCCGTGCGCTCATAGAGCCATATCTGATCTCCCAGATGCGCTACAAGCTGCCCTTGGAGAGAAAGACCGAACTTAACAGAATTGCCTAAAGAGTAACGGAGGCGCGCAAAGGTCGGCTCAGCCGGGTTGGCGATCCGGCGGGGAGTGCATGGGCACAAGCCGGCTTAACTGTGACCCCGACAGGGGGAACAGATGCGAAAGCAGGCCCAAGTGACCCGGTGGCTCCGTGTGGAAGG
>JANXCS010000017.1 GCA_025060105.1 Pseudothermotoga sp. | reverse complement strand
TTTCTTCAGCTATAGAAAAAGATCAGCTCGTTCACGTGATAGGACCAGGTGGACACTCTAACATGGGGGCCGAAGAGCTCTTTTACAGAGCCGGAGGATTGGTACCTGTCAATGCGATCCTCGATCCTGGCACACTGTTGGCGATGGGTGCCAGACGGTCAACGATCGTGGAAAGAACCCCAGGTTATGGTGTATCAGTTCTCAACGCTTACAATGTTAAAGATGGTGTTTTGATCATCGTGAACGCCTATGGGATCAACGCAATGTGCATAGATGTGGCTCTAGAGGCTAAAAGGAGGTCGGTACCAACGATAGGTGTGACCAGCAGGGAATTCGCCAGTAAAGTCCCAGCGGATCATCCTGCAAGACACCCAACCAAATTCAATCTCTGTGATGTTGTGGATGTACACATAGACAATCACATGCCTTATGGCGATGCTGTCATTGAAGTTGGAGAAATAGGCAAGAAAATTGGACCTGTTTCGACTTTGCTGAATCTTTTTGTTTTGAACTTGCTCGTGATAAGAACCGTCGAGATACTCGTTTCTAAAGGTATCGAAGCACCAATCTGGACGAGTGCCAATGTTCCAGGTGGAGATAAAGCTAACCAAATGTATTTTGAAAAATATTCGGGGAGGATAAAACTGCTTTGAAGAATCGAGAGGGATTTCGATGAAACGAATGCTGATAGGAAATCTAGTGACACCCCACAGGACGATCGAGAACGGGGTCGTTTTGGTTGAGGATGACAAGATTGTGGGTGTTGGAACCTGGGAAGAATTCAAGAACACAAGTGTTGATGAAACGTTGGACTTCCCCGGTTGCTACGTTTCTCCCGGGTTCATTGATATACACGTCCACGGCGGTGGAGGCAGCGACACGATGGACGCCACCGTTGAGGCTTTACTCAATATAACTCGTACTCACGCTAAAGGTGGTACAACTGGCCTTTACCCCACAACACTCACAGCTCCATTTGAGAACATCTTGGAAAGTTTGGTCGCGTTGAGAAAGGCTATGGATTTGAATCCCAGCGAAGAAACAGGTGCGAAGATACTCGGAGCACATGTTGAAGGCCCATACTTCAATGAATCACAAGTAGGAGCTCAGAATCCAAAATATCTCAGAAAACCCTCTTTAGATGAGGCGAAAATCCTGCTCGAAACAGGTGTAGTCAGAAGGATCTCGATGGCGCCAGAGTTACCAGGCGCGCTGGATGTCGCAAGATTTTTTTCACGACATGGTGTTTTGGTCTCCATAGCACATTCAAACGCAACTTACCAAGAAGTTTTAATGGCAATTGAGAATGGATTTTCCCATGTGACACACGTGTTCTCTGGGATGTCAAGCGTTCGGAGAATCAACTCTTACAGAATTGCTGGTGTTTTGGAGTCCACGCTCCTTCTCGATGAGTTAACTACGGAGATGATTGCCGATGGTCATCATTTACCACCGTCTTTGATGAGACTCGTTATCAAAACCAAGAAACCCGATCGCGTTTGTGGTATCACCGATGCTATCTCTGCCACTGGTTTTGGCCCTGGTAACTACACGCTTGGAGGTCTCAACGTGGTTGTCGAACGTGATGTCATAGAAGACTTCGAAATCTCACCGGAAGGATGTGTGGCGAAACTGTCCAACAGACAAGCGTTTGCAGGCAGTGTTGCACTGATGATCGATATCGTGAGAAACTTGGTTTTCTATGCTGGTCTAACTATCACGGAAGCTGTGAAAATGGTGACGAATGTCCCTGCAAGGATAATGAACATACACGCTCATAGAGGAACGTTGTCCCAGGGGAAATTTGCAGATATAACGATTTTCGATCAAAACTTTCAGGTGATACTCACAATGGTTGAAGGAAAAATCGTCTATCACAGAAATTCTAGATAGCTATCAAACAAAAATATTCCCATTATCTTGACAGTCCTTTTTTCATTTTGCGTTTTGGATCAGATCTGAAGCGGTTCAATTTGGCCCTTAAAGAACCCTCTGTGATGATTCAGAATGAAAAGGTGTCAAAGGCTTGAAGGCTGACGAAGATGTTTGAATCTCATCTATTGTCAATCGGTTCAGCAAAGCGGTTTATGTTCTTCAAAGCTTCTCTCACTGGAGAAAGGGTGGATGAATTAAAATCGAAAAGGTCTCTTTGACTTGCTGAGTCGATACCAGGCAAGTTCTCAAGGGCAAGAGCGATCCTGAACTTTGCCTTTTTAAAAGTACCCGTATCCTCCTCGGGAGGAATAGTTCCAGCGATCACAGAGATTTTCGACTCGACCAGTTCGAACTGTCTAGCAGGAACGGGCAACTCAGCTCTCGACAAAGCATCTCTGACACGCTTAAAAGTTTCGTTCGAATTTTCGTCGGCATCCAGGAATATCATCAATAGCTTCAAACGATCGAATCCTGGTACTTTTTCGAGGATTTTTATGGTTTTCAGAAGTTCTTCCTTACCTCCACTGGGCCAGATATCGTAAAGTTCGTGATCGATTTGAAGATGTTTCAATAGACTGTTGAAAAATTTCTCATCGGTCACACCTTCGACGAGTATCAAGCAAGGCTTTTCTATCTGTTTTGGTTTTTCCTTTGTGTTTTTTGCCACAGAGGCTTTACCTCACTTCCAAATCTTGTTCTATAGATATTTGAATAGATATTTGAAAGCTTTCCCCGTCATAACGTATCACACGGTTCTTCTTTCCCACTTGCTCTAGACGGTAAAGGGAAAAATCGAAAACTGTATCGTTCGAAAACACTTCGTATGCAGCCTTCAGACATTCAAGGCTGTGCGTCATTGCTACGATTTGAACATCGAGCTTGCGAGCCAATTCTTTGAAGATCTCCCAGATTTTTTTCAACGCGCTGTGATGAAGTCCATTTTCGAATTCATCTATGAGGACAACACCTTTTTGGCTTTTGAGAATGGCCAAAGTTTTCACCAATACCACGATCAGGCCGTTTCCCACTTGACCGATGGGGAGTCTCGCCGATATATCCTTGATCCCTACGTACAAATCATCCCTAGCAAGTTGAAAATCTTCAAGTTTCGGCTCTATGACTTTCAACACCTCGATCAACTTCGTTTCCATCTTCAATTTGAATATATCTTCCAAGTTGGGCCAGAACCATCGTTGCTTCCATTCGTTGGTTAGATATGGGGGAACAAAAGTGCAGTTGATGTCGGATGAAACCGGATCTTTGCTCAAGATTGGTTGATGAGCCCCTGGGATCATTGTCATGAAATACTCATCTTCAGATTTTTCTTTCGTCTCAAAGTTTTCAAAACTCAGCTTGATACTCAACGTTTGAGGGTGTGTATCAGCAAATTTGAGTTGTTCTATCATCGATGGAAGAACTTTGCTCAAAGTTTTCTTTTCTTCAGTTACTTCGATGCTCCATCTTTGGGTTTCCGTTTCTCCAGACAAGATAATGGGCTCAGAAACATTTGCGTTCGAAAACAAATACTGCCAGAAGGATTCAAAGATCGAACCAGAAAGAGGTCTGGACACGAAAGGTGACAGGAAAGATGGTACATTCCTCTTACAAGAATGAATGAACAGAGCCTCAAGGAGGTTGGTTTTACCGGAGTTGTTCTTACCAACGATCAGATTGAAACGATTCAAATCGAGAAGTTCCAGATCGTACAAGTTTTTGTAGTTTTTAAAGCTGAATCTTTCGTATTACATTTGTCAAACTCATCTTTTTGTGGTATGATCTAATCAAAAGGTGAAGGCCGTGAATGGCATTGGATTGTTCGGCATTCTGAGTGTTGTTCATCACCATCACGTGTTTGACCCGGTAGTTTCACCACCGGGTGTTACGTGATGGTGGGATGAAAGGAAACT
>JANXCS010000016.1 GCA_025060105.1 Pseudothermotoga sp. | reverse complement strand
GACCTTCGCATGGTTACCCCCCAGATGAACACTGACGAATACATCTTAACTTCATTTTGAATGCTTGGTGGTTAAACGGAACGCACTTTCTCTTTTGCCCAAGTAGAGGTAAAAAACTGTTGAATTTATAATCTCGGATCCAGAATATCCCTCAATGCATCGCCTAGGATATTCAGGCTCAACACGATCATGGCGATGACGAATCCTGGAAAAAGTGCCATCCACGGGGCTGTGGTCAAGAAAGCTGTGGCTTGAGCCACGAGTCCACCCAGAGTTGGTTGTGGTGGTGGCACGCTCAATCCAAGAAAACCGAGCGAAGCTTCCGTTAAAAAAGCGGTTGAAAGATTCGTAGTGAAGGTGACTATCAAAACGGAAGAAATGTTGGGTAAGATGTGAACGAACATGACTCTTAAATCACCAGCTCCGATAGTTTTAGAAGCTTTCACAAAAAGGCTTTCCCTCGTAGACAATGTTGCTCCACGAATCGTTCTTGCAAATATCGGTGTATAAACGATAGCTATTGCCAAAATCAAATTGATCAAACTGTTCCCAAACAACGCCACGATGAACAAGGCCAGCACGAGTGTTGGAAAAGCAAAGAAACTATCGCAAATACGCATGATTATTAAATCTACAACACCACCGTAATATCCAGAAGTAAGCCCCAAAAGTGTTCCGAAAAAGCAAGCCAGCAGAATTGAGGAGAATGCCACCAGGACACTTTTTTGTACGCCGTGGACACAACGTGAGTAGATGTCTCTACCGAACTGATCGGTGCCGAAAAAATGTTTCAAAGAGGGGGGACTGAGCATCGCTTCATAGTCCATAGCGAAAGGATGATACGTTGAAAAGATTTTTGGAAAGATGGCCATCAGAACGATCAAAAACAATATCGACAGAGCGAAGATATTCAAAGGCCTTTTTAAAATTTTTCTGAAAATTCTCATTTTCATTTCAGCTCCACTCTTGGGTCAACGAGTGTGTAAATGAAATCGATTAGAATGTTCAATAAAACGATCATGACGGCCACAAACAGTACGATCGATTGAACGACAGGATAGTCTCTTTCGTTCACAGCTTGCAACAAAAGCCTTCCTAAGCCAGGGAGTGCGAAGAGATTTTCTACAACGATCGTTCCCCCGACCAAATAACCAAGTTGTATCCCAGAGATAGTTATAACGGGGATCAGAGCATTTTTGAGCGCGTGCTTGAAGATCAATGCAGAACGACTCACACCTTTCGCCTTGGCAGTTTTTATGTACTCTTGCCTGAGGGCATCGAGCATGGAAGACCTACTTATACGAACTATTTGAGCGCAGATCATTAAGCCGAGTGTTAAAGATGGCAACAACATCGATTGAATATTCTTCAGAATATCTTGATTGAAAGGCACGTATCCGAAAATGTTGAAGCCTTTGAACAAGCCAGAGAACAAGACGATGAATATCGCGCCGATCCAAAAAGCTGGGGAAGAGATTCCAATCAAGCTGAACAACCTAATGACATCGTCTACAAAACTATCCTTCTTCACCGCCGCAGTGACTCCCAGCACTATTC
This sequence comes from Pseudothermotoga sp., assembly GCA_025060105.1. Taxonomy (NCBI): domain Bacteria; kingdom Thermotogati; phylum Thermotogota; class Thermotogae; order Thermotogales; family Thermotogaceae; genus Pseudothermotoga; species Pseudothermotoga sp. The sequence goes on along the minus strand of JANXCS010000016.1, from coordinate 2,745 downwards.
CCAAACTCAAAGCTATCGTCATGGAAAGTACAGCCAGCTCTAAAGTCACAGGTAATCTGCTCAAAATCAGTTGCAATACGGGTTTACCCGTTCTCAAAGATACACCGAATTCGAAAACAACCACGTTCCTAAGCCAGAGAAAATATTGAACGATCAAAGGTTTGTCCAAACCGTACTGTCGGTAAAGGTCTTTTATTTGCTCTTCTGTTAGATAATTCTGAGTGCCGAGCACCATATCGACCACGGTGCCCGGCACCAAATGAATAGCGAGAAAGACCATTAAAACTACTAAAAGAACAGTTGGAATCGAGACTAGTATCCTTCTTATAGTGTAACTGAATGTCACTTTTTGTAAGTCTCCCTCAGAAAGATCAAGCCTTCGTTAGGTAAGAGCTTGAAGCCTTCCACGGACTTGTCAGCAACAAAGAACTGATTCTGACAATAGAGGAAAATCACAGGCGATTCTTTCACAAGTAGTTTTTGAAGCTCATCGTAGATCTGTTTCCTCTTTTGAACATCCACCGTGCTCCTGCCGAGTTCAAGCAATTCATCCACCCTCGGATTTGAGAACAAGAACACATTGGTAGAACCGCCCGTTTTGAAATGCCTGTAGAACTGGATATCTGGTTCCATCGAACCACTGTTCATGGATATGAATGCATCAAAATCACTCTCTCGCCATCTTTTAATGAATATACCCCATTCCACAAGTTCGATCTTTACATTCACTCCTATCTCAGCAAGTTGTGCTTGTATGACCTGTGCGACTTTATCAAAGTTGTAGCGCTGAGATGTTACGATTGTGAATTCGAATCCTTTTGGATAACCAGCTTGCGCTAGAAGTTCCTTTGCTTTGACCGGATTGTACTTGTACTCTTCGAACTCCTCTGGTTGTAAAGCCCAAGCCTTTATCGACGGATGCATCGGGCCAGCAACCACACCCTCACCAAAGGCAACTGTTTTCACAATAGCTTCTCTATTTATGGCGTAGTTCAACGCATTCCTCACTCTTGGATCGTTGAAGGGTTTCCTTGTAGTGTTGATACCTATCAAGTAATAACTTAGTGTGGGGGATTTGAAGATGTTGAATCTGTCTTGTGGGAACTGTCTGACATTCAAAGGTTCACTTATCTTGGCCATATCGACGTCTTTATTCTTTAGCGCGGCGACTCTTGAAAGTTCCTCAGGCATAAAAACGAATTTGATCTCATCGAGAATGGGCTGACCTTGGATGAAATAGTGCGGGTTTTTCTTCAAAACCAAATAGTTTCCAGCCACATACTCCGCCAGATAGAAAGGTCCTGTGCCGTTCGTTTCAAGCTGCAGATTCTTTCCAGATTCGAAGAATTTTTTGCTGATGATCGAACTGTTCACACCTGCGAAGTTCGGTAATATGGCACTTGCCATTGGTTTTTTCAATTTGAATTCCACAGTTCTCTCATCGGTCGCTTTCACATATTCAACATCCTGGTAAAACGCTGCTGCAGGCGATTTGGTTTCTGGATTCAGTATTCTTTGAAAGCTGAAAACTACATCTTCCACAGTGAGTGGCGTTCCATCGTGGAATTTGACGTTCCTTCTGATTTTGAAAACTATCGTGTACGGATCGACCACTTCGTAGCTTTCAGCCAAGTTTGGCAGTAATTGTAAGTTTTCTCCGAATCTCAATAGACCATCATAAACATTTTCTAAGATTCTGTGTGATGCGAACGCTGTCACCAAGTGTGGATCGAGCCCAACAGGTTCAACATCAACGGCAATCGTGAGCTTTCCTGCAGCCAGGAGAACAACGCTTATCAAGACTAGAAGTAAAACGATCGACCTTTTCACATCACCACCCCCTTATGTGATTACAAAACTACAATGGTGTCTATAAATATCATACCGAAACCAGACTCAAAAGTGTACCTTTCTTGAGTGAAAATTATGTAGAACAAGTATTCGAATTTGACTTTCAAATCTTATGAGTTGAGCACATACATTCGGCAAAACGCTTTTGTTGCGGCTTTTTCTTGCTTAATTTTTTGGCAAAAGTGAAGTAACATATGTGTTCTGAACCTGGGTATTTTCATAAAATTCTCCTTCAAAATCAGTGAATAAACACGATGAGTTATACGAGTAAAAACATTGTGAAAAAGTAAAATATACAACAGTATATTTGAGTAAAAATGCCTTATTCAGTAAAAATATACCACATTGTGAAATTTCACTTTATATTCAGCTGAAATGTTACAAAAAAGCCGAAAATCTAGCATTTTTTGCCGAACGTCAGATAGACATAAAAAGGCGGGGGGTTTTTGAGACCCCCGGAAAGACGCTTCAATGGCTCTAGATGCGATAAAAGGTTAGTTTTATCTGATGGAAGAAACCTTTCTCGCTTTACACTCACGAATTAGATGTGGTAGAATAAATCTGAACCCTATGGGTTTCAATCGAACCTTAGAGGGATGGAAACAAGCCCTCGTTCCGCAGCTGCCATAAAACATCCTGAAGTTTCAATCGAACCTTAGAGGGATGGAAACTTTTTTTAAAAGCCCGGGACAAGCCCGGGCCTATAGTTTCAATCGAACCTTAGAGGGATGGAAACTAGTCGGTGACCACAAAAAGCTCAGTCTCATAGTCGTGTTTCAATCGAACCTTAGAGGGATGGAAACACGAGGACGGTCCTGGATGGGACCACAACAACCCTATGTTTCAATCGAACCTTAGAGGGATGGAAACCTGGTTCAGTGAACCTCATACTCC
>JANXCS010000015.1 GCA_025060105.1 Pseudothermotoga sp. | reverse complement strand
GTTTATAACATTAACTCCTTTGGAGGGGCTCTGCCGTTAGAAGAAGTGATCGATAGTGGTGTCGTGAGGGCTGAAGAAAGGTGGTATCAAGACACCTCGCTGGTGTTCCAGATCGGTGCAAACGAAGGTCACAACATGCTCGCAGGCCTTGACGATATGAGAGCTGCAGCGCTTGGTATCACACCAGATTCACTCAAAGTCACAGACCAAAACAGCGCAGAAAGAACCATCATGGTCATCGATGCGGCCATTCACAAAGTCAGCAGTGCACGCGCTCAACTAGGTGCTATTCAGAACAGGCTCGAACACACGATAAGCAACCTTGGAGTTGCGGCGGAGAACCTGACAGCAGCAGAGTCTCGAATCAGAGATGCAGACATGGCCAAGGAAATGATGGAATTCACCAAACAACAGATCTTGATGCAATCCAGCATGGCGATGCTCGCTCAGGCGAACGCACTCCCACAAACGGTGCTACAACTACTGCGATAATCGAACACGGCAAGTTCGAAGGCGGGCGCAAGCCCGCCTTTTATTTTTTTTACACAAAATCAGTCAACAAATTTTCCTTCCATCGTTTATGCACTAGCAACTGTTTTGCAAGCGATATTTTGTTCGGTTTTCAGGAAACGTGGTATTTTTCTTTTGGTAGATCGATGAGGAGGGTTAAAAAGACTATGTCAATCGAATTTGCCGATAGGAACAATTCCAACAGTGTGAAGTACGATCAGATACGTGCGAAATATGGCGAAGACGTTATGCCAGCTTGGATCGCAGACATGGATGTGAAGGTGTGTTCAAAGATGCTCGAAGCTTTTGCTGGAAGGATCAACCATGCTGTGTTTGGTTACACTTTCAGATCCGAAGAATACTACGCTGCCATCGTCGATTGGTATACGAAAAGACACAGCTTCACCGTTCAGCGAGAATGGATCATCGATGGACCCGGTGTGATGCCCATGATGGCTTTACTCATAAACGTTTTGACCGAGCCGGAAGATAAGATCGTGATTCAACCACCTGTCTATCCACCTTTCTTCAAAGTGACGAAGAAGAACAAAAGACAGATCTTGGAGAACAGATTGAAAAAGGAAAATGGAAAGTACGTGATGGATCTGGAGGGCCTAGAGAAGATCCTTTCAAAAGAAAAACCAAAGTTGCTCATCCTCTGTAACCCACACAATCCCGTTGGAAGGGTTTGGACGTTGGACGAGCTGAAGGAACTTTCTTTCCTCTGTTCAAAGTACGGAACCATCATTCTGAGCGACGAGATACATGCGGACATCGTGTATGAACCTTTCAAGTTCACCACGATGTTGAAGGTGAATCTAGACAACGTGATCGTGCTCAACTCCGCTGGTAAGAGCTTCAACGTTCCAGGATTGACGAACGGATACGGTTTTATTCCGAATGAAAGGATCAGAAAGCTCTACAACGAAGCTTTGGAAGCTTCAGAATTGACGACACCGAACATATTCGGTATGTTGGCACTCCAATCAGCTTACACAGAGTGCGTAGGATGGCTCGAAAGTCTTCTGAAAACGCTTCGTGAAAACAGAGATTTTGTGTATCAATTCATAAAATCGAACATGCCGTTGATCGATGTTCCATTACCAGAAGCAACCTTTTTGATGTGGCTCGATTGCTCAAAACTTGGCTTGGAAAATCCACAGAGGTTCTTTCTAGAAAGAGCGAGGGTGTATTTGAACAACGGTAAAGATTTTGGAGATGCAAACGGTGTTCGTTTGAATTTCGCTTGTAGTTTTGAAAATCTGCAGAAGATATCACAAGCGATGAAAAAAGCTTACGATGAGCTGAAAGTGTGACGAACCATCGCCAATCTCACCGCAAAATGCTCTACTTTCGGTTATTTTCGATCCATATCAATAACCAAAGAGCAGTACGAATTCTTCCGCGATGTGAGGATTCTTCGCGACCTTAACTTTCACGATCCTATATCTGTAAGTAACGTTGGTATCTGTGATTGAAAGGTCTGTTTTCGTAGCTTCGAGGATGCGCGGAAAAGCGTTGGTGTTGGTACCATGAAACATGGTGTTGAGGTTTTGAACGATGTCGCTGGTTATTTCGTTGCCGACTCTGTACTCGGCAAGATAGCTTTGAACGAAGTTCAGTAACGATATCGTCTTCATCTCCAGTTCGTGTCTGCTGGATATGTTCAAAGAATTGATGATCGCATCGAAAGCAAAAATGACTATTATAGCTACGAGCACCAAACAAACCAGCATTTCTACAAGGATCGTACCGCTCTTCATCAAAACACTCCCCTGACAGTCAGCAGGACCACTTCTCCTCGCTTGGCAGGTGTTCCTATGGCGCTCATACCTTCCAAGATTTTGTAGTCATAAATGTAGTTTTTGTAGTATCCTGTTTGTATGGTTCCACCACTGAAAGTCCCCACTGGTCCACGATAGTACTGCATCAACGAACCAAAGATCGTTAGTTGTCCCACAGGAGACCCTTCGTTGTATCTTTCCACCATGAAGCTCTCATCGAACGAGTAAAGACTCGCTGTAATCTTGAGATTACTTTGCTTCTCTTTAACCAAGATATACTTGTCCGCAACGATGTTCAAAAAATCTGTTCTGGTAGCATTCTTCATTTGATTGATGAGATTGTCGTTCACGATTATGCTATCGATGGTGTTGTGTGGAAAAAGATGGCGAAAATCTTCATACACGATGTGATCGTAGATTTCAACATTTTCTTTCGAATATATCGTGTACCTTCCATCAACGTACATGGGCTTGTCACTGTTGGAATTGTTCTGCACAGCGACGGTCAGATCGGACATCAAAATACCACTGAAATTCACTTCCTTATCATCTGGACCGCTGGCTAAATCGAGCCACCTTCTGGCGCTTTCACCGTGAATGACCATGCGAGTTCCAGTTCCGCTGGGGTTTGGTTTTAAGGTGAAAAGTGCATCAGTTCCTGTATTATTTCCTTGAGTGTATTGAACCCAGACTTTGATGAAATGATCGCTACCTTGACCCTGTGCACTTTTAAATTCGACTATCAACTTCTGGGCAGTTCTATCGTTGCTTCCAACTCTTATCGTCTTTCCCTTCAAGTTTAGTTTTATACCCGTTTCTACCGCGCTGTTCAAAAAGTCATTCACTGGTTTTACTAGCGCTTCAAGGTCGTTCGAATAAGCATTCTTGATCATAGTCATGTTGTACGCCTGTATATCTTCTTGATTGAGCCGACGCCAACCAAAATGGAACGTCGGACTTCCAGAAACAGTCTCAACATCTTTGACTTCAACCGTTGATCTGAATATAGGGTTTCCCCAAATGTGTATCACGTCGTTAGATCTCATTGGACCATCTATGACATCGCGAGTGATGAAATATATTTTTTGACCACTCGGTCGGATTTCTTTTTCGGTGAAGTAAGCGTACTTGTTGAGAAAGTCCACGGCCAAGACTGCGAGTGCGTAAGCTTCGATTTTTCCTCTGACAGCCCTGCTCACCAACAGCACCGAATAGGGATTGCTACCAACCTGGTAAGTCCCAGTGATCGGTACAACGATCGTCGTACCTGACAGGCCATGAAGGTTTATCGTCTCGTTGAACTTCGAAATTGAGTGTAAGTTGAAGTATCTGTTTTCATCCACACGTTGGAAAAAGTTTCTCCAGAAATCTCCGTCCGATTGACTCAGTAGAGTTTTCTTGAATGTGTCCCACCAAGTTACGTTCCCACTCAAACGTGCGTTCGTCCAGTTGAGTGTCACACCTCCCACACCATTGAAGTTTGGTTTGATGAAAGCGATCGACAACTGAAGAAGATTCTGAGCTTGAAGATGGACAAGATTTTTGTTGCTTTCGAAAGCTGTTCTTTTCGCGTAAACCGATAGGTTCGTCAAAAGAGCAACGGTGAATAGCGAAACTGTGGTCAGTAAAACCAACGTGAAGATCAAAACATAACCTTTTTTCAACGGCCCACCTCACTTCAAGTTGTACAGCACCACAGACGATGTCAATCGATAAGGTAAAGTCAGATTCTTTTTCTCGAGGGTGTATCGAATCACGTTTGGAGGATCACCAGCGCGCCTTTCAAATTCGACTTTTTGAAGCAGCCCGAGCGTGGTTCTTCTTGTGTAACTTGCACCATCACTGATTTCAAGTTCAAGCTTACCTTGAGAGAAGGTCAATTTGTATTTGAGCTTCGTGGCCGAAGCGTAAGTTCCATAGAAAGGTTTTGAGAAAGGCACAACGGCGTAAAATTCAATAGAATCTTGCAAAACACTGAGTCCTTCGATGGTTGGTCCAGCTTTCAACAGTTCTTTGCGTATCAGAGCATCTATCTGAGCTAATTCATCTTGCACACTGATTCTATCGTAAGTGATCATGGATTGTCTATAGACACTGCTCAACAACACAACGACCACGGCCGAAACTATGAGAAAAATGATCAGTGTGATGATGACCTCTACCAATGTGAATCCATTCATTGTTTCACCACCGTTGTTCTTTTTATTTTATCATAGCATCAACGATTCTTTCGCCTTTAGTTACCCTCATTACCGTGAACCCGATGGGATAAAAAATGCGGGGAAAACCCCGCATCGCAGAAAACAGATTCTATGATGGTCCACAATTCAACTCATTGCATCAACGAAAAGATTTCGTTCAACGACACATCTTTCAAAAAATCGCCACTCAGTGAAGGCTTGGATGGTACGTGTTTCAAAACATCACCTGTTTGAAGCCAAGCTTCAAGAAAATCGGGCCAGTCATTTTCTCCAGTGAATAAAAGCATGTTGTAATCATTTCTATATTGTCTAACTGAGTCAGCTCGGTTAGGCATGAATATGCTCACAGGATTGTTAATTACATATCCTGTTTTCTCAACATATTCATAGATCACAAGTTGGTTGAGAACGGTTTGAAGCTGTTGAGCATAGAATTGAACTTGACTATCGCCTATGTACTGTATAAAATATGCAAAGTCGTTGAGGTCTACTAGCATCTGTATCCAAGTTGACTCACCAAATTGGCTGTAACTTGAACCTTACTCATGTCGTACATCGCCAAGCTGAGACCATCGTTTTCCTTTTGAGTACCATCGTAAGAACTTCTGTAATAATCGATTATTTTTCTTCCAACATCCACGGCACCATCGATCGAGGTTATTTGTTTTAAAAAGTTGTAATTGAAACCTTCACCAGGTTCTGAAAAACTAGAAGCTACAATGTAATCGACCAAACCCTTAAGTTCATAAAGCACCTCGATTGAGCCCATCAAACAAGCGTCCATACACAGCAAATCTATGCGAGGACCTGGAGGATTAACACTGTTATAAGCTTGAAGAACCACACGAAGTTCCACCGTTGAAATTGCATTTTGGTTGGCTGTATAATCATAACATATTGCCTGAGGTGTGAAAGATCTCGTATTAGATGCATTGTCAAGCCAAGCATTACCATGGTTCCACAAAATCAAAGCTCGATGAGATGACTCAAAAATGGAAAAAATTACATAAATCCAACGAGCCAATTCGTAATAATCGCCAGATTTGAAATCTTCGCTGAATTTATAAATATCTTTCCACACTCCAAATTCATCAAGAACAAGTATTTTGTCCTGCGGATCTTTTTCCCTGCCATCCCAGAAAGCAAACACAGATACATTTTGATTAGCGTTCAACATTTCTGAACGGTCTACAAGACCAGGAAGTTCAAGATCTCTTGTCGGATCTGTCGGATCGTTATCTGCGCACATCCATATCAAGAACAGCCAATTTGGTCTTTTGAAAGTCACTCGAAAATATTTTTCGATTTGAATAGGTTCTGAGATGTATGCTCGAAAATTTTGATTCATCACTTGTATGTTTGGAAGGACTGCTATTTTCGCTATTCCGTTTGAATCGGTCATAACGGTGGTCATTTTAGTCAACTCGTCGACCACTGCATACCAGTTTCCATCTCTGGGAGATTGGAAGAAGAACTTAACGCCAACATTCGGTATGGGAGAACCTTTGCTGTCCACGACCTTGACGTCTATATAGCTTATCCTACCGACCGTGTGGATTTCATCGTCTGCGATGATGTCGATCGGATTGGTCGGATTCGGTTGATCAGTTTGACCATTGGAAGGACTCGTCGTTGGTGCACAAGTTGCAAGAAAAAGTGAAAGTACGATCACAGCAAGATAAGACAAATACTTTCCCATAAACTCACCTCCTTCAATCATTCACGCTCGGTATCGCTTTCCACAGATCTAGATCTTCAGGGGCAGTTTTTTCTGACAGATCACACCAATCAGTACAAACAACTTCCTCTCTTCGAAAAATTCATAAAAGAAGAGACACGGTGAATAAAATCGAGTAGATCGATCAGTTTACATGTTTTTTTACGTCAGTTTTTCTCAAATTGAGATGGGAAATCATGAACTTTCCGATAGATCATTTTTGATCGTTTTTTTCAAATCTTCCATATCCATAGTTGGTTTTTGCACCTATACCGTAGCTGATCAGCATTTCTTCGAACGCTTTCTTTATTCTCTCTTTCAGATTATCATCTACTTCCTGAACAGCGACTACGGTGAATTTGAACACTCCACCTACCACGGTGATATAAGTCACAGGAACTGGGTTGTACCAATCGTTGGGTATCTTCCCCTCGGAATAGTACATTTGAAAATGGTTGTTCACAACATCCAACCCAAATTTCAAGTCTTTAACTGGAAAAGCGTCGAGAAACAGGAGAGCTCCACGAATGTGTTCATCTTGTTGCGATGTATCTTCTCCAAAGACAAA
>JANXCS010000014.1 GCA_025060105.1 Pseudothermotoga sp. | reverse complement strand
TTGAAACCTTACATAGAAGAAAAGCGAGCGATAGTTCTTCCGTTCGGCCTTGGTGATGAAGTCAAAGAAGAACCGATCGTTCTAGACAGACTGAACGCAGGTTCTTCGACGTTTCAAGATTCAAACAGAAAAATCCTTCCACACCAAACTGAAACGTTGAAGCTCAAGATCGAAACGTTGGATCATCTTTACGAGCAAGGTTTGATTTCAAAAGTTTCGTTCATCAAAGCAGACATCGAAGGTTATGAAAGAAAATTGTTGAAGGGTGCTTCCAAGCTGATCAAAACTTTTCGACCAAAACTCGCGCTGTGTTATTATCACCTTCCAGACGATTTTGAAGTACTCAGAAACATCATAGAAAGTTTTCAGCTAGGCTATAGGTTCACTCTCAACAATGAAGTACTTTTCGCTTGGACGAAGCTTTAACGGTTCAAAACCGCGTGGGTTGAGAACGGCCCACGCGGTAACAGTACAGAGAGATGCAGGTTTTGTCGGCTTTGAATTTGAGATAAAAGAAGATCTTTGAACGTCGCTAGTTTTGCAATCACGAGTAGTTGTTCTGTTTTCTTGGCCTTTTTCTTTTCGGTACGCGCCTGACTTCGACGACTTTTCCGATGATTTCGAACTGCTCGTTTGGATTGACGACTATCGGTGTGTATTCATCGTTGTCTGCGATCAAGACGATCTTTCCATCGTCTCTGTATAAGCGTTTCACCAGAAATTGATTTTCATACATGCTCACGACGATCTCTCCGTCCAGCACATCTTGTGGATAGACTCGTCTCACCAACACGATGTCTCCATCGTTTATCTCTGGTTCCATGCTTCGTCCATGCACCACGAAGGCACAGTCTGCATCCACAGTTTCAACTGGTAAAAGCCTCAGAGGCTCTAAAGAGTCTGGAAAGCCTCCATTTCCAGCCCTTACGTTCACATCGTACAGGGGTATGAACTTGCGCACGGGTGGTAGTTCCACAGCGGTGACTTCATGCTCTTTCAGGAAATAATCCAGCTCCACACCCAAAGCGTTGGCTATCTTCTGCAACATCTCCAAGCTTATCTGCCTTCTACCAGATTCGTAGTAGGCGATCGTGGAGGGATCCACCCCCACCTTCTTCGCCAGATCGGCTTGGGTCAAGCCCAAGCGGTTACGCGCCAGTCTGATCCTTTCCCCTATGCTCACATAGTCCATGACCAATCCCTCCGAAAGGTATTCTCTCACAAACTGCACCTTCCCTTCAACTGATTATTCGTCATGATTATTTTAAATTATCTCTTGACAAATCAACAATCATCATGGTAAACTTTTGTCGTCTTAGGTTTTCTTGGTCGGTTCAGGTCGAGGTCTTTGGCAAGTGAATTTCCTATTCGCTTTGAAGGGAGGAGTGTGGTCGTGTCGGAGTACGAACTTGGCATTTTGAAGGCCGTTGTTCCACAGAACGTCACCGAAGAGGAACTGAAGCTGTTCGTGATGGTCTGCGAGAAGTACAAGCTCGATCCGTTCACCAGAGAGATCGTCATGACCAAGCAGAACGACAAGATCAACTTCATCACCACCAGGGACGGTTATCTCAAGATCGCCATGCAGGATGAGAACTTCGATGGGATCATCTCTGCGGTGGTGAAGGAAGGCGATGAATTCGAGATCGACGCTTCCAAATCCGAGGTGAAGCACAAATTCGGTGCAAAACGCGGTGCGATCCTCGGTGCTTGGGCCATGGTGAGGCACAAAAAAAGACCTCCAGTGATCGTGTTCGTGGACTTTTATGAGTATTTCCAAAATACTCCCACTTGGCGACAGTATCCATCTGCCATGATCCAGAAGGTGGCTGAAGTGGCGGCTCTGAGGAGGCAGTTCAACATATCTGGCTTGATCGCCAAGGAAGAGATCGTTGTTGAACAGTCAGAAATTCCAGACCAAATCGAGCGAGATGTTCTTGACAGACCGCAAGGTGGGTGAACACGATGAACTTTTTTCAGCTGGCGGGGAACTTCTGGTTGGAGCACGAACGGGCACCTTTCAACCACTGCGCGATGGTGCTGTACTTCAGACTTCTATACGAAGCAGAAAAACGTTCGTGGAAAGGGCCGTTCAAGCTCTCGTGGGGTTACCTGCAGGGGGTCCTTGGATTCGGTAAAGGTACGCTCGCAAGGGCGATCTCCGATTTAAAATCCAGGGGCCTCATAACTTACCACAAAGACAATGGACGCGGTGTTTTTTGGTTCACTCACCCGTGGTTCCAAAATGGAACCGAGAATAGAACCACGGATAGAACCACGAATGGAACCGAGGATAGAACCACGGATGGAACTGAAAAGCAAAGCGATGAAGCAACAACAAGCATGAATACTACAATTTCAAACGCAGATGCTTCCGCTGAACTTATGAATGCTTTTAAGAAAGAGAAGAAAGAAAAGGACCAAAAGAAAGAAGAGAAAGAAGAAAAAGAAAAGAATCAAGAAAATACTCACACTTTTGATACACCTAACGGTGTATCACAGCCTTCGGCTGAGATAGTACCAGAGTGGAGGTTGAAACTGAACGAGTATGAAAAACAGATCATCAGCACTTGGGAATTGATGGTGGGACCGTGGGAGGAAGGTTGGCTGGACGAGCTTCGAAACGTTTTGAAGGTGTGTTATCCTGCGCAGATCAAACAGGCCATCGCTTCCACGTCGGTGTCTCAACTTCACAAACTCGTTCAGAGCGGTTTTCCATACTTAGCCCAACTTCTGCTCAAAGGTGTGTTCGGACACAGAGTCAAAAGGAAAAACAAACCGAAAAACTGGGCCGAAGAGAACCTGACTGGCCTGAAAAAGTTCTTGCAGAAATCGAGCTTGAAAGACATCTGGGCCGAAGGGGTTGGCGAGGATGGATAAGAGGATGTTCGCACTCGGTATGGCGACGCTGGCGAGTGTGTATGAGAGGCTCGAAAAGATTGCGAGCGATGAAGTGCTCAGCGAACAGTGGTACAGGATGCTTTCAGATCTTTCAAACGAACAGTTCAAATACGCAGTCGAAGCGATCATCAAAACTCAAAAATTTGCCCCGACGATCGCAGATATACGGGAAAAGGCGCTCGAGTACGGCAGGGAAGACGAATTGAGCAGTGAGGAAGCTTGGTTGATCGTCATCAACGATGTAAGAAAGTTTGGCTCTTACAGAGAGCCAAAGTACCAAGATTGGAAGTTGGAAGCGGCGAAGAACGCGATAGGTTGGCAGTCTCTGTGCGATATGACCGAGGAGAACAAAAGCATAATCAGGGCGCAATTCATGCGCATATACGATTCTTTCAAAAACAGACAAAGACAACTGGAGCTGATGAACAACGAAGAACTGGAAAAGATCATCTCGAAGCTGGCTAGAAAGCTCAATTCAGGCTCAGACGAACCGAGGCAGGCTCTACCAGGATGAAGGACACTTCTGGACGTTGACCTGTTTGTATACAATTGTATCTATATCGTTTCACTCCGTTCAACCGCACGTTCGTATCTATAACTTCGGGGAGCGCTCCTTCCAAAACGTGTGAGGAGGTGCTGGGATGAAACAGATCAGGATCGTTTTCAACACGCACGAAGTGGATGAATCTGGCAGGCCCGTTCTGAGACGTTCCACCTACAGCGTCGAAGACTCCGTCGGACCAGTTCAAGCACAGCAGATCGCCGAGCTGATCGGTACACTGAGCGACTATTCGGTTCAGGAAGCTTATCTGATCAGCGTCGCACAGGTGATCTGAGGAGGTGTAGCGAATGAAAAGACTCTTTCTTGACTTTGTGAACCAAGCGGACGGCAAGAGACGAAGGATCGTCGTGCCAAATCCGAAAACGAATTTGACTTCACAACAGCTTTCTCAAGCCATGGACATGTTGATCAGCTTGGGTGCGGTGCCAACAGGGTACGTGAAGGACAGGGCTGCGATCGTACAGACCAACACGAACGAATTTTTCAACCTGCTTTGATCGTTGGCCCCCTTCGGGGGGCCATTTTCGAGGAGGTGCTTGTATGAACGTTCTAGAGTTGTTCAACATCATCGGAAGACTCATCGTGCTGGGCGTGTGCATCGTGGAAAGGCCAAAGGACGGAGCAAAGAAAAAGCAAGAAGTGAAGCAACTGGTGTACAGCTTTTTGAAAGATTTCAACGTAAAGCTTCCAATACCTGAAGCCGTGCTCGAGTACGTTTTGGATGTGATGATAGACAACGTCGTGAAACTGTTGAACGACACGCTATGGAAGAAGGCGGCGTGAGGTACGAAGGTTGGAAAGATTACTCAGAAGAGGTCGAAAGGCTCTGTGGTTGGCTGTGGAATAGATACAGAAGGTTCATACTTTCAAAGGAAGATTTGGTCCAAACAGGTTATTATCTTTTGCTCTTAGCTTTGGAGAATCACAGGGAAGGTGAAATGGAGAAAAGAAACTATGTGCTTTGGTATGTTCGAAAAAAGTTGTTGAACATGCTCTTCGGTGGAGAGAACGCTCCGAAGCACAATGGATATCCCTTCACGTTCGTCAAAGATAGAAACAGCAAAATCAAAGTCTTGTCTTTGGAAGAGGAATGGTTGGAAAAGTGCATAGATGGTTTTTAACCCCCTCGCTCGAGGGGGTTTTGCTTCAATAAACGATGAATTTTTTGCCAGTTTCGTTGTATTCAACACGATAATTTGGATTTATCTTCAAAACCAGCTCTCTGATCACAGCTGGATCGTCTGGTAAATGGTATATACAAATTCCCATCTTTGGTTTGAACTTCTTTAAAGAATTCATACCTCCAAGAAGAACTTTCCTTTCATAGCCTTCCACATCCATTTTTAAAAAATCTATTCTATCGATGCTGTTTTCTTGAACGAAACGATCTAGCGTGATGAGTGGTATTTCGCCTTCTTCTTCCGTAACAGAAATTCCTTTCATGCTCGCCGATCTTTCTTGATCTCCAACGGCTTTCTGAACGATCGTTACATTGTTCAATCTGTTCAATTCAACATTTTTCTTCAATATTTCAGCATACTCTTTCAACGGCTCAAAGGCATAGACTTTCCCTTCATCTCCAACGATCAAGCCTGCCAAACATGTGAATATACCCACGTGTGCTCCCAGATCGAAAACAACATCGCCACGATTGATCTTACTTTGCTCATTGTCGTATCTTCCTTCGTTCAACCAAAATTGTCTTTTTATTTTAGGATAAAAGTACAAGCCAAAAAATTCACGCGAAACATTCACAAAACCTTTTCGATTCGAACTTTGCGTTTGTGAGTTGAAAAATTCAGAACCTGGAAATTCCCAAGCCATACCTGGAAAAGAATGAGCCAAAATTTCATCCAGCTCAGCTTGAATGAGCTTTTTCGAATCAGATTCAAAATATGGAAAAACAAAATCAATGAGCAAACCTGTCACTTCAAAATGTGTATCTTCGCTGTTAGAAAATATTTTCAATGTGAATCGCTGACCATAATAATCGATGGGAAGTTCAAAAAAACCAGCTAAAGAGAAAAAATGCTTCAACAGTTTATCGACCAACGGTTTTAAAAGAAATTGAAGTGAAAACGATAAACGTTTGTATCTTTCGAAAGTTGAAAACACCACGCTCCAAAAGTCTTTGTCTAGAAATGAACGAGGATAGTGTTTCAAGCCGGAAAGTACGTACCTTGCTCGCCAAGCAAGTTTGTCCATCACATTCATAAGTTTTCCTCTCCTTCGCTTGCGCACACAACACTTTGGACATTAAAAATATAGCATACGAGAGCTTTTCTTTTTAAGCGTTTGATTTATAATCTGTTTTGTGAACAAACAGGCAGAAAGCATCGCAAAGGCGAGTTTCATCATATTAGTCGTCAACTTTTCGAGCCGCATTCTTGGTTTTTTGCGGGAAATTCTCATTGCTTATTTTTTCGGTGCCAAAGCGATCGTTGATAGCTTCTTGGTGGCGAACGTGCTTCCCACGACGATCGCAGGATTGATCGGTGGAGCCTTAACGACCGTTTTTATTCCTGTATTCATAGAGAAAAAAGAAAAAGAAGGTGAAGAAACCGCTTGGGAAGGAGCAAGGTCTGTATTTGGTGTTTCACTGGTGTATCTTTTTACGATGCTTTCTATAAGCTATGCCGTGGCACCGTTTTTCATAAAAGCGATCGCACCTGGCTTTGCAGAGGAACGTTTAAGATTGGCACTCTCCATGAGCAACGTCATGTTACCTTCGATCGTTTTTTTAGGCATGCTCGGCCTTTTGACTGGCATATTCAATTCCTATCGTTTGTTCACCATCCCGGCGCTGGCAGGTCTTTCCTACAACGTATGTTTGATCCTGTTCATGGTCTTGGCGAAAGATTTTCCACTGATCGGTCTTGGGCTTGGAAACACGATGGGGATCATCGTGCAAGTTATGATTCTTTTTCTCATCGCTAGAAAAACTTGGTCTGGATGGGGCATAGGGTTTTCTTTCTCACATCCCATGCTCAAGAAAGTTTGGAGGTTGATGGTTCCCATCTTCATCGGAACGGGTGTTGGATATCTCAATTTGATCGTCGATAGAATCTTTGCTTCACTTCTACCTGAAGGAACGATCTCCGCCATGAACTTCGCCGTTCGAATAAAGGAAATCCCCATAGGATTGTTCGTTTTGGCCATATCGCAAGCCATCTATCCCGTCACCGCTTCACAGTTTGCACATGGAAAGATCGAAGAGTTCAGAAATCTTTTCTCTCGCTCCCTTGAAACTCTCTGGCTCTTCATGTTACCTTGCACGGCGGGTCTTTTGATCTTGGCGAGAGAAACTGTACGTTTCTTGTTCGAAAGAGGCGCTTTCACCGCTCAAGCAACTTCTCTCACAGCTCAGGCGCTTTTTTTCTATGCACTTGGACTTTTCTTCAGAACCTCGCTCGATCTGACGGCAAGAGTCTTTTATTCATTTCAAGATACCAAAACACCTGTGAGGATTGGTATCATGGGTCTTGTTTTGAACATAGTTCTCAACGCCGTTTTGGTCCGTACCATGGCTCACAGAGGTTTGGCTTTGGCCACTTCCATCAGCTCTGCGTTCATGTTCACAGTCTTGATCGAAATACTCCGCCGAAGGATGGGAGGTATCGGTGGCAGAACACTTTTGAAAAATTTGATCAAAATCGTGCTCGCAACCACGGTGATGGGCCTGTTTGTGATGGCTTTGAAGCCTCTGGCTCGGAGCAATCTAGGTTATATAGCTTCAGTCACACTCGGTGCACTCGTCTACGCAGGTGCCGTTCTTGTCTTCAAACCGAAGAGTGCAGAAACGATCCTTTCACGCACCCTGAAAAGACTTCTTGGATGATTTTCGATTTTGCTTGTACAAGCTAGATAAAACGAACAACGAATGATCATCGATTTTCGGTCTGTTTTTTGAAAGCCCTCGGATCTGTTATGAACTTTGCAACGTAGAAGAGGTTGAACAAACCGATCAAGCTGGTCAGGAGCATCGGTGGAGCATAACCGAAAGCGTCGGCCAGCTTTCCACAGATGAGCGGTGCTACGAAAGAGAACGGTGCTATCGAAAAGTACAACGAGCCCATGTACAGTTCTTTTCTCTTTCCAGAGGTGAAATCCAGCGTTATGGTCATGCTACCCACATTGTTCGTCGTGTTGACGATACCTATGAGTGCAAAGACGATGTAGGCTTGACCAACGTGCTTACAGAGCAGGGCCGTTAAGATCGCCGACACATAAAAGATCTTGCTCACCAGCAGGTTCAGCTTGTGACCTTTCCTATCGCCGAGTGGACCGAACAGAAAAGATGAAAGGCCTTGGGATGTGAGAACGATCGCAGTGAAGATGGCCGCCACGTCGTCTGAAAGTGAGAGTTTCTTTAAAAGATACACCGTTATGAACCCGCTTGAACCGAACATGAAACTGGTGATGATTCTTTCCATCAGAAAGTTTCTGAAATTTCCATCTTCAAAGACGTGTTTTATGTTCTTTATATAGTTGATCACAGGTTCATCGTCGTGAGTGTGGGCATCTGGAACTTCTCTTGTGAGCGATAGGAAGAAGAAAGATACGATGAAAAAGATGAAGGCTGTGAAGAACACATAGCCGAAATTTTTTGGGAAAGGATTGCTCGCAAGCAAGTTCTTCGCGATCAACGAACCACCTATACCCAGTATCGCACCGAGTCCACTTCCCGTGGCGAAATAAGTTCCCCTCTTTCTCGAATCGATCACTTTCTCTATCATGCTCATCCAAGGTGGTCCAAGAAAACCCATCGAAAACACGGCGATCGCCATCATCGCCATGGAGAGATAGAGCGAAAGCTTTGGAAAAGATTTGGCCAAATAGAAACTGATGAGCGCCACGAAAAGGTACGGGATTCTTTCCGCCATGGTCACTTTGAGGACCAAGTTCAACTTCTTGGCCGACCTTTCGGCGTACTTTGCACCCCAGATGGCAGGTATACCCCAACCTAGGTTCGTTATGGCTGAAATGAGCCCCAGCTCGACGTTCGATGCTCCAAGGTTCTTGGCGAAAACTGGAAAGAGTGTGAAAACAGAACCAAGGGTCATTCCGACGCTGAAGAAAGCGTTATCCAAACAATTGACGATGAAGTTCCACCGATAATCTTTCTCCGTGAGCTGTTTCATGTGCGATAGAACCTTTCTGCCTCATCTGGAACGGCTCAACAAAAACACACCCAACCGATAAACATTCTACTATATTCACCAATTTTGTTAAAAACACACCTTCACCGTGCAGAGCAAGTTAAACTCGCTTCATTTTCCCAAGTTCTGCCTCAGCTTGTGTTCTATCAAATCGACGAACCTTTCTTTTTCTGAATCAGAAAAGTTTTTCAACAGATACATCAGTTCATCCAGCTTGTAGAGAAAATTTCTGGCCATAGCACTGCTCACACCTTCGTATCTGGATAGAAACACCACTTCGCAATATTTCTTCAAAGGTTCATACCTCTGCTTCCATTCCTCACCGGCGATCACCACGTCTGGTTTGTACCTTTCTACATCTTTCAACTTTTCTTCCCAACCGTTGGCTTTGAAAATTTCATCGACGCATTTTATGTTCTCCACCACCTTCGCACGCTCTTCGTAGGTGAAAAATGTGACTTTACCTTTCTCTCGGTTGAATTCGTCACTGGTGACGCCCACGATCAGATAGTCTCCAAAACTTTTGGCCCTCTGTAAAAAGTTCAAATGCCCTATGTGGAACATGTCGAAACTTCCGTAGGCTAAAACTTTCTTCATGGTTTTCCCTCCTCCATGAGCTTTTTGATCAGTTGGATGACACGCTCCGTGGAACGGGCGTCTCTGTAACGATGAACGATGTCTCTAATCGTTTCTCTTCTTTCTCTGTAGTAATTTAGATCTTCAAGGCTTTTCAAAATCTCTCTTTCGAGACTTTCTTGATCTGTACACTTCGGTCCAGCGGCCCAAAAATCGTACGGCTCAAGCAACCAACCGCCACGTCCGTTCCAATATTCTTCGATGTCTGTGGGTGTGAAGATGACAGGCCTGTTCAAAAGAAGCCAATCAAAATACAACGAAGAATAATCGCTGATCAAAAGATCGAACGCGTTGAGCAGTTTGTACAGATCCATCTTTTCTTTCTGAAGCAGTTGAGTATCGATGAGCTTGATACGGTCCGTCTCGAACGCTTTGACCTTCTCTCTGAAGAATCTTTCCTCAAAAGGGTGCAGTTTTACAAACAGAAAAATTCGATTGTCCCTGAGAAAGGTGCAAAATCTTTCCACATCGAAATCTTCAAAATCGAAGATGTTATCAAAAGTTCTCTTTCCCTCCACAAAGTTTCTATAGCCCACCCTGAACGTCGGAGCGAACAGTATCTTCCTTTCACCTGTCAATCTCATTTTGAACAACTTTTCAAGATTTTCATGGCCGTTCTCAATGAAGAGATAATCGTTCCTCGGAGCACCGCACACCACGTACTCATCGATCGTCAATCCCCAACGCGCATTTTTGAGCACGGCATCGAAATTGGAATAACAGCAAACCACATCTGGCTTGCATTCAAAACTTTTTTCTCTCCTATCCAGCAAACCAGCTTTCTTGGTTGCAAAACCATGCCACAGTTCTAGATGAATCGTTCGAGCACGCAACTTTTTAAGACCGTGCGTCGTTACGATCAATCTGCTCTTTGCAAGGAGCTTATAATAGTTCCAAGCATAAGAAAGTTTCTTCCAAACGGTGTTTGGAAGTGAAATTTCGCTTTTGAACGTTTTTATCTTGTAAAAGCTCAACTTTTCTGCTTGCTCGAGGATCGGTGAGACATTGCAACCAGAATGTTCAGCTGTGACGATGAAAGTTATGAGCCTTTTGTCCATAGGATAGATGAACCAGCAGATCGATTTGAGAAGAAATTTGACGATCGATTCGACCAATCGAATGATTTTCACCTTCGTGAGATTATTTTACGATATCGAAAGCTTTTTGAAAGCTTGATTTTTTTGTCGAAAAACCACGATGAAAAGTCAAAAAGGAAGCATCGGCACCTTCATGCCTCACAAGGTGTTATAATTTAATGAGGGGAATATCAAAGCCATATCGTATTGGAACAAAACAATTTCACAAAGAATCGACCAGACACAAAAAACTGATACTCGATGCGAACGAAACGAAAAGATCGGGGGTGTACTTTTCTGAGTTCAACGGTACATCTGTTTTTGTCAAATTCAGAACCGTTTTGGCTTTCGAACCGATTTTTGGCAAGATCCATGATTGTTTTTTTAATCCCCGCCGATTGTACTGTCATGCCCAGCTTCTATGAAAAAGAACATCAAAATTTGAACGAACGACTCGCCAAAATGTTGTTTGCTTTGCTCGTCGCAAACGCTTCCAAGCAAGTTTTTCGTCGATCGACATTTAGGAAAATGATTCTTCAAACTGTAAAGGTCGCTGTTTGAAGAAGGTGGGCAAGGTGAAGCTGAAAATTTTGCAAATAATTACACGCTCCGACTGGGCTGGTGGGCAAAAAGTTCTTTACTCAATAGCTTACGGTATCAAGAAATATTATCCAGAACAGTTCGACATTGAAGTTGCCTGTGGAAAAGAAAACGGTGCGTTGATATCAGAGCTTGAGGAAATCGGGGTGAAAGTGCACATAATCGATGATCTAGTGCGAGAGATATCACCGATCAGAGATTTCAAAGCGTTCCTTCAAATAAAAAGATTGATAAAGCAAGGTAAATACGACGTGGTTCACTTGCATTCTTCGAAGGCAGGATTTTTAGGCAGGATCGCTGCAAAGCTTTGCAAGGTGAAAAACATCATCTACACCGTGCACGGTTGGTGGTCTATAGAACAATATCAAGGATTTAAAAGAAAACTATTCATTTTTGCTGAAAGATTCGCTGCAAAGTTCTGCAACAAGATAGTTTTACTGTGCGAGCGCGATATGGAAAAAGCGAAGGCTTGGAAGATTGGCAAAGAAAGTCAGTACGTCATTATTCCCAACGCTATAGTGCCGATCGGAAATGTTCAAAAAGGAAAGCTCAGAAAAGAGCTCAATTTATCGAGGGATATCAAAATAATTGGTAACGTCGCTCGGTTAGATCCTCCAAAAAATCCTTTGAGATTTCTTGAAGTGGCGAAAGCTACGCTTAAGGAAAGAAGAGATGTAGTATTTGTGTGGATAGGAGGTAGTGTCGTTGAAGACACATACGGGAAAAAAGTCGAAGAATGGTTGAAACGTCATCCTCAAGAAGCAAAGTACATTCATTTTCTTCCATTCAGGAAGGATGCCATTGAACTGATGGCTGATTTTGATGTACTTTTGCTCACATCCGACGCGGAAGGTATGCCACTCGTGGTGATAGAAGCGCAAAATCTTGGAATTCCTGTGGTGAGCACAGACGTAGGTTGTGTGAGAGAATTGACTAGCCTGATCTCCCAAGACAATGGAAAGCTTAGCGAGTTGGTTCTTGATGCGTTGAATGAACCCAAATCCAAGTTCTATTATTCAACCTTTCCATACAAAGATTTTGTCGATAGCCATATAAGCTTATTCAGAGGTGAAGAAGAAAATGAGCGACCAGGTTGTTCCGGTTGAATTGACAAAAAGAATTAGTACATCCGATAAAATTCACATGATCTTTCTTGTGGTTTACGTATTTTTATCTGGATTTGTATTTGTTGAACCGAGTCCTGCTGAGATATGGTTTTTGGTATCTGTTCCTTTCCTGCTGATTGGTTTTAAAACAACTTTTCAATCGCTTCTA
>JANXCS010000013.1 GCA_025060105.1 Pseudothermotoga sp. | reverse complement strand
ATCTTGGTATTTTGTTCACCAAAGCCAAACTTGAGGAGAAGATAGAAGAGCAACAGAGGATGATGGAGTATCTTTCCAGTCACGATCCGTTGACAGGTCTTGCGAACAGGAGGATGTTTGAGGAGTACGGGGAGAAGATTCTTTCATTAGCGAGGAGGCAGAACAAGAAGGTGGCGGTGATGTTTTTGGATCTTTCGAAGTTCAAGCGAGTGAACGACACGTTTGGTCACGATTTTGGGGATGAGGTATTGAGGGTGATAGGTGGCAGGTTGGAGAGGAACGTGAGGCAAGTTGATCTTTTGTCGAGGTTTGGAGGGGACGAATTTGTGCTGTTGGTGTACGACTGTGACGAAGAATGTGCGAAGAATCTTGCAGAGAGGCTGATAAGGCTGATAGAAGAGCCGATAGAGTTGAGTGGAGGAGAGCAGATCGAGATAAGTGGTAATGTTGGGATAGCTTTTTATCCGAAGGATGGGGAGGAACTGGATCAACTGATCAGGGCTGCGGACGTGGCCATGTATCACGCTAAGAGGAACGGTGCTCTTTTAGCCTTTTTCCAAGGGGAAACTTCGAATCCAAGCTGAGATGGGAATTTCCTTCAAGTTTTTGACTATCTTTCAACTTTTAGGGGGTATCTTGTACTTTTGTCTGTAATTCCCCGTAAGGGGAATTAAAGCTTTATTTATATATAATTCTTTCTTTTCTCTTTTGAAAAGATTGCAAAGGAAAACTTTTCTCTTTTCTTTCTTACCGATGGTTCGATTTTTGGACCACTATTAAAATGCTTGAATTGCCGTTCAGATGGCCTTTCAGCTCAATTTCAGCCCGTCCCTGGTTCGATCTTCGGTTCCATTCTCGGTTCTATTCTCGGTTCTATTTTTGAACCGAACAGTCATCTAAATTCTGATTCCAACTTTGGAGGGCTATAAAACTTTAGGAGAGTATCACAAAGGGGTCAGATATAATCGATATTCTGTGTACCGTACAGGTGGGATTTCATCTGGCGCCCCCAAGGGGATTCGAACCCCTGCTTCTGGCTTGAAAGGCCAGTGTCCTAGGCCGCTAGACGATGGGGGCGACCAAAGTTATCTTACAACAACTTCTCAGATAGGTCAAGTGCCTTTTTTACTAAAAAGGCGGCTTTCGCCGCCTGGTCGGGGCGACTGGACTTGAACCAGCGACCTCTTGCGCCCCATGCAAGCGCGCTAGCCAACCTGCGCCACGCCCCGCAACTTCCATTATACCACGGAGTGGAGCCTTTGCAAGCTTCTCATTGTAGTTGTCAGGATCACGCTCGTGTGGTATGATTTTTATTGGTTCAGGGGGTAGTTCAGTTGGCAAGAACGCCGGAATCGGGGTCCGGAGGTCGAGGGTTCAAGTCCCTCCCCCCTGACCAGTTCTTATTCTTTCGCACAGAATCTTCAGAATGCTTTCAACCTCTTCGTACGGGCTTTGTATTTCCAAAGTTGAAAAATGTTTTTGTACGATCCTTCTAGCTAGATTCTCTGCGTGATGTTTGATTCTCTGCTTTCTGATCTGCCGGAGTTTTTCCGTTTCTATAAGGTTTTTCCACGTCATTTCTATTTTATCCATCAACTCATCGACACCACTGCCATTCAAAGCGCTGGTTCTAACGATACACGAGGCGTCCTTACCCGTGAGAGCCAGAAAGTTCGACAGCTGTTCGCATAAAGAATCGGTCCCGATCAGATCGGATTTGTTCACAGCGTATATGTCCGCGATCTCCATGACACCAGCTTTCAGCAGCTGCATTTCATCCCCGTAACCGGGTGAAAGCACCAACACGACCACGTCTGAAACGTAACGAACTTCCACCTCAGCTTGCCCCACACCCACAGTTTCGATCAGCACGAAATCGAATCCGCTCGATTCCAGCAGTTCCACAACGTCATATATGCTCTCGTTCAGTCCGCCCAGGGCTCCTCGGGAGGCCATGCTCCTGATGAACACACCTTCATCGAGATAGTGTCTCTTCATCCTGACTCTGTCAGCCAGAAAGGCACCCTGTGTGAACGGGCTGGAGGGATCAACCGCGACGACGGCCACCGTTTTTCCCTTAGACCTGATCTTACCGATGATTTGATCGAGTAACGTGCTCTTACCAACACCTGGGCTGCCCGTGAATCCAATCACCGGTACAACACGCTTAGGTAAATTTTTCAAGATTTCCCTTGCTTTTTCTGGCTCGTTCTCTATGCGTGTTATCAACTTGGCTATGTGTTTATGATCCACTCGCGCTCGTCACTCCTTCCAGTACATTCCTCACTTCCTGAACGATCTTCGAGAGGGGTGTTCCAGGGCCAAAGACCCTAGTTACACCTATTTCGAGCAACCTTGGAACGTCGTCAGGTGGAATGATGCCTCCAACGAACACAGGTATATCACCTATTCCTTCTTTCTTCATGAGCTCAATGATTTTTTTTGAAAGTTGGAGATGCGCACCAGAAAGGATGGAGAGACCTATCAGATGAACATCTTCTTGAATAGCTGTTCTCACAATCTGTTCGGGCGTTTGCCTGAGGCCAGTGTATATCACCTCGAAACCTGCGTCCCGCAGGGCGTGTGCAACCACCTTTGCTCCGCGATCGTGTCCATCCAAGCCAGGTTTTGCGATCAATATTCTGTATTTTTTCATTTCATTCACCCCCATCAAATCAACGTACTTTCGGTGTATTCACCGTACACTTCTCTCAGCACGTCCGTTATCTCACCCAGAGTCGCATAGCATTTCACAGCTTCAAGCACATAGGGAACTATATTCTTACCTTCCTGAGCAGCCTTCTTCAGTTCACTCAGGGCGCCACGAACGGCGGTGTTGTCTCTTTGCTTTCGCAGCTGCCTGAGGGCTTCTTTCTGCTTCTCTTCAAGCTCAGGATCAACCTTCAAAATGTTCTCTACGGGTTTTTCTTCACTAGTTTGAAAAGCGTTCACACCGACTACGATTTGTTCACCTTTCTCCACAGCAAGTTGTTGCTCATAGGCACTTTTGTGTATTTCTTTCTGCACGTAACCGAGCTCTATCGCTCGGACCATGCCGCCCAGTGAATCGATCTTTTCAAGATACTCCCAAACTCGCTCTTCTATTTGGTTCGTCAGAGCTTCGATCGCGAAGGATCCAGCCAATGGATCGATCGTGTCTGCCACTCCCGACTCGTACGCGATAATTTGCTGGGTTCTGAGGGCTACCTGAACAGATTGTTCTGTCGGTAGACCAAGAGCTTCATCGTAAGAATTGGTATGCAGTGACTGAGTGCCACCCAGTACGGCGGCGAGCGCTTGTATCGCCACACGAACGATGTTGTTCAACGGCTGCTGCGCTGTGAGTGTGGAACCAGCTGTTTGGGTGTGGAATCTCAATCTCAATGCCTCTTGGTTGGTGACTTTGAACCGTTCTTTCATGATCTTCGCCCAGATTCTTCTGGCCGCTCTGAATTTGGCGATTTCTTCCAGAAAGTTGTTGTGAGCAGCGAAGAAGAAAGAGAGTTGTCTTCCAAACACGTTTGGATCTAGCCCAGACTTCATGGCTGCCTCGACGTAAGCGATCGCATCGGCGAAGGTAAAAGCAAGTTCTTGCACCGCGTTTGCACCGGCTTCTCTGATGTGATAACCACTGATGCTTATCGTGTTCCACTTCGGCATGTATTTCGAACAGAATTCGAATATATCAGTGACGATTTTCATCGAAGGTTCTGGAGGGAATATGTATGTACCTCTGGCGATGTATTCTTTCAGTATATCGTTCTGTATCGTGCCTCTCAGTTCATCCAGTTTTGCTCCCTGCTTTTGTGCCGCCACAGCGTACATGCTCAACAGGATTACCGCAGTGGAGTTTATGGTCATCGATGTGCTGACGTCTTTCAAAGGAATACCATCGAAAAGGATTTCTATATCTTTTAGAGAATCCACTGCAACTCCAACGCGCCCCACTTCACCTTCTGCGAGTGGATGGTCTGAATCATAACCGATTTGCGTTGGAAGATCGAACGCCACGGAGAGGCCTGTCTGGCCCTGTTGGAGTAGATATTTAAAACGCTTGTTGGTTTCTTCCGCTGTACCGAATCCGGCGTATTGCCTCATGGTCCAAAATCTACCTCTGTACATCGTTCTCTGAACACCGCGGGTGTATGGATATTCACCAGGTAGTCCCAGATCATTCAAATAATCCAAATCTGATACGTCGAGGGGTGTGTAACACCTTTTAAGTTCATAACCCGAGCTTGACAAGAACTTTTCTTTCCTTTCGGGTAACTTTTTCAAATCGTTTTCCACTTGGTTTTGCCACAATTCAAAGGCTTCGTTGATACGTTTGAGCTGATCTTTATCGTACATTCGTCACCACCTCCGATTTTGAAATTTTCGAAAGTAGAAACGCACAGCAGCCTTTGAAGTTCACTTCAACCTTGCTCAGGGGTTTCACAATGACATCTACAAAAGGTTTCACGACTTGTTGAAGTAGTCGTCTGTATTGACCTTTGGGTTGCATGCAACCTAAGGCGATGAATTTGAATTTCTCACGTGCGTGTTCGAATATCTCCCTCACTTCGGCGAGGTTCGGTGGGGGAAATCCAGCGAATTTCGTAGCTGGGGTAGGGACGAACACGTTCAAAACGATGCTGTTGAATCGTTGTGAGAGTAACTCCAAAGCTTGATGTTCTTGAGAGATGCGTCCTTTGAATATTCCAATCGTGATATGTGGAATGGCCGGAACTTTGGTTGTTTCGATAGCTTTAAGCAAGTGAAAAGGATCGATGGAAAATCCGTATACAGCTTCCATGACGGAAGGATCGGTAAAAAAATCGAAGCTCACGATGTCCGCGAGATCTTCTATCTCCTCCAAGCGTTTTTGTGGGAAACCAACGTGGAAATTGTAGACGAGTTTGTACCGCCCTTTCAAATCCCTCAACAAACTCAAATAGTTCATAAAAGGAACTAGCAGGTCCTTTTCCAAACCACCACTTATAAGAAAACTTTTGTATCCTTTAGCTGCGAATCGGTCCAAGTCTTGCAGCGTTTTCATGTGTGCTAGATAATGTCCTCCACAGTGACTACAGTTTACAAAGCAAGCATTTCCAGTGAGTGATATTGGAATCGTCCAATTTGGATCAACGAAGATCAACTCGATCACCAATACAAATGATACCATCTTGAATCGTTGTTCGTGGTATGATTCGAGAAGGTAGAGAGTAAGGGGGAGGGAAACGAATGAAAGTTTACATCTCTGTTGATATGGAAGGCTTGGCAGGAATTGCCACGTGGAGTGAAGTTGACACTGGTAAGAAAGAATCCTCTGAGGTTTTGTACGAGCATTTGAAACCACTGCTTGAAGGCCTGTTCTCATCTGGAGTGAAAATCGAACACGTGTTGATCTCGGATTCTCATGGGGATGGTACAGCTATTCCCTATAAAATATGTGAAGAATTCGACAGGGTCAGTCTCGTGCATGGTCCTATCAGAAAAAACTACATGATGAGCGGATTGGATGGAAGTTTCGATAGAGTCATCTTTCTTGGTTATCACGCTGGGATTGGTACAAAGAATGGTATCATGGATCACACCTACTCAAGTTCGCTGATACACAACATCTGGATCAATAAAAAAAGGATGAACGAAGCTTTGATAAACGCAGCTTTCGCTGCTCACCATGGAGTGCCCGTTTGTATGATCGTTGGCGATGAGGCACTTGAAAAAGAATTGAAAGGAGAGTTGGTTGGAAAATACCTTTTCGTTGGCACGAAGACAGGTCTTGGTAGATACGCTGCTGTCATGAAACCAAAGAAGCAACTGTTTGAGAGTATAAGGAACACCGCGAGTCAGGCAGCAGGGATTCCAAGAGATGAGCTTCCACTCTATAAGTTCGACAGTCCAGTTGAGCTGATGATTGAAATGAAGGACACAGTCTATGCAGATTTAGCTGAGTTGATACCGGGAATAGAACGTTTGGATGGTCGAACGATCAGATTCGTTCACAATGAATATCCTGTCGTCTTCAACACAATCATGGCGATCGTCTACGTTGCAATGGCAGGGAAGGATTGGAGACCATGAGGTATCTGAGTGAATTGATTGAAAAAGCGAAAGAGAAAGGTAAAAAGAATCTAGTCGTTGTGGGTGCAGAGGACGAAGAAGCAGTTGAAGCAGCTTCTATGGCGAAAAAAGAAGGGTTGATAGATCGAACTTTTCTTGTAGGAAATCTTGAGAAGATTAAAAAACTAGATTCTTTGGGAGACTTTGAACTCGTTGACAGTAGAGACGAAGCAGAGTCTTGTGAAAAAGGTGTCAAGCTTGTTTCCTCGAAGAAGGCAGGGATTTTGCTCAAAGGTTTGGTGAAAACATCCACTCTCTTGAAAGCTGTATTGAACAAAGATTGGGGACTCAGAGGAAGCGGTCTTTTAACACATCTTGCGGCAGTTGAAGTCCCAGCACTGGATAAAGTAGTGTTCATAACGGATGGTGGGATAGTCATAAGACCGTCTCTCGAGGAAAAAGTGAAAGTGATCAACAACGCTGTTGACGTTTTGATTAAACTAGGTTATAAAACACCGAAAGTTGCTCTGATATGTGCTGTTGAGACGGTTACACCATCGATGCCGGAAACTATGGAAGCTGCAATCATTGCGAAGATGAACCAGCGCGGAGAGATAAAGGGTTGCGTGATCGATGGGCCTTTGGGTTTGGACAACGCTTTGAATCTGAGGGCTGCTGAAGTTAAGGGTATCAAGAGCCCAGTCGCAGGTTGTGCCGATCTCTTAGTGGTACCAGACATTCATTCTGGAAATTTCCTCGGCAAGTCTGCGATCTACTTCGCATCGGGAAGGATAGCCGGTATTGTGGTCGGTGCCAAGGTTCCCGTAGTGCTCGTTTCGAGGGCTGACACTGCGGAGAGCAAATTGCTCTCGATAGCAATGGCGTGTGCTGTGAGTGAGGGTGAATCATGATAAAAGTTCTTCTACCTTCACATGTTTTGAGTAACATTGAACTTTCGTCGAGCAGAGAAAAACTTCTCATCGACGTTTATGACGAAAAAAGTTACGAGAAAAAGTTATTAGAGGAATTCTGGGATGTCGTTATGGGACCGAAAAAATTCGACAGTCCCATGACTATCTTTGTGAATTCAGTGGATGGCTTACTGATGGCCATCAAATATCTTGAAACCAAGGATGAACTTGAAGAATTGAAGAAGAAGCATGAAGTATTGTACAGTTTTGCCGAGCTTCAAGGCGTTGTTGCTCACGAAGTTCTGAGGAGACTTCAGAAATTGCGTGACAACGATTTTCAAGCGATCGCACTGGTTGCAGAAAGAGGTGTACAGTTGCTCGCCTATCTCGAATATTTTTCTGCTGGCAAGTATGTGCAACTCGAGGAAGGCATGTACGAGGTGAACCTGAACGGTAGAAGAAAAACGGTTGTGTTGAGTGAATGTCCCGTCGAGGGTTTTCACAATGTTCACATACCTCCTTTGAGGGAGAGGAAGAACGATATTCCGTACATGGTTGATTGGATTCTCTCTTCCATACATCAAAAGCACAGATACATACCCATCAAATTTCCCAATGAAGAGATCATGAACCTCTTCTTGAAATACGACTGGCCAGGTAACACCGAGGAACTCGTCAAGGTCGTTCACATGTACGCTGCAGACCTCGACGTGATAAGTTACTTTGCGAACTATGTTTCAACCAGAGTCAGCGAAGAAACGAAATTACCAGAATACGTGAAAAGGATCGTCGAAAGCATAGAGAAGCGAACGATAAAGAACGCCCTTGAAAAGTGTAACTGGAATCGAAAGAAGACTGCTTTCATCTTAGGTTTGAATTACAAAACGCTTTGCTACAAGATCAAGAAGTACGGTATCACAAAGTGAAGTTCGACAAGAAGGCTTGACAAATTCCTCCCTCTGGTGTATATTGGTTGAAAACCAAAGGGAGGGATGACGATGAGAAAAGCACTTGCTCTCTTTCTAGCGATTCTCTGCTCTCTCGCCGTTTTGGGTAATGTTTTCACCGTGAAGTTTCCAGATTCTGTTCCGCTCGATACCGTTGGCAGATTGTTCGTGATCCTCACTAAGGATGGTACGGAAGAACCGAGGTTTCAGTTTGGATGGGGTGATGCTCCGTCCATTTTCTTCGCCACGAGTGTCGAAGGTCTCAATAGTGATAGAACAGTCTCACTCGATGCTGACACTCTAGGTTATCCTGTGGAAAAACTTTCCGACTTGGCTCCAGGATTTTACTATGTGCAAGCACTCTTTGATTTCTACAAGACTTTTCACAGATCCGATGGTTCCGTGGTGACAATTCACAAGTATTTTCAGTTCTGGGAAGCCCCTGGAAACCTTTACAGCAACGTTGTTTACAGTTACGTCGATCCCAAAAAAGCGAGTGTGAAACTCTCGTTGAGCAACCAAATCCCTGAGGAAGAATTGCCTGCCGATACAGATTTAGTGAAATTCGTAAAGATAAAAAGTGAGATTCTGAGTGAATTTTGGGGCGATGACATCTACTTGAGGGCGGGAATCATCCTACCGCGAGATTACCACAAAACGAGCGATTTCTATCCCGTGAGGTACAACATAGGTGGTTTTGGAACAAGGTACACTCGCGTTCTCAATCTCATGAAAGAAGGCTCGAGTTTCTACAAGATGTGGTTCGAGGAGGACACACCGAAGTTCATCTATGTTCAACTGGACAGTGAGGCTCCATTCGGAGATTGTTACTGGATGAATTCGGAGAACAATGGACCTTATGCGGACGCACTGATGAAAGAGCTGATACCCTACATAGAACAGCACTTCAGAGCCATACCACAGCCGTGGGCGAGGTTACTGGACGGAGGTTCCACTGGTGGATGGGTGTCATTGGCTTTGCAGGTGTTCTATCCGGACTTCTTCGGAGGGTGCTGGTCGCAGATACCAGATCCTGTAGACTTCAGATCATTCCAAGTGGTCAATATCTATGAGGACAAAAACGCTTACTTCAAAGACTACGGTTTCTACCGTGTAGAAAGACCGAGCAAGAGGGATGCGAAAGGCGATACGGTGTTCACAATAAGACAGGAAAATTGGATGGAGTACGTGATGGGACCACATGGAACTTCCGGTGGACAGTGGGATAGTTGGCAAGCTGTGTTCAGTCCTAAGGGTGTTGATGGCTTACCGCTGAAGATCTGGGACAAAGTGACTGGAGAAATAGACCATAAGGTCGCCGAAAAGTGGAAAAGGTTCGATATCTATCTGTATCTGAAAGAAAATTGGTCCAAACTTGCTGGCAAACTCAAAGGCAAGATCCACATCCTTGCAGGTGGAAGGGATAGTTATTTCTTGGAAAACGCTGTCTATTCGTTGAAAGAATTTCTCGACAAGACCGAACCTCATTACGGTGGATACGTAAAGATAGTTCCAGAAGTGGGTCACAGAAGGATATTGACGGACAAGCAGGTCATGCTGGAGATGTACCAAGCGATAGAAGAAAAATTGAAATCTAAATAAGAAGCAGCCCCCTTGGGGCTGCTCTTTTAAGCACCAAGCTTTTTTGAAATTTCTTTTGCTGTATACACAACTTCTTGGGCTATCTTCGGTATGGTTTCTTCGTTGAGCAATCCTGCTGCGGCAGTGACACTTATGGCACCAACGACCTTTCCAGTATAATCAAAAACCGGGGCTCCAACGCACTTCACACCGTATTCGTTTTCTTCGTTGTCGACGGCATAACCTTTTTCTCTCACCAGAGCAAGTTCTCGTTTGAGTCTCTCGGTGTCCGTGATCGTGTTGGGTGTGCACTTGTTGAGCTGAACATTCTTTAAGAACTCTTCCAATTCTTCTTCGCTGAGGAACGCCAAAATGGCCTTTCCAAAGCCGGTCGAATAGAGCCTCATCCTCATACCTATTCTAGACACGGTAGGGATGGTCTTGGCGCTCTCCACTTTGTCCACATAAACTCCTTCGTAACCATCTTTGAGCGCGAAATGAACTGTCATACCTGTCCTTTCCATTAAATCGACGAGCAGAGGATGGGCAATCTCACGAACCTCCATGTTTCTGAGTACTATACTTCCCAGCTCGACCACTTTGTAGGACGCGAAGTATCTGTGTGTGTAGGGGTCTTTGAATATGTAACCACATTTCACCAAAGTTTCCAGATGCTTGAATGCAGCAGGAGCTGTGAGGTTCAAAAATTGTGCGATATCGCGTACCCTCACCCCGCTCTTTTTGGAAACAACATACTCTAGGACTTTCAGTGCTCTCTCCACTGAATAGATAGCCATTCAAAATGTCACCTCACAACTCTACCGCTTCCTTCACCCTTCATGAGCTTTTTCACCTCATCTAAGGTGACTTCGTTGAAGTCACCGACGATCGTATGTTTGAGACAAGAAGCGGCAACAGCGAATTCCAGAGCCTCTTGCGGTTTCATACCTGTGAGAAAGCCGTAAATGATCCCAGCTGAGAAAGAATCCCCTGCACCGACTCTATCGACGATGTGTACCGTGTACTGTCTTGCTGAGTAAAAATTGTCTCCATCGAGTAGCACGCCTGACCAACCGTTCAAGTTCGCAACGATACTCTCTCTCAGACTGATGGCAACCTTTTTGAAGCCAAACTGTTCCTTGAGTTTGCGACACACCTGTTCGTATCCTTTCAAGCTCAATTTTCCTTCCACCACGTTGCTTTCGTCTGCTTTTATACCGAAGACTTTTTCTGCGTCCTCTTCGTTCGCAAACAGTACATCGACGTATTTCATCAGTTCCGACATGACTTGTCTGGCTTTCTGCTCGCTCCACAGTTTTGCTCTGTAGTTCAGATCACAAGAAACTGTGATACCTTTTTCTTTGGCTTTCTTCAGAGCATCAGAGCAAGCTTGTACGAGATTGTCCCCAAGCGCTGGTGTTATTCCTGTGAAATGAAACCAGACAGCGTCTCTCAGAATCTCATCCCAATTGTATTCCTCTGGCTTAGACAGTGCGAACGCTGAGTTGGCTCTATCGTAGATGACCTTGGAAGGTCTTTGGGAATAACCTGTTTCAAGAAAATACACTCCGAGCCTGCCTTCACCGAACAAAATGTGTGAAGTGTCGACACCGTACTGCCTGAGATGCCTCAAAACGGCGATCCCAAAATCGTTGTTGGGAAGCTTGGTGACGAAAGAAGATTTCAAACCGAAATTGGCGATCGATACAGCAACATTTGCTTCTGCACCCGCGTACGTAACATCGAAACTCTTTGCTTGAACGAACCTCAGGAGATTCGGTGTGGCAAGTCTCATCATGATTTCGCCGAACGTGACCACCTTGGACATGCTCGCACCTCCATAACCATAAGTTAATAATAAAAATTTACAGGCAACATTCAGATTTATTGTATCACAACAAGGAAAAGAGAGGTCAAAGATGTAGATCATTCTTTGATATAGAATCAAGAAAGGAGGAGGAATGGAAGAATGAAGGTGGGAGTCCTTCTCAGTGGAGGTGTAGACAGTGCGGTTGCCCTCTACAGTCTCCTTGAATCTGGTCACGACGTGGTTGCTTACCACATGAAAACGATGCCAGACGAATTCTATATCGCCAGAGAAATAAAACATAAAGTATGCTGTTCACCGTTGGACAGCTTCGACGCTCAATTGATAGCTCAACAGCTAGGAGTCCCCTTCAAGATACTGCACGTGGAGGAATTTTTCCGTGCAAACATCATAGAGTACTACATCAATGAATACAAAAATGGAAGAACTCCGAATCCATGTTATCTGTGCAACAAGCTTGTGAAGTTCGGTTTTGTCATGGATCAAATACTGAAAGATGGTATGGACATGGTGGCGAGTGGCCATTATGCAAGGATCATCGATGGAAAATTGTACAGAGCTTTGTACTCAGAAAAAGATCAGTCTTACTTTCTCGCTTCGATCGAGAAGCAGAGGCTTTCGAAAATAATCTTTCCGAATGGAGATAAAACGAAGCCGCAGGTGAGAGAAATCGCAGCCAAGGCACAAATCCACGTTCATTCTAAACAAGAATCGCAGGACTTGTGTTTCATCCCGGATGAAGATCAAGAAAGATTCTTTCTCGATCACGGCTTGACCTTTGAGCCTGGTCCAATATACGACGTTCAAGGTAAAGAAATTGGTCGGCACAAGGGCCTCATAAATTACACGATTGGTCAACGCAAAATGGGTCTTTCTCTCGGTAAAAAGATGTATGTTGTACGGCTAGATGCGCAGAGAAATGCTGTAATCGTGGGCGAAGAGAAGGATGTCTATCGCGATAGATTCAGCGTGAAAAATCTCAATCTTCTGATAGATCTGCCAGAAGAGTTCGAAGCCAAAGTGAAGGTCAGGAAAAACAGTCCTGAGATCTTCTGTCGTGTATGGCACGATGGTTTTCGAGCCGAGGTGAAAACTAACGATCCAATTTTTGCCGTCACACCTGGGCAAATAGCCGTCTTTTATGATGGGGATCTTGTGCTCGGCGGTGGAATTATTGAAGATGATTTGTGATACAATCTTGAATTAAGAAAACACAAGAAGGAAGTGGTGATTTGATTCCTCTGTATGATACGATACCCAGCCGGAGGAAACCTTATGTTGTCTACACATTGATTGGCCTCAATGTTTCAGTGTTCATCTATCAATTGTTCTTATCTAGGATAGAATTGATAGAGTTTTTGTACAATTTTGGACTAGTACCGGCGCGATTCACTTCCAACAGATGGTCCGTGATATGGCAGGTTCGTACAGGTCTGAACCTTTATTCGAACAAATGGTCGACGCTTTTGACACACATGTTCATCCATGGTGGTTGGTCTCACCTGATTGGAAACATGTGGTTCCTGGGGTTGTTTGGAGACAACATTGAAGATGAGCTCGGACACATGAGGTTTTTGATTTTCTATCTCTCGTCTGGAGTAATTGCAAGTCTAACACATTTTTCTTTGAATCTGAGCTCGCAAGTTCCAATGGTCGGTGCTTCCGGCGCGATATCTGCGGTAATGGGAGCTTATTTCGTGCTGTTTCCATATTCACGCATTGTGTCGCTCGTACCTTTCTACTTCTTCATGCCGTTCCTCGTGGCCATACCAGCATTCACATACTTGTTTTTTTGGTTTCTCTTTCAAGTGTTGAGTGGCTTGTTCGACAGCCCAACAGGCTCAGGGGTAGCTTATTGGGCGCACATAGGCGGTTTCGTAGTGGGGATGATCTACGGCTATATCAGGCGCAAAAGAAGATATTACTGGTGAAGGAGGTTCATCATGTTCAGAGAACTGACGATAGAAGACTGTCTCAAGCATAAAAGCGAAGATTTATTGGACGCATCTCTGGCTGAAACAAAAAGATTAGAGCCTATGTTGAGGAGTTTCATAACTGTGCTGGAAAAAGAGCAAGTGCAGGTGAATGAAGGACCATTCAAATGGATTCCTATAGCGGTGAAAGACAACATCACCACCAAGAACATCAGAACCACTTGTGCTTCCAAGATCCTCGAAAATTACGTGCCACCGTACGATGCGACGGCCGTCAGAAAGCTCAAAGATGCCGGTTTTGCGATAGTTGGAAAGACCAACCTCGATGAGTTTGCTATGGGTTCAAGTACCGAACGTTCAGCTTTTTTTGTGACTCGAAACCCTTGGGACACCTCGTGCGTACCCGGTGGAAGTAGCGGTGGATCGGCAGCTGCCGTTGCGAGCGGAGAAGTTGTGGCGGCTTTGGGTAGTGATACAGGAGGTTCGGTGAGGCAACCTGCAGCTTTCTGTGGCATCGTGGGGTTCAAACCTACGTACGGCCTTGTTTCACGTTACGGGTTGGTGGCCTTCGCTTCTTCACTCGATCAGATCGGTCCAATGACCAAGAGTGTGAGAGACGCCGCAATACTGATGCAAATCATCTACGGAAGAGATCCGATGGATTCAACCACCGTCGATGCGAAGATGGATTTTTTGTCGGGGATAGAAGAGGGAATAAGAGGCTTTCATCTCGCTGTTCCTGTTGAAGTCTATGAATATGAAGGCCTCGACGAAGAAGTAGCTCAAAAGTTTGAAGAGGTGCTCAAACTCGCAGAAAACCTTGGAGCGAAAGTTGAGAAAGTCAAGATACCCACGCTCAAATATGCTGTGGCAACTTACTACGTGATAGCACCAGCCGAAGCCAGTTCCAATCTGGCGCGCTACGACGGTGTCAAGTACGGCTTACGTGTTGAAAAAAGTGGGTTGAAGGAAACTTACTCTGTGACTAGAACGGTCGGTTTTGGGGAAGAAGTTAGAAGGAGAATCTTTCTGGGAACTTTCACGTTGAGCGCTACGTACTACGAAGCTTATTTCAACAAAGCTCAGAAAGTGAGAAGGTTGCTTGCGAATGATTTAAACAAAGTGTTCAATGAGTTCGACGCCATTGTGACACCAACATCACCGATACCTGCGTTCAAGATAGGTTCTGTCACAGACCCTCTAGCTTACTATCTCATGGACATCTTCACAACGTTTGCCAACCTAGCTGGTATACCTTCTTTGAGCATTCCCTTCGGCTTTGCGAGAGGCTTACCGGTAGGCATTCAGATTTCAGGAAAAAGGTTCGATGATCCAAAGGTTTTGAGGATCGGTAGGGCCATCGAGAAATTCTCACCTTACAACGAAAATGGTCGGATACCTCTTCCGGTGGTGAGAACATGAGATTCAAAACTGTGATAGGTTTAGAGATACACGTTCAATTGTCGACAAAAACGAAAGCTTTTTGTAGTTGTAGTGCAGATGTGTTTGAACTTCCGCCTAACACGGCAGTGTGCCCAGTTTGTACAGGTCAGCCTGGAGCTTTGCCAATCGTGAACCAAACTATGATCGATTACGCTATAAAACTCGCTTTGGCCCTCAATTGCAAAGTGAACGAGTATTCGAGGTTCGATAGGAAGAATTACTTTTATCCCGATTTGCCGAAAGGCTATCAGATAAGCCAGTATTTCTATCCACTTGCGATCGGTGGTCATCTAGATATAGACGTTGATGGAACGACGAAGCGTGTGAGGATAAGGAGATTGCACTTGGAAGAAGATGCTGGCAAACTCTTACACGAGGGAGATTCGATAACACAAGCTAGATTTTCTCTGGTCGATATGAACAGGTGTGGCATACCACTGGTAGAAATAGTGACTGAACCAGATTTGTCTTCACCGAAGGAAGCTCGTATCTTCACAGAAAAATTACACTCAATACTGAAATATTTGAAGATCAGCACTGGTGATATGGAAAAAGGTGCCTTGAGGTGCGATGCAAACATTTCCGTGTTGGATTTGGAAAAAGGCGTTTCAAGCAACAGGGTTGAGGTCAAAAACATGAATTCTTTTAGATTCATAGAAAAAGCCCTAGAGTACGAGGAACAGAGAATAATAAATACTCTCTTGAAAGGTGAGAACGTGGAGAAAGAAACACGCGGTTGGGATCTGTCGACAAAGACAACTGTGTCGATGAGAGGAAAGGAAGAGGAGAGCGACTATCGCTATTTTCCCGAACCAGATATACCTCCGATCCTTGTCAATCGGGAGAGAATTGAAATGCTCAGAGCCAGTTTGCCAGAATTGCCGGATCAAAAAAAGCAGAGGTTCGTGCAGATGTATGGACTTCCCGATTATGACGCAGTGGTACTCACGGCAGACGAAACGGTCGCTGATTTCTTCGAATCGTGTGTGCGCTTGACAGGTAAATCCAAAGAGGTGAGCAACTGGATTATGACAGAGATGCTCAGGGAAATGAAGGAATTCACCGATGAACAATTGAGAATCAAACCAGAGCATATAGCCGAGTTGATAAAACTTGTCGATGTGGGAGAAATATCGATAAAAACAGCTAAGGAAATCTTCCCGGAAATGTTCAAGACTGGTAAGATGCCGAGTCAAATCGTTCAAGAAAGGGGTTTGAAACAGTTGAGTGACGAACGGGCCATAATGGAGATCGCGAAGAAGATCATCGAGGAGAATCCAAGCGTTGTGAACCAATATAAAACAGGAAAGACGAACGTTCTATCTTTCTTCGTGGGGCAAGTCATGAAGCAAACGCGCGGTACCGCGAATCCAAAGCTTGTGAATGAAGTGCTGAGGAGGTTGCTCGAAGAGTGAGGTTGAAACAGCTGACTTTCTTTTTGATTTTGGTCAATGCGATCATTTTGGGTGTAGAGATGATCTATGTTGATGGTATGGAGCACTTCATCAACGTGGGCAATCTGCTCATCAAAGTTGCAGAGAACGATCTTCAATTTGGGGCAATGTATTCGCACGAAAGAACGAAGGTCAGAAAGATTGGATTTCTCAGGATCAAGGAGGCTCAAACCAGTTTGGATGTCGGTTTCACGCTCGGAAAAGGTTGGTCTGCGATCGTTGCACTCGATATAGAAACTTATGGTTTGATGCCATCCAATTACGACATGCTTTTCTGCGTGAGTCAGGACGAAGCATACGCACTCTTCGATGTGGAACAGAAATTCTTCTTGGGGAACTACACGGTGAACTTTTCATCTTTCGACAGTATAGGACCTATGACGCTTGGCATGAGTAGGTTGTATCTGAGA
>JANXCS010000012.1 GCA_025060105.1 Pseudothermotoga sp. | reverse complement strand
CCGCCAGAATATTTCTGGCTCGGAATATTTGGTTTGACTGTTATATCATCTCTGTCCCGTGGCAATGTGTTGAAAGGTTTTATAGGTGGATTCATAGGAGTCATATTGAGTACCATCGGTGTGGCACCCGTGGGAGGTAACGTACGGTTCACCTTCAATGTACCGGAGTTGATCAGCGGTGTTGGACTCATACCAGCGCTGGTCGGCCTGTTTTGTATCCCTGAAGTGATAGAAATGATCCTCAATAGATCGCAAAAGCATTTGTACCAAGAAGCAAAGGTAGAAAAGGGTCTATTTGTCAAAACTTTCATCAACGTTATGAAAAAGCAAGTTGATCTCCTGAGGGCTTCAGTGATCGGTTTCATCATAGGTGTACTCCCGGGTGCTGGTGGAAACATAGCCAATCTAGTGGCTTACAGCGAAGCTGTGAGAGCCTCGAAACATCCCGAAAAATTTGGCACTGGTATACCTGAGGGCGTCATCGCAACAGAAACATCCAACAATGCCGTGGTGGGAGGGGGATTCGTTCCTTTAATGACGCTCGGAGTACCTGGTACTCCAGTCGATGCTATCCTCTACGGAGCACTCTTGATACAAGGTCTAAGACCTGGTGCGGAACTGTTCACGAGAAAAGCCGACGTGGTTTACACATTCATAGCGGGTGTCATCATGGCAACGTTTGTGATGGTACCAATCGGTTTGGCATTTGGAAAAGGTATGACGAAGATCATCACAAAGATACCTTTGAGTTTACTTGCGCCAGTAGTGATCTTTCTAACTATGGTTGGTTCTTACTGCGTGAGTAACAACATATCCGATGTGTATATGATGTTGATATTGGGCGTGCTAGGCTTTGTGTTGAGGAAACTCGGTTTCGAAGCTGGTCCAATAACCTTAGGTTTGATACTCGGTCCCATAATCGAGACCGGACTTGTCCAAGGACTTTTGATAGGAAGAAAATTGCCACAGCCTTGGATGATCTTTGTGACAAGACCTTTGAGCTGGGTTTTCATCATACTTTCAGCTTTCTTCTTGGTATGGCCTTTGATAAGGAGAAAACGCGTTGTTGACAATCCGGGTGGTGTCCGACAATGATGAGCGACATTGTGGTATCAGGCATCTTCCTCGTTCTTTTTCTTATCTTCATGCGCGAGACGAGGAATTACAACTATTACTCTGCCATTTTCCCACAGTTCGTGCTCGGACTTTTGTTGATTTTAACTACGATACTTTTGATAAAAGCATTCATAGTACGTAAGAAACGCTCTCTTAGTGATGCTAAACCAATTTCACTGAAGGATCTCTCTTATATTTTGATCGTTGTGGTTCTGAGTTTTCTTTGGATCTACGTGATGGACAGATTTCTTGGTTTTTTGGTTGGAAGCATGGTCTTTGGTGTTGGGATATTTGCTATTCTTGCCGGAAAGAGTTTGAAATTGAAAGAATTCGTTCTTTTATCAGTCGTGCTTTGCGCGATCGTACTGATATTCTGGTTCGCTCTTGGAAAGCTTCTCTTAGTCCCGTTCCCAACAGGTTTACTCTTCTGATGGAGGTGTAAACAATGGATCAACAGAGGGATGTTGAAAAGCTTTTGAAAAAAGCCCAAAAGCCTTCGGAAGATGCTTTGAAAATGCATCCTTTCTACAAAGGAAAGATACAAACGGCTCCCAAAGTTCCAGTAAGGTCGTACGATGATTTTGCTATCTGGTACACACCGGGCGTAGCAAGGGTTTGCCAAGAGATCGTGAAAGATCCCATGAAAGTTTATGAATACACAAACAAAGAAAACACCATTGCCATAGTCACAGACGGGACCAGGATTCTTGGTCTTGGGGACATAGGGCCTGAGGCTGGGCTTCCAGTGATGGAAGGAAAAGCTTTACTTTTCAAGTATCTAGGTGGTGTTGATGCACTACCACTGTGTGTTGGAACGAAAAAGATCGAGGAAATAGTACAGTTCTGCAAATGGTTATCACCCAGTATATCCGGAATAAACCTTGAAGATGTTGAAAAACCAAAATGCTTCGTTCTGCTCGAAAGACTTCAAGAAGAGCTTTCCATTCCCGTCTTTCACGACGATCAACAGGGCACAGCAACTATAACGTTGGCTGGACTCATAAACGCGTTGAGGATAGTTGGCAAAAGAATAGATGAAGTGAGAATAGCGCTCATTGGTGCGGGTAGCGCAAACTACGCCTTTGCAAGATTGCTCGAAAAAATGAATGTCGATCTTGGAAACGTGATAGTTGTGGACTCGAGGGGCATCATAACGCGTGAACGAGCGGAGCAGCTCGACGATATCACGAAGCGCATGTGGTTGAAAACTAACGCTGAAAATATTGAAGGCGGTATAGAGGAAGCTTTGAGGGGAGCAGATGTGTGCATTGCCTATTCGAAGAGTGGGCCAGGTGTGATCAAGCCTGAATGGGTGAAGCGAATGAACAAGGATGCCATAGTTTTTGCTGGTGCGAACCCTGTTCCAGAGATATGGCCGTGGGAAGCTAAAGAAGCTGGAGCCAGGATAATCGCCACGGGAAGGAGTGACTTTCCCAATCAGGTGAACAATTCGCTCGGTTTCCCAGCCATCTTCAGAGGAGTACTCGATGTGCGTGCAACGAAAGTCACAGACGAAATGTGTATTGCAGCTGCACAAGCTATAGCGGATTTTGCTTATAGAAAAGGTATACATGAAGAGTACATAGTGCCAACGATGGAAGAGGAGGAAGTTTACATTGAAGAGGCTTTTGCAGTAGCGAAGAAAGCAATGGAGCAGGGAATTGCAAGAAATCGTATGACGGATGAGGAACTCCTTAAAAAGATCAGAGAAAGAATAAAGATGGGCAGAGAGATGGAAAAAGCTTTAGTCAAAACTAATTTAATAAAACTTCCGTGAGGTGTTCTAAGGTGGATGCCATCGCTTTCACGAAAAATGACAATGTGGCCACAGCTATAAAGAATTTATCGAAAGGTCAAACGGTGATCGTCATCCTTGGAGAAGAGAAGATTCATATTGAACTTCTAGAGGATGTTCCTTTTGGTCACAAGTTTGCCTTGATGGATATTCCTAAAGGAGAGCAAGTCATCAAGTATGGAGAAACGATCGGAATAGCAACCGAGAACATAAAAAAAGGCCAATACGTCCACGTTCACAATGTCGTTGGGCAACGCGGGGTGAGGAGGCATCGATCGTGAGACTGAGGGGTTTTCTCAGGCCAGATGGAAGAATAGGCTTTCGTAATCATTTTTTGATTGTGCCGACGGTGATCTGTGCTACGAGGGCAGCTGAGGAGATCGCAAGCAATTTTGCAAACGTTGTTCATCTTCACAACCAACATGGTTGTAATCATATGAAGGATGACGAAAGAAAGGTCGTCAATGTTCTGAAAGGTATGGCACTCAATCCCAATGTTGTCGGTGTGTTGTTCATAGGCTTAGGTTGTGAGACTGTACCGACACAGAAGATATTTGAATCAGTTAGAGCGAGTGGAAAGCCTGTGGAATGTTTGATCATCCAAGAAGAGGGAGGTACATTGCGAACTGTTGAGAAAGGTGTGCGCCTCCTTCAACAAATGATGGAAAAGATCGATATCAACCAAGTGGAAGCAGATCTTTCCACGGTGACTGTCGCCATCGAGTGTGGTGGATCAGACACCACGTCAGGCATAGCTGCGAACCCCGTCGTTGGTTATGTGGCTGATAAGCTCGTTGACGCTGGCGCCACCGTTGTTTTTTCTGAAACGACGGAGATCATTGGTGCGGAGCATTTGTTAGCGAAGAGGGCCGTGAACGATGATGTTGCCAAAAAACTGCTCGAACTGGTTGATAGGTGTGAAAAAAGTGCGTTAGCTGGTGGTGAAGATATCCGCGGGGTCAATCCCACACCTGGTAATATCCGTGGCGGTTTAACGACCTTGGAAGAAAAGTCCCTCGGAGCAATCTACAAGGCTGGAACGCGTCCAATAAAAGGGGTACTCGAGTATGCAGAACCGATCCCATCCGGTGGTCTCTATTTCATGGATAGTCCAGGTCACGACGTTGAATCTGTGACTGGTATGGTTGCAGGTGGTGCTCAAGTTGTGATATTCACCACTGGCCGAGGTACACCCACAGGTTGTTCTATAGCACCGGTCATAAAAGTCACTGCGAATGCGAGCACGTATCGTCGAATGAGTGACAACATAGACGTCGATGTGAGTGATGTTTTAGAGGGTCGCTCTACAATTCAACAAGCTGGCGAGAGATTGTTCATGAAACTGATCGAAATTCTCAACGGCAAACTGACAAAGAGCGAAATGTTGAAACACCATGAATTTGGCATCTATCTGACACAGCCAACTTTGTGAGGTGACTGAGATGAAATATCCTCTCAAATATGGAGAAAAGCAGCTAGATCTAGAAGTACCAGACCATGTTGAGATACTTTCACCCCGAGCCGAACTTCCTGCCGTTCCAGATCCGTTAGAAGAAATTCGCAAAGCTCTGAACGAACCTATTCAAAGCTTCACGATCACCGAGATTGTTCAGCAAATGAAACCAAAAAGGGTAGCAATATTGGTGAGTGATTTAACACGTCCCAGTCCATCTCACATAATCGTTCCACCAATTTTAGAAGAACTCAACAGAGCTGGTGTGAAACCCGAACAGATACGTATTGTTTTTGGTTTGGGTTTTCACAGAAAAATGACAGAAGAAGAGATGAAGAAAGCCATCGGCGAAGAAATTTTCAAGAGATACCCATGCTTGAACCATGACGTGAATGATTGTGTGCGCATCGGTGAGACGAGCAGAGGTACACCTGTAGAGGTATTCAAATCCGTTGTTGAATCCGATCTCATAATCGCTACGGGTAATCTTGAACTCCACTGGTTCGTGGGTTACAGCGGAGGGCACAAAGCGCTCCTTCCTGGAGTGTGCTCAAAGATGTCCATTGAGAAGAATCACTCTCTGATGCTCTCAGATCAAGCCGTGGCAGGAAACATAGACACGAATCCGGTGAGATTGGACATAGAAGAGGCTGGAACCATGGCCAACGTTCGATTCATAGTGAATGTTGTTCTGAACAGTAAAAAGCAGATTGTGAAAGCTGTTGCAGGTCATCCAGTGTTCGCACACAGAGAGGGTGTGAAATATATAGACCAAATGTACAAAGTTTCTATCGAGAAAAAGTACGACATCGTGATTGCTTCTTGCGGTGGCTTTCCAAAAGACATAAACCTATATCAAGCTCAAAAAGGTTTGGACAATGCCTTCCACGCGGTGAAAGATGGAGGTACTATCATCCTCGTGGCTGAGTGCAAGGAAGGTTTCGGTGAAAAAACGTTCGAAGAATGGATGAGGAAGGCAAATAGTCCAGATGAACCACTGGAGTGGATAAAATCGAACTTCGTGCTCGGTGGTCACAAAGCGGTCGGTTTCTGCAAGGTGCTCAAAAAGGCCAGCATTTTTCTATGTTCAACGATGAAAAAAGATGTTGTCGAAGATATTTTCATGACACCGTTCGATGACGTGCAAAAAGCTTTGGACAGTGCTTTACAAAGGTATGGAAAATCGGCGGACATTTTGATCATGCCGTTTGCAAACTCGACGCTGCCAGTTTTGAGATGAGCTATTTGGGCAAAATAATACCGAATTTGTTCAAACCAGTTTCGTACTTATAATAAACCTGTGCTTTGTGCAGGTCTGCTATTGCTTTCACAACAGCCAGACCTAGACCCAAACCTTCGGTCGTCACGTTACTCGATCTGTAGAATTTGAGGAAAATTTTAT
This sequence comes from Pseudothermotoga sp., assembly GCA_025060105.1. Classification (NCBI taxonomy): domain Bacteria; kingdom Thermotogati; phylum Thermotogota; class Thermotogae; order Thermotogales; family Thermotogaceae; genus Pseudothermotoga; species Pseudothermotoga sp. The sequence continues at coordinate 22,949 of JANXCS010000012.1, read as the reverse complement.
CACGATCCTGCTCCGGTACAGGCTCTCCATGATTGCATACTTCCACTATCACTGAATCTTTATGCTCTTCGACATTCAGCAAAATGGGTTTCTGTGAGTTTGAATACTTGCACGCGTTGTCTAGAAGGTTGGCGAAAGCTTGTATCAGTAACGGACCTACACATTTTATTTTTATCTGCTTCAGTTCATTGAAAATGATTTCTCTTTCACTGTATTTCGCTGCTATTTGATCCAAACTTTCTAGAATTAAACTCGACAAGTCCTCCTCTTGAAAATTTTTTGGCGTGGTGTGCTGTACTCTCGCTATGAGTAAAAGTTGGGATGTGATCTCTACCATCCTATCTATGTTGTGTTTCACTCTCTCTATTTCAAACCGAACATTGCCAGTCAACTCTTCTCTCAAAAGAACCTCAAGCCTGGTTTTAGCGCTCGCTAAAGGGTTTCTGAGTTGGTGTGAGATCGTTGTGGCGAAATCTCTGAGCTCTTCCATCACTTTGTTCAAACGGTCTATAGCATCGTTGAGTTGCTTTTGAAGAATTTCCGCTTCTTGACTTGTTGGCTCTATACTTATTCTTTCAAGTACACCTTTCGAGACGAGTTGCATTTGTTCTCCGATCATCTCTATGGGTTGAGTGAGCTTTCGAGTCAACTTACGTCCAAAGAACAACACGATCAAGATCAAAGGTATTAAAACGACGGTCAAAACAGAGCACAGAGAGACAAGTAATGTGAAATGATCTTTGAGACTGCGTGCAACCACCGCTTGGTATTCTCCAAAATTTTGTCGAAAATAGCGATAATAGCCTATCGTATGAAAACCGCTCGATTTTGGTATCCTGAAATCATCTGGTAAGTTATAACTCGCTATGATTTTTCCTTCCTCCGTAACGTAGAAAGCGTAATTTTTCTTACCGAATATGGCGACTGGTTGACTCTCGGGTTTTTCTAGAAATCTCAGTAAATCGTTTGCGAACACGAGTATTTCCTGATCTATCCTCTTGATAGCAAGACTGTGAAAGATGAAGACAAGCAAGATGGACATGACGATCAGCGAGATGATGAAGATGGAGAGATAATACCTTTCTATGGCATGCCTCAGTGGGGGCACATTCATTCCTCCGTGTTGAGTCTGTATCCGACACCAGGCACAGTCTCAAGATACTTATCGTAACCGAAGGGTTTGAGTTTGCTTCTTAGATAGAGCACGTAGACATCAACGACGTTGCTTCTCGTTTCCCTTTCATTTCCCCAAACTTTTTCTAGGATTTCTTCACGACTGAAAACTACATTAGGATCCCTCATGAAGAGTTCTAAAAGATCGAATTCTCTTCTGCTCAGTTTCAGCTCTGTATCTTTCACCACAACTTTTCTCGTACGCGAATTGAGCTTCATCTCTTTGAACGTCAACACTTCGCCCCGTAGGATATGACTGCGTCTTATTAAACTTTGAATACGTACAAGCAATTCTCTAAAATCGAAGGGTTTGGTCAAATAGTCATCTGCACCACTACTGAGTCCGAATATCTTGTCGTCTACAGAATCGAGTGCGGTTAACATTAAAACAGGGGTTTGAACGTTGCACTCTCTCAATGTTTGCACGAATTCGAAACCATCGATCCCTGGGAGTAACACATCCAAAACGATGCAGTCGTAGCTTTCACTCAAAGCCATATCGAGTCCTATATCACCATCGAAAGCCAGCTCAACGAAGTATCCCTCTTTTTCAAGACCTTTCTTGAGTGAGTTGGCTAGATCTTCATTATCCTCAACAACGAGTATTCTCATTTAGCCCCGCCCCCACCTTGTTGTTTCCTCAATATTTCTTGCTGCACTTGTCTGAAGAGAGTAGGTGACTGATCGATCCTCAAAATTGCGGGCGTCTTCATGCTGACTACGGCCAAGTTTTTGTCGTTCCCAACGAGCCAACCCTCAGGTTGATAGAGAGCAAACAATATGTTTTTGCCTATGGACATAACTGTCAGTGATATCGCATCGCGTAAGCCTACTGAATATGTGAACACAGCCGTTTCGAGCGGTTTCTTTGAGATGATCTTCGGTTCTGTGACGGACACGACGTATTCATAACGGAACGTTACGACTATCCAGACGAAATCCTTTTCGATCTTGGTCAAATAAGCTGCGATGACGTCTTTCTCGTTGGTGAGATTTATTGCATCGAGTATCGTGAGTTTCAGTTGATTTGGATCCAAACTGCCATACATTTGCGAACTGATGGCCACTTTTTCTAAAAGTGTCTGTGAAAACATCGAGATGGAGATGAATACAAGGCACAGAAACAGAGGTTTTCTCATGCCACCACCGTTATATGTTAACAAACGTACGATTAAAAAAGCATTAGAACTTCACACATGCATTTCGTTTCAAGTTTATTTTAACTCAAAACGAACTTCATCGATCGAGTTGAGCTACTTTCCTTCCATGATATAATGAAAATTGAAAACTGAATACTGTGAACTCTGGGGAGCTCCTAATCCGGGGCTGAGAGGAGGACGGAAGTCCTCGACCCATCGAACCTGATCCGGGTAATGCCGGCGTAGGGAGAGTGTGAAATCTCAACCCGTCGCCGACGGGTTTTCGTTTTGGGAGGTGTTGGGAATGAGAATATCGTGCTCCATCAGATTTTTACCTTTGAAGACGAACGGAAAGGATGAAATCTACAAGCTCGTCGATGAAGCGATTGCTGTCATTGCAAAAAGTGGTTTGAAGTATCTCGTAGGACCTTCTGAGACAACAGTGGAGGGAGAGTTTTCAGACTTGCTCGATCTGATCAAACGGATCTATAACGAGATGACACCTCTCTGTGAAAGATACGTACTCGAGGTGGTCTTTGATTGTGCCAGGGATGGTGTAACCATCGATGAAAAGATTGCGAAGTATCGTTGAGATCGTTTCGATAACTGTTTTGATACTTTTTTGGCAGTTCGTTCCAGTGCCAACGTACTTATTACCCAAGCCTTCTCAAATTTTGTTCGAGCTTTTGAGGAATAGAGATATCCTTTTGAAGCATACGATAGTAACGTTGTACGAATCACTCGCAGGCTATTCACTCGCCATCGTTCTGGGCATTGTTGTTGCTTCGCTGATGTTCTTGATCAGAAGCGTTGCTAAGGCTTTATTACCGATCATCGTGTTCACTCAAACGATACCCATCACCGTCGTTGCGCCGATCATAGTCATATGGTTCGGCTTTGGAATCACCACGAAGATAGGTATCGTAGCTTTCTTATGTTTCTTTCCCATCGTGATAAGCACCTACGAAGGCTTCAGAACTGTTGATAAAGAAAAGCTTGAATTTCTGAAAGCTCATGGTGCAAAGTGGTTTCAAAAACTGAGATATCTTTATTTACCGCACACCATACCTTACACGATTGCCGGTATGAAGATCGCCGTAACGTATTCTTTAACGGCTGCCGTCATAGCTGAATGGATGGGCGCGCAGGCAGGTTTAGGCATTTACATCATAAGAGCTTTGAATTCGTTCAGGGTGGATCGTGTCTTCACGGCCGTTTTCATCATCATCGTCTTCACATTGATTTTGTTCTACACTCTTCATACGCTTCAAAGAAAACTCTTTCCTTGGGCAATGAGGATCGAAGGAGGTGTTTGAATGTGAGGAAACTTTGGCCAGTACTGATCTTGATCTGTACAGTCGGTTTTGCACAGCAAGTGATCGTTGCCCTCGATTGGTATCCCAACACAAACCATACTGGTCTTTATGTGGCGCTCGAGAAGGGTTATTTTGCCGAGGAAGGATTGAACGTTTCAATAGTTGAACCAGCCAAATTGAGTGCGGAACAAATGGTTGCAACGAACAACGCGCAGTTTGGTATCAGTTTCCAAGAGTTCGTCACTTTTGCTCGAGCCGAGGGTTTACCCATAGTTTCGATAGCAGCGATCGTTCAACACAACACCAGTGGATTCGCTTGGCTGAAGGGTTCTGGAATTTCGTCACCGAAAGATTGGGAAGGAAAAATCTATGGCGCTTGGGGTACCGAAGTCGAGGAAGCGATGTTGAAGACCATCGCAAGGAAATTTGGTATAAACTGGAACAAGATCAAAATGCAGACAGTGGGACAGCTCGATTTCGTGACTGGATTGAGACAGAAAGTGTTCGATTTTCAATGGGTCTTCTATGGTTGGGAGGTTATAGCAGCAAAACTCGCAGGTTTAGAGGTTGAGTTCCTGGCGTTGAAAGACATAGATGAAGTTTTCGATTATTATACTCCCGTGCTCATCACCAGTGAGAGGCTGATCCAGCAGTCTCCGGAGTTGGTTAGAAAATTCCTTAAAGCTGTGAGCAAGGGATATCTTTACGCCATCAAAAATCCAGAGGAATCAGCAAGGATCTTACTCAAACATGCCCCAGAACTAGATGAAAAGCTCGTGGTTGAATCTCAAAGGTTCCTGTCCAGCAAGTACTGGGAAGACTCACCGAAATGGGGATGGCAAGATGAACGTGTTTGGAGGAGGTTCTACGAGTGGATGAGAGAGAACAGATTGGTTGGCGAGCTGCAGATAGAAAAAGCATTCACGAACGAATTTTTGCCCTCCGAGTGAGAGATTTGAGAGTATCGTACGAAGAGCTTTTGGTTTTGGATGGCTTGGATTTGGAACTCGAGCGCGGCGAGCTTCTCGCCGTGCTCGGTCCTTCTGGTTGTGGCAAGACCACACTGTTGAGAGCCATACTGAACCTTGTCCCTTTTTCTGGAAAGATAGAAATTGGAACTAGCAAGCTTGGTTATATGCCACAGCGCGACACTCTATTTGAATGGCTGAACTGTATAGATAATGTGGCATTACCGTTGCTTTTGAAAGGTATTGACAAGGAAATGGCCAGAAAAACTGCCATGGAACATTTGCGGAAAGTTCAACTCGATGACTGGGCGTACAACTGGATATACGAACTTTCTGGAGGCATGAGGCAGAGAGTATCGCTGGCGCGCGCTCTAGTTACGGGAGCAGAACTTTTGTTGATGGATGAACCTTTCAGTTCGGTGGATGCACAAACTCGTAGAAGTTTGCAACTTTTGTTTTCCCATTTGGTGGCGAAGGAAGGAATAAGCGTTCTGCTGGTGACACACAGTGTAGAAGAAGCCGTGTTTTTGGCAGACAAGATTCTGTTGCTCACGGAAAGACCTGCAAAGATCAGAAGCACCTTCTATGTACCTTTGCCAAAACCAAGAGGTATAGAAACCCTCTCACACCAGATCTATCAAAAACTCGTTTCAGAGATCTACAGGGAGATCTTCTCAACGGTATGAGCGCTTCAACATAAGTTCTAACAGCATTGGAACCACTAACAGTGTGAAGATGGTAGTGACACTGAGACCGAGAATGATCGTCCAAGCTATGGGTGATTCGAGCTCTGAGCCTTCCGCTTTGCTCAGTGCAACGGGCACGAGAGCCAAAATGGTCGTGAGCGTCGTCATGAGGATCGGTCTGAGTCTGAGCGAAGCAGATTCCACCACTATGTTCCTGAACGGTTCATCTCTCCCTTGTTTTGCCCTTTGTAGAACGAAGCTCACCATCACGATCGCATTGTTCACAACTGTTCCAACCAGTGTCAGTGTTCCAACGAGGACAGGTAGGTTCAGATCGTATCTAAAAATCCACATTGTGGATGCGAGCGCGAGGATCGCCACAGGGACAGAAGTGAATATGATGAACGGCACCACGAAGGATTCGAATTGCGCAGCTAAGAGCATGTAAACTAAAAGTGCGGCAACTATTATCACCGTTCTGAACTCGCTGAAAAGTGTGTCCATAGATGTCTTCTGACCTGAAAGTTCATGCTCGACCTTCAAGTTCAACTCTTCTATGGTTTCTTCTACGATCCTCGTGAGTTTAGAAATGGATAGATTCGTCCCTGTTATGTCCACATAAACGACACGCTCACCGTTCATATGAGAGATGGAACTGAGGGTTTCTTTTTTCTCTATGTTCGCCAGAAATTCCAGCGGTACTTCCTGACCCCTGACATTATTGAAGGTGATTTTTTCAATATCTCCGATCGTTTGGATTTCTCCAGTTTTTAGATAAACCGGCAAAACACCTTCTTTTGTTGGTACAACTCCGATGGACTGACCCAAAGTACGTTTCTGCAACTCCATGAAGATTTGTCCAGGTACTAGTCCAGAAAACACGGTTCTCGGTCGATCTATACCGACCAACATCGTTTCCGAAGTTGCTTTGCCACGGATCGTCAGTTGACCCACGTTCTTTTGTTCCAACGCCTTCTGAAGTCTTTCAGCTTCTTCCATGAGAGTTTGCATATCTTTTCCTCTCAACACGACTGTGAGGGGATAACCAAACAGTTCAGCCATGAAGTCTGAGTCACTCACCTTTATCGTGGCTCCATCGATTCGAAATCTTTCTATCTCCGCGATCAACGCTCGTTTGTTAGTCGCGTACTCTGATTTTTTGCCACCCAGCCACACATACAAACTCGCTCTATCTTCACTCGCTCCTCCGACTATCTGTGAAAACTGACTCGTTATACCGATCTCGCAGTAAACGTTCTCGATGTTGTACTTCTTCTGCCTTTCGAGTAGAAATCTTTCCAAATTCGAAACGATCTGAGAGGTCTTTTCATATCCGGCTTGTTCATCGCATTTGACGGTGAGCATCAACGTATTCGTTTCGAACTCTGGGACAAAGCTCCGCGGTCTGTTCATAACGAAAAAGGCGCTGAGGAGGATGAGCAGAGAAATCAACGGCAGAACGAGGAGCTTTTTATCGAGAAGTTTCTCAAGGAGATTTTTGTAGGAGAGTCTGAACCTTTCGAACAGTTCTATCTTTTTTGAAATCACCCACTTCGACCCAGCCGGTACGAGTACACCAGCCACGCCTAGTGAAGCTGCTAGGGCAAGTGAAAGTGTGGCAGCGAAATATTTGAAGAGTGTTGCAGCGAAACTTTCCGTAAAGAGCAGTGGTACAAAAACGATGAGTGTCGTTGCTGTTGAGGCGAAGATCGCTCCGAAGACTTCCTTCGTGCCGATAGCTGCCGCATCGAGATAGTTGACCCCCTCGCTTTTATGTCTGAAAATGTTCTCAAAGACCACGATCGCATTATCGACGAGCATACCGACAGCCATCGTGAGCCCACCGAGCGTGAGCAAATCGAAGTTCAACTTGAAGAAATACATCAAGACTACAGCGACGATCAGCGAAACTGGTATGCTGAGAGAAACGATCGCCGTGCTGAAGAAATCCGGAACGAACAGTGCCACTACCAAAGCCGCGCAAACGAGTCCCAACAGGAGGTTTTTCAGCAAGTTGTCTATGGCCCTTCGTGTGTAGAGGGATTGATCCACGAGCGATACGTAAGAGACTTTGAGTTGCTTCAACAACTTCTTGACTTGTTCAACGGTTGCGACCGTGTTCGCTCCCGATCTTTTTCTGATCGCCACCACATTGGTGGTTTTTCCATTCACCCTCACGGTACCGTGTATTTGTTCTTCAACGATCTGTATGGAGGCTATCTGACCCAGCCTGACCGGCACGAGCAGTCTGGGAAGCTGTCCACTCATGGCTGACTGGTAAGTCAGTCCTCTGAAACCAACGATCGCGTTGCGCAGTTCGTCTATATCTTTGAACCGTCCATCCACGGTGATGGGATAGACATTTCCACGTTCATCTTTCAATTGGCCCATAGGATAAATCGCGTTGCCAGATAGAAATGTTTCAACGAGCGAAACATCTATCTGAAACTGTTTCACCTTCTCTGGATCCAGTTGAACTAGAACGCGCTTGTTTGGCTTACCCAGAATCTCGACACCCGCGACGTCGGGCAGCCTTTTGAGTTGGTCGACGAACCTTTCTGGTTCTTGTTCTGTCGAGAAGACAAAGACAGGAAGCAAAGAGGGATCGAACTCGATGACGGAAGGCTTGACCTGCTCTGGGAGGCTCGCCTGAGCGAGACTCAAATACCTTTCGAGTCTCGAAGAGGCAGCCAGCACGTCCACTCCCCATTCGTACTCGATCAAGATGAGGCAAAAGCCCGGTTGTGATACAGATGTAAAACTCTTCACACCGGGAACCGTGGCGATGATGCGTTCGAGCGGTTCTGTCACGAGTTGTTCAACCTCTTCAGTTCCCGCACCCATATAGGTGGCAAACACGGCCGCATATGGATATTCAAGGTTTGGGATCAAATCGAGGTGGAGCTTTCGAAGGGCAATGACACCGAGAGCCGCGATGGCCACGAGCAACATAAAGATTGCTACAGGTCTTTTGGCAGCCTGTCTGGCTATGTTCATTTTTAGTCTCACCTCCGTAGCTTATTTCAACTTCCCACCGCACATTTCCACGATCATCTTTGCCCACAACTCGTTGAGGTCCACAAGTTTGAGCCTCTCGCTGGAAGCGACCACGGGAAGCTCCGTGCACGCCAAAAGTACATAACCTTCAAAGTGAGGTTCCACTTTTTCAAGCCAAATGCTCTCGGCAGTTTCAAGCCTTCCCGCTTTCACCGAATAGATGACCTTCATGATTTGTTCTTGCAGATCGTCTTGTGGGATCTTTAGATTAAAACCAACTTCTTGAGCTGCTCTTTGATAAACACCACTGAATATGAGACCTTTGGTGCCAGCGAGCCAAGCTTCCTTTACACCAGTTTCCCAGAGTTTCTCTATTGCAAGTTTTGGTAGGTTCAGTACGGGTATGTTCACCTGTTGTTGTACTCTTTCTAAAAATGCGTGTGCGGTGTTACAAATGAAAAGGGCGAAGTCTGCTCCAGCTTTTTCTAACCTTCTCACAGAATCGACCAAATAAGGCGTGGGATCTTCTCCTCCTTGAAGTAGCGCCGCCGTTCTGTCTGGAACTGAAGTGTTGAAATCAACGATCATGCGTATGTGATCTTGATCCTTCTCAGCATGAGTGAATTCGACCACTTTTTTCAAAAAGTCTACCGTGGATAACGAACCCATACCTCCCACGATGCCTGCTACTTTTTTCATTTGTATACCCCCGGTGTACACAAGCTCATCGTTAAACCTTCCACCTCAACCACGACTTCTGCATAATATGCCACATGTCTGTTGACAGGTGGCTCAACCGAAATTGAGTATACACCTTCTTCCGGTAAGACTGGGAATCTAAACCATAAAGATTTTCTAAAATCTGTCGTGTCTGAAACAGCTCGGTGCAAATATACTTGCTTGATCATAGCATTGTGTTCTATTTGGATCGTTCCATTGCGAATTGTGAAATCAACCTTTGGAAGAGCATCTTTCAAGGTGAGTTTGAAAAACGCCGAAGCGTTCTCAACGACGTAAGGAACGTTCCTTATACCGTGTGAATTGTTGGGAACATACAACAGATAATTCTTACCGGGTAAATCGAAAAAGTAAAGATTTGCAGAGTATATCGTCCAGTATTCATCGTTCGTGGCGTTCACAATATACTTTGGCATCGTCAAACGTTCCTTATAACTGTATGGATCAACCATTTTCAGAAGTTTTCGTCCCACTTCCGTATTAACGTACTCAGGTAAACCTCTTTCCACGTAAGGTGAGATACTTCTACTGTACTCACCGTACATTTTCAATTGCTGTTCGAGTTGTTTTGGAAAATTCAGATTGTCAAAGACGATCGGGGCTATGGCGAACACCCTTTCATCCACAACCGCTGTGAGCCAAGTGGTCCAACCACGTTTCGAAGGACCAGTCACGAAAAACTTTTCAACGTTGAGCATTTGCTGTGCCATATCCATCGCTGCTACCGCCGCGGTGGTCATGGGGAACAAGAGTGGCCATGTGAAGTCTTCCGTCTCGCCATATTTGACAAAGGTGTGGGCGATCAAATCGTCTTCTCTGAGACCAAAGATGGGTTGGTTTGGAACGTCTCCGAGCACCACGAAAGGTGCAGAGAACTTCTCAGCGACCCAGAGGAAATCTTCAACATCCCTCGCCTTCGTTGGATCGAAATCTCCCGTGATGAACAACACACCAGCCTTATCGAATTCGGTGCGTGGTGGGACAACGATCAATACGTCGTGTTTCCAATCGAACCCTCGCCACGTTTGGCTCTTCAAAATCACATGTATGAGTTTGAAATTGCCCTCGGTGATTTTTTCGGAAACGATCTTGTACGATACCTCTTTGTATCTTTCGACAAAATCCAATAATTCTTGAGGAAAAGCAAGACTGATCAGTACAAGTAGGAAACATACAAATATTTTTTTCATGCTATCACCCCTGAAAATTATACCGAAAAAAGGGGCCTTTTCGGCCCCCAAGCGATCGATAAAAGCTTTTACGTTTTCATCTTTTCACTTTCAGCGATCACCACGGCACCGACGATATCACCAGTAACGTTGATGCACGTTCTTCCCATGTCGAGTATCCTGTCCACACCAGCGATCAAAGCGATACCTTCCATTGGAAGGCCAACGGATTGCAACACCATCGTGAGCATGATCAAGCCGGCACCTGGAACGCCGGCTGTCCCTATCGAGGCCAGAGTCGCAGTGAGAATGATCGTTAGTTGTTGAGCAAACCCCAGATTGATACCGAATATCTGTGCGACGAACAGGGCGCATATACCTTGGTAAAGCGCCGTTCCATCCATGTTTATGGTCGCACCGAGCGGCAACACGAAACTGCTCACAGTTTTTGGAACGTTCAGATCCTTCTCGGTCACTTCCATCGTGACAGGTAAAGTTGCGGAACTACTGCACGTAGTGAAAGCGACGAGCATCGCTGGGGATGCTTTTTTGAAAAACTCTCCAGGACTTCTTTTTCCTAAGGTTTTCACCAAGAGTGAGTACACAATACCTGCATGCAACGCCAAACCTATGTACAAACCAACGATGAGCTTCAATAGAGGTATCAACACCTTGGCACCCTGCGTTGCGACTACCGGTACGATGAGTGCGAACACGCCTATCGGTGCGTACAACATCACGATACCTACGATCTTGTAACTGATCTCTGCCAAGCTATCGAAAAACGTCAGAACTGGCTTACCTTTTTCTCCAAGGATCGTGATACCAACGCCTAGGAAGATCGCAAAGACGATTATCTGAAGCATGTTCATGTCGACCAGTGCTTTGAACGGATTTGAAGGAACGAGGTTCAAAAGCACGTCCGTTATTGAAGGAGGTTTTGCGGGGGTCACTTTAGCGTCGCTCGGGAGTGTCAAACCAGCTCCAGGCTTCAGCACGTTTCCAATGATCAAGCCGATGATGATGGCTATCGCTGTTGTGATGAGATAGTAAGCGATCGTTTTTACTCCGATTCTTCCAAGTCTCCTCACGTTCTCTGTACTCGCACTTCCAACGACCAGAGACGCCAGCACCAACGGAACGATGACCATCCTGATGAGGTTTAAGAACAGATCTCCGAAGGGTTTGATGTAAGTTCTTGCAACGTTCGGAGCAGGTTGCAAGATCAAACCCACGACCACTCCGATGATCAAACCGATGAGTATCCTCGTTGCCAGCCCAAACTTCTTCACCTCACCACCCCCACGGTGAATGTTGTACATATGATATTATACCGAGTTCATTTCTTAAAAGAAAACATTGTTCCCACCGCTGCAGGCAAAAATCGCTCGAAGGAATCTTTCTTCGAAAGGTATGTGAGCGTTACGGCGAACTCGTCAGCGATCAAATGCAGTTGCAGGGCTGAAAGAGTTGTACCACCATCAGCGAAAGAAAAGACTTTCCAGAAAAATTCGTTCCCTTCCACCGTGTTTTGACCGAATGAAAGTGAACGATAATCTTTGAGCTTCGATAGAGTGTTCTTTTCAACGAGATCTGCATATTCGTTCGCTTTCATACGTTTTGGAAGTTTTTCTTGAACTATCTGAATGTAACCGATTTTCTCACCGTCCACAGCCACGAAAGAGCCGATCTCTCCCTGTTCGATCTTCGCTGGTGTGAAGGGTTCGTAAAGAACCAACCTGTAAGAATGTTTCTCATCGACGTAATTGAAGAAGGTTGATCCTTTAATGCTACAGAGAGTTAGCAATGCTGGTATCGCGTAACGGTAGAATTCTTCTTCCGGCGCAAAATAACTCGCCACGTAAGCTTTGTTGTGACGTAAAAAAACCAGTTGGAAAGACTGAACCGATTTGCCTGAAATGTCGATCGAAAACCATCTGAAAAAACAATCGATACCGACTATCTTCATAAATCCCACGCTTCTTTCCTTCATCGTAGGTTGCTTGGTCGCCACGATCAGTTCGTTCAAGGTTGTCGTTGCGGAGACTGTGAAAGAAACTATCTGGATGGTACTTGTAGTTGTGGGTACTTTGAAGAGGCCTATCTCACCAGGTCGTGAAGGCTGAATTGTTATGAAAGGTTCATACACGCTCAAGGCTAAATCCATTGCAGGTGAAATGTAGAGCGTTTGACAAAAGATCGTTGTGGCAAACAATACAAAAAGAATTTGAACTGATCTCACCGCATCACCCCACAAGAAAGTTTAGCATCTACAATTTAAAAGTTGAATCAAACATCTTTCCGTAGTCTCAAATGTTAAGAAATAATGAAGTTGCATTTTGTATAGTACGTGGGTATAATATAAATGAAAGTGGAGGTGAAAGGTATGAAAAAGTTGAAAAGTATGGTGAGAGGTTTTACACTGATTGAACTTTTGATCGTTCTGGCGGTGATCGCAGCCTTGCTGGCTATAGTCACACCGCTGGCGTTGAATGCCGTAAATCAAGCAAAGGCTGCGCAGGTTGCTGCAAACTTTAGAAACATCAAAAGTGCTATCGAGTCATACTTCTACACACGAACCGGTGATTCTCTTAACACATTAACCACTTTGGTTAACGGAGGTTTTCTGGATAGAATACCTGATGGATTTAGTTTAGTTGGTTCTATCTCTTTAACAGCTGCTACTGCTGCTGCTACTTACACAATTAAATACACAGGTGGTGTAGATATAAATAGGTTGAGGAATATCTTGCCTGAGGCAACTGGTAACGTTACCGAAGTAACTTTAGATGGCACAATTGTTAAGTGGTGGTGATATGATCGAAGCCAGCCTTTCGGCTGGCTTTATTTTTTCAATTGCTTTATTTTGTTTTGCTGTCCCAACACCGCCACTTTTGGTCCTTTGTATTCATCTTCGTTGAACAGAGCAAAACTCATGATGATCAATTTATCTCCCACTTCGACCAGTCTCGCTGCAGCACCGTTCAGGGCTATCACACCACTACCGGCCTTCCCCTTTATCACGTAGGTTTCAAACCTTTCACCGTTGTTCAGATCTGCGACCAAAACGAGTTCGTTCTCTTTCAGATCCACAGCTTTCATCAACTCTTCATCTATTTCTATACTTCCTTCATAATCCAAGTTCTTCGCTGTTACTGTGGCCATGTGAAGCTTTGATTTCAGCATGAAACGCATCAACTCCATCGCCTCCCAAGAAAATTATAATCTCTTCAGGTGGTGTGAATGACGGCTTTTCTTGTGGCAGCTACGAGTGTTGCTTTGGTGCTCTCGGGTGGTGGAGCACGTGGTGCTTACCAGATAGGCGTGTGGAAAGCTCTCATCGAGCTCGGCATAGATGTTGTTGCCGTTTATGGTACGTCCGTCGGAGCGATCAACGGAGCTCTCATCGCCTACGGTGACTACGATTTTGCTGAAAAGAGCTGGCTCGAAGTACGGTTTGAAGATGTCATGAACATCCCCGAAGAGATGAAAAAGATCCTCACAGGTAACATATTCGAAGTGGATTGGTTGAAGGCGATCGAAATTGCGAGAGATCTGGTTGAAACTGGTGGGATAGACATCGGGCCGCTGCGAGAAAAGCTCAAGACGTTGTTACCAGAAGAAAAGATCAGAAATTCCAAGGTACACTACGGTCTCGTTACTTACTGTTTGAGCGATTTGAAGCCGTACATGCTCTATATCGAAGATGTTCCAGAAGGTATGCTCGCAGATTACATCCTATCGAGTGCCAATTTTCCCCTGTTCAAAAGGGAGGAGATCGCAGGTAAGATTTTCATCGATGGTGGCATTTACAGCAACGTGCCTGTGCGCATGGCGGTGGAAAGAGGTTGGGAAAATATCTTGGTGGTCGATATAGGGACGATAGGTTTGACGGATTTGCTGAACTATATGAGAATCTTTCGTGAAAAGAGTCACATTGGTTACATCAGACCGAGGGAACATTTCGGCAACGTTTTGAATTTCGATCGTGAGGTGATCAGAAAATATTTGATCGAAGGTTACCTCGACACACTCGCGTACTTTGGAAAACTGCACGGCGAATATTACTATCTGTCGAGCGATGAAGACGTTTTGAAAATCCTCTTTGAACAGCTCGATCCAACCTCTAGAGATATCGCTGCCACACTGCTCGGTGTGAAAATGCCTACACATCTGTCTGCTCAGCAACAATACGAGTCCTATATATTGCCACGCTTGAGGTTCGAAACGCTCGCGTTGTTCGACGAATCTAAGAGGGTTTCACTGAAGGTTTTAGAAACATTGGCGCGCTTGTTGAAGGTGGAACGATTAAGAACGTACACACCGTATGAATTGTTAGAGGCGATAGTTCAAAGCACGGAACCAGAAGGATTGTTGAGCAAGATCGCACTTCAACTCAGATACAGAAGGCTTTTAGATTTTGTCCTTTTTCTTCACAAGCAAAACCAAAGAAAAACGAAAGATCTAGAGCGATTTTTTTCTTCAAACTGAACCACCATCGTTTCGCTGTCGTTTCACTATTTCGTAAGCCAATTTTGCTACCGCACCCGCTATGTGTGTCTTGAGCTCACCTTTCTCCTCTTCAGAAAACTTATCCAGATCTTCAAGCCTTTTCTTAACTGTTTCTACATCCGCTTTCAGCATATTCCTCACAGTAGCACTGGAGATGCCGAGATACTCTGCGATGCTCTCTTCGTTTTTCAAGTAATCTTCTTTCAAAACGATAGCTATGCATGCTCTTGCCAGAGAAGCAAGCCAAGTGAGATTTCTATGTTGAGCGAGTTTGTTCAACCCCCCCAAGAGCTCGATCGATTTAAGGAAGACTTCGACAGCAGTAAGCTCGATTCGTTTCTCAAGTTCTGTCATCTTCGCATCGTAGATCATCACTTTCACTCCTTTCCAATGGGTCCAAGGATTTTCACTAGTCCCGTTTCTGTGATCTCCATGATGTGCGTTCTAGTATCGTGGCCTGAGAGTCTACAACCGTCTATCCTGAATAGTCTAACTATATCTCCAACTTGTTTCCCATACACTTTTGACTTGTAAGTGTTGTCGACGAGTTCCTTGGCGAAAACGAAACAACCATCCACAATGTGGCTCACAGCGTAACCTCCCGCAGCCTCCGCAGTGAGCTCCTCGTGACCACTACGCTTTTGTGAAACGAACAGTGCGGTTTGATGCCATTTTTTCATGAAGTTGAACAATCTTCTGACGATGGTACGCGCTGCAACCTCCCTGTTTTCATATAGGCCTGTTATTGAGTCTATAACGACGAATCTTGTCTTGAACTGCTTGATCACGTGTGCAAGCGTGGTCAGCAAGTCTGGTATATTGTCGCGAATTGTGTCATGAGAAGCTGCATCTATGATTATGATGTTCTTCTCAATTTTTTCTGGCTCATTTCCCATCGCTATCGCTCTCATTTCAAGACCTCTCGCCACAAAAATCGCCGGTGATTCTACAGTGACGAAAGCAACTCTTTCTCCACGTGCCGCCTGTGTCACGGCAAACTGTTCAACAAACAGTGATTTTCCAGTGTCTGAAACGCCAGTAACGTTGAAGACAGCGTAAGCAGGTATGCCTCCTAGGTTCTTTTTCGCAAGCTTTCCATCTTTCAACTCTACAGTGAAGAACAGCTCATCGAGACCTTCTACACCGCTCGGTATGCCAACGATTTTCGGTGCGTCTTTCACAGCTTCTCCCATCACGACGATGCTTTCTTCAACAATCTTTGGTTCATAATGAGATCCCTCGTATCTCTCCACCATACTAACCACCTCACATCATTAATTAAAACAAAAAGCGCCGGCTTTCACCGGCGCTACCTATGGGGGTGGGGACTCATTTAGCGTATTCTTCAAGCGCGTCTATGAAATCTTCGTCGAACAGAATTGAATCTTTCGCGAAACTTCTAAATTTTGGACCGACATTCCAACAATCAGGAGTTCTGCGGGATCTGAGATATTCCATCAGGCGTTGTAGCTGACCAACTTTGAGTGTTTCTGCTACTTTTTGATTGAGTTCTTTCAACACTTCAACTCTTTTTTGATTGAGTTCTCTGATCTGGGTTCTGAATTCATACACTGTCATATCCTTGGCTTTCTCGTAGAGCGCTTCGTATTCCTCTTTTAGATCTTTGAGTTTGGTCTTGGCATCTTCCACAGCTGATAAGAGTTTTTGTGCTTGATCTTTGGTGAGGTTCATGGCTTCGAATGCTTCTTCATAGGAGAACTGCTGTCTGAACTGATATCTTGGTGCTGGAGCCATGGGTTGTCTCCAAGTTGTGATTGGTTGTCTCCATTCTGGAGAGAATTTCTGAGGGGCGTAGTTGAACTTACCTACAGCGAAACTCATCGTTGTTGCCAACGCTATCAGTATCGCTGTCAATGCGAGTGCTCTCTTCACCTTGACCACCTCCAAGTGAGTTTTTCAGTGTTTCCATAACTATTGTCCCGTGTTGAAAGATTTTTGTTTTGGTTTTTAAGAAAACTCTAATATTTCACATCGAGTTGGCTGGCCTTTAGAATCTTTCTTGGGGTGGTGCATGCATGGACGGTCACGAAGTGGTCGATACTGTGAGGTTCATCAGTTGTTTTCATCGAGTCAGAGGCAGTGACGAATACAAATTGTTGCTCGAGCGTTTGAAAGAGATGTTGATCGCATGGGGTTTGAGTGAGCGACAGATGGAAATCATCGAGTATCCCACTGGGGGGGTTCGGTACGGTAATTTCGATTCGACCATGGCATGGAACATCAAGGATGCGGAGCTGTGGTTAGAAGAGCCAAGGATGTTCCTTAACAGTTTCAAAAGTTGCAAGACTTCAGTGCTTTTCGGGAGCAATCCTACGAATGGTTGGAAGATATTCGAGCTCGTTGACGAGAGCTATTCAAATGATCTTTCAAATAAAGCTGTACTCGTTCAAATGAATCCAAATAAAGCGTTCAAAGAATTTGTTGAGAAGCGTGGTGCTAAATGTTTGCTCATCTACTTCATGAGAGCTCAAGATGAATCGATCGGGAGAGTTCCTACTCGAATGCCAGACACTGTGAATTATCTTTCACTACCACACACTCTTTCGGCAAGTCAGCACGGTGCTTTCGGTTTCTCGCTCAGCTATAGACAGTACGAACTTCTCAAAAACTTTGTGAACAAGGGAGCGAAGGTGAGGCTCTTCATAGACAGCGAGCTGAAAGTAGGTAAACTTCAAGTGTTTCGCGTGAGGTTCAAAGGTCTTCAAAATAAAAAAATCGGCATCGTGGCACATCTGTGTCATCCAAGTCCCGGTGCGAACGATAACGCTTCGGGTGCTGCGCTCGCGTTGCATCTGTGTCGAGAGTTGAACGAAAAGCGACTCGCCTACGATGTGGATGTCATACTTCTTCCAGAGTTCTATGGAAGCTTGCCGTACGTGGCTCAACACAAAGATTACGAATTTGTCATCAATTTGGACATGGTTGGGGAAGATCAGCTCAAGACTGGCTCAACTCTCATGCTTCACGAAACACCATTCCTTTTGAACACTCATTATGACGAACTGCTCTATGATTCGATGTTACTCTTCGCGCCAACCTCTTCTGATTCCTTCAGTAGAAGATTTTTCAGAAGTACTTTCAAGTCTGGTTCAGATCATTCTGTGTTTGAAAACTATTCAGTACCATCACCGTTTTTGGGTCAGTGGCCCGACAGATACTACCATACGAACGAAGATACACCAGACAAGTGTGATCCTGTCATGTTCGAATGGATAGGTAAAGCTGTGTTGAGAACGATCGAGCTGGCCGATCGAATACCAGATTACGTGATCGAACAGGTGCACGGTAGGATGAAGAGCTTTTTGAGAAAGATCGCCGCTAAACCTGGCGCGGAGATCATCGCAAGCGTTGTGAAAAAATCTCACGGTGAAAGCGTTGAAATACCTGAGCCGAAAGTTCGAATCTTTCCATCCGTTGAAGGACCGTTGGGGTACGAATGGTTCGATAAAGCAGGTGAGCTTTCGGAAAAGAGAGAAGTAGTGAACCTCGGTGAAACCATTCAACTTGCAGCCAGATACACACAAGATTACGATGCAACTATCACGTTCGCTTCGACTTATTTGAACGTGGATGAAAAGATGACGCAGGACGTGTTGGATGTGCTTTTGAAGAACGATTTTCTGAAGAAAATCAACTGACGATCTTCAAACCAAGTTCTCTAGCTTTTTTCAAAGCTCTGGTCAGTTCATCGTGAGTGATGCGCCTGCTGATCTCAGGATGATTGTGAGCTTTAAAAGCAGGGTAATACTGCGCCATGATGTTGACGGGAATTTCCACGGAAACGGAAGCGATCAGCTCGAGCACCCTTTCGCTCGAAGAAGCGTCGTTAGGCATGACCAAATGCCGAACGAAAACTCCACGTGTGGCGATGCCGTGCTCGATCTTCAGAGGACCAACTTGACGGAACATTTCTTCGAGTGAGCTTTTGGCGATCGTGGTGTAATTGGTAACCTTTGAATATTTCAAAGCCTTTTCATCGTCACCGTACTTGAAATCTGGCATGTAGATGTCGATCACACCCTCCAAAAGTTTGAGAGTTTGAATCGATTCATAACCACCGCAGTTGTACACTATGGGTATTCTTAGGCCCGATTCTAAAGCGTAGATGATCGCTTCGACTATCATGGGCACTTGATGCGTTGGGCTCACGAGGTTTATGTTGTGACAGTTCATCCTTTGAAGCTTGAGCATAATCGATGCCAGATCTTTCACCTCGATTTCTTCTCCTTCGTGCATTTGGCTGATCGTCCAATTTTGGCAGAAGACACAACTCAGATTGCAGTTGGTGAAGAAGATCGTGCCCGAACCTCCGACCCCCACGAGGAAGCTTTCCTCACCAAAATGTGGACCAAAGCTTGAAACGATGGGTTTAACGCCCGTTCTGCACGCACCATCTTTTGACGTGAATCTGTTGACACGACAATTTCTTGGACAGAGCGTGCAACTTTCCAAAAGTTCATAGAGTTTATCTGCCCGCAATTTCAATTCGGAGATGCTCAGTTTCATTTTTTCTCTTCCAACTCGATACCTCTGAGCAACTCAAGTTGTTTTTTCAGCTCTCTGATACCCATGTTTCTCAAAACAAATTTGCAGACGGCATACTCAAAAGGAAGCCAAGTTACATGCCCTGACGGTATCACGTACCGTTTTGGTCTTCCAAGAGCTTCCCAGAGTAATTTTCTACTTCTCTTCGGTAAAGCTCTGTCGAATAAAGCTTCAATGAAGACGATTTTCTCTTTCTTGACGAACTTCGCATAAGCGATTGGATCGAGTTTCAAATAGGGATGTATATCAGAACTCTGCATTTGTTCGACCGTCTCAAACTGAGAGAGTTTCTTGATATCATCATCGAAAGTTCTCAGAAATGATTCTCTCTCGCCCACACCGTACGGAGCTTTGTTCAATGAACTTTTGTCGCGTCTGAAAAATGCGAGCGTGGGTGAATACCAAAGCAATGTGGCCATCTCTCCACCGACGGTCATCAAGATCGTTCTTTCAAAATCCTCGCTCACGGCATTCAGCATGACGGCCAACATACCACCGAGGCAGAAGCCGAACAGGTGAGTCTTAGAAAGCCAGATACCTTGTTGCTTCATCCAATCCACAAGGCTCAGCACATCGACGACGGCCTGTTCCCAAAAACGTGTGGCTCTTTCGACATCTTGGTGGAAGTAATCTTTTCCACTGGTCGAACCGTGTGCCACGCGTGTGAAGTTACCTGGTAAGATGGGTAGCATCACCCTGATACCCGCATTGGCAAGGTGGCCCGCCATCCACAACAAGAAAGGTACGTTCGTTGAACCGAGACCATGTAGGATGAACAGATTACCCAAAGCTTGTTCTTTGGGATCGAACATGTAAGCTTCCACCGTCTCTGTACCTCTGAATGGTTTGGCGTACAGGGTTTTGAACCTCAGCACAGAGACTCTAAATTTTTTTGCTTTGAATATGTAACCTGAGGAGAAATCTATTGTTCTTTTTTCATACGTGAACGAAACGATCAAGAAGGACCACCTTCTGAAAGAAATTCTACCGTTGCTTCCACGATTTGCCTAGTTTTTTCGTCTTTCAGAACGAATTCGAAACCATGTTCAGCAGTGGGATGAGTTAATAGTTTAACTTTACAACCGAGTTTTTTGAGCTTTCTGTACATCTTCACTGAAGATTCATAAGGAACTATAGAATCCTTTTTACCGTGGACCAAGAGTACTGGAGGCATCGATGGATGAACTCGATTGATGGGCGAATACTCTGCATAGACTTCCTTCGATTTCACAGGCAATCTCTTCAGCGTTGCAATCAAAGAGATTCGAGCGAACAGGGAAGGTGATTCCCAAACATCGAGTAAATCGCTAGGAGCATAGTACGCAACCACGTTCTTGACGAGCCAGTACATTTTCGTTGCGGTGAGCAATGCGAGATGTCCACCAGCGGAAAGTCCCATCAATGAAATCTTTCCATCTGGCAAACCAAGTTTTTCTCTGTTACTCTTCAAAAACTTCAGTGCTTGAGAAAGTTCATCAACTAGATCATCTATCTTCGCTCTGTATCCTCTTGAGTAATCAACCGCTGCAACGATGAACCCTCTTGAGACTAAAAACTTGTACCAAGATAGATTGTTGGGTTGCCTACGATAGCCACTGATCCAACCACCGCCATGTGCGAACAGTACAACGCCTCTCTTCTGTGATCGAGGATAGAAAACATCCAGCTTCAAACCTTTCATGTACTCGAATGTTTTGACACACAACCACGGTTTCTTATTCACTTTGAATGGTAATCTTCCAAAGACTGCTCGTCTCAAATATGGTATGTTGAAGATCAGAACAACGAGTAAAAATACAAAGAAATTGAGCGAAAGGCTGAAAATGATCAACGACAACTTCAACCAGATTCTTATTCGATTCGAAAACTTCTTTCTGACCACGGAAGATCTCGACATTCACCTCTGAATCGATTCTACATTTTTTTATTTTCGGAAATCAACAAGCTCGGCTGTATATTTCTGATCAGGTATTTCCAATTTCAAGACGAGTTCTATCTGTTTGCTCGCCACCCAACTGAAAAGTTTTTGTTCGTTCGTATAAAAACTGAATCTTTTACCAGCGTACTTTCCAACCTTTTCATCTTTTTCATAAGTTATCTTCATGCCATACATGTTCACCGTCTTTGGATTGTCGATGTCGATCAACTGAAAGAACGGTAAAAAGCCTGGGTTGTATATATAGCTGAACATGAGATAAATGTAAGGCAAGGCGAACACATCGTACTCGAGATCTTCTTGAACTGTGAATTTGACGGTATAGGTGATATCATAACCTTCTTTACCTTTTTCGATCTGCAATGTGGTTAAAGCCGTTTTGTCTTCGATGGTGACTCTGTAGGTGATCGATTTGTAACTGAGCAGATTCACATTCGGTTGGAATGCCAACACCATTGTGATCAAGGTCAAGAACGACACCGTCAGAAACTTTTTCATACCATCGCCCCCTTGGTTTGGTTGATTTATTTTACCACATATTTTCAAAATAAATTAAAAACATCCAAAGATCGTAGGTGCAGTCTAAGATTTTTTATGGTATTTTGCCAGCAATTCGTATATCATTTTGATTTGATTTTACATCAGCAAAAAATTGTTTTGCTTGCTTGACAACTATCTCAAAATTCTATATAATGTTTGAGAAACAAAAATTATTTTTATAAACAAAGGAGGAATGAGCGTGCGATCGCTGAGAATTAAAATGTTGCTGCTCATTTTGATTCCAACAGTTGCAGGACTAACCATCGCTGGATTCATCACTTATTGGCGTGTGAGAACTTCGATGGTTGATCATGAGTATGAGAGTGGATTGGAACTGGCCTCAACGGCTGCCGACATTGTGGACGAGTGGATAGCAGGATTGATCAAGGAAACTGAATGGATCGCTGGAACGAACGCCGTGATGAATGCCATCAAATCTGGTGATTGGAACGATTTGATGAAAAATTATCTGCCACCGCGGTTGAAGAACAAACCTTACATCGAAATGGCCTTCATAGCTTATCCAGATGGTACTGCTCCGACTACGGTTGGTAGTGTTGCAAATGTCGTTGATAGGGATTATTTCATAAAGATTATGAAGCAGAATTACAATGTCGTTGTGAGCGATGCATTGATTTCAAGAGCCACAGGTAAAAATATATTCGTAGTGGCTGCTGCGGTGAAGAATGAAAAAGGAGAAACCGTTGGTCTTTTTGGAGTCACAGTACTTCTCGATACAATAAGCAAAATAGCGGCGGATATAAAAATTGGTGAGAAAGGTTATGGATGGATCGTCGATTCAAAAGGTTTGGTTTTGGCTCACCCCAATTCAGAATATCTGATGAAATTGAACATTACAGCTTCATCGAAAGATGGGTTCAAAGGTTTGGAAGAAATTGCGAAGAAAGCTTTGTCCAAGGAAACTGGTTTCGGAAAGTTCACAAATCCAAAGGGTGAAATTGAAAACACTTTCTACGCTCCTCTCCACAACACGCAAGGTTGGTCTTTCTTGGTGAGTGTTCCTGAAAAGCAGATACTTTCTACCGTTAACGATGCGACACTCATTATAATGTTCATCTTCGTAGCCATTGCTGCTGTGGTTGGTGGGTTGATATTCTTCGTCAGTGGTACTATCTCCAAGCCGATCAAAACATTAGCAGACAGGGCTCTTGTTTTTGGCAAAGGGGATCTCACGGTGAGATTCGAAGC
>JANXCS010000011.1 GCA_025060105.1 Pseudothermotoga sp. | reverse complement strand
TTTGGTGGAACAGGTGAGAAAGTTCAAATTTTGATGTGTGAATCGAATGTGAAAAAGGGCGCAAGCGCGCCCTTTTTTGTATTGAATTAGAGACTGTTAAGTTGGTCGATATGCATTGTGATATGATAATTGTAAGAATATTCTAGTTTCATTTTGTCAGAAAGGATGGATGCGATTTGGATTTAACTTTAAAAATACCTTTGGAATCGTTCGTTCGACTCTACTCTCAGATGAACCATCTTGAATACAGGAATTTCGTCAAGCACAGTCTTCAAGTCGCCAAGATGACAAAGCACATGGTTGAGTTGCTGAAGCTCGATACGGATTTGGAATGTGCTTATCTTGCAGGTTTGCTCCATGATATTGGCTTAGCTTTGAAAGCTTCCATAGAAAACTATGAACTTTTCGTGGACATGTTCAGAAGGGTGCCGGATCTTGAAAAGATCGTCCTAACGTTCGACAAACACGATCAACACGCTGTTCTTTCCTACATGATAGCTAGATACGCAAAACCTTTGTGTCCTTATTGTGCAAAATCCATACTCTATCACCATACACCATATCAAGAAATAAGGGAGGATAAAACGATCGTAATATTCTCCAACGTGTTGAAGATGGCGGACACGATATCGTTGATCGTTCTGAGAAACGAAGATGAAGAACTCACATTGGAACTTTTTCAGAGAATAATCGATTCGATCTTGAAAAACACGACCGTTCTGGATGATGTGAAAAAGGCTGCATTCCATATGGTTCAAGATTACAAAATTCTGTGCGAATTGCTCGACGATGAGCCAAGATTTTCATCCCAAAGGATCATAGACAGTTTGGAGTTCGAACATTTAGCCAGGATCTTAGCCTCTTTGTTGGATATGAGAAGTCCTTACACGAGAAACCACACTTTCCTTGCAGCGAGGTTCGCGAAAGCTGTGGCTAAGGAACTTTTAGCGGAAGAAGACAGTAATTTCATCAATTTGGCCATGTTGCTCCACGATCTTGGAAAGTTGAAAACACCTCTGAGTGTTCTGCACAAACCAGCTCGATTGAACGAAAAAGAGCTGTACATCATGAAGATGCACGTTGTGGATACTTACAGAATGTTGGAGAACGCTGGATTGATCAACTTTGCGAAGGTTTCGGCGTCGCACCATGAAAGGTTGGACGGTTCAGGCTATCCGATGGGTCTGAAGTCCGAAAAAATCTCCATCTATCAACGCATCGTGCAGGTGTGTGACGTTTTTTCAGCCTTGATCGAGCATAGACCGTACAGAGAGGCCATGAACGTTGAACAAGCACTCGAAGTTGTATCCAAAGAGGTCGAAGAGGGGAAATTGGATAAAACGGTGTATGAAAAACTCCGAGAGTTGGTGAAGAACGAATCTTTCCCTGAGAGAGGCATCTTTCAGAACGTTCTTGAATCGATTTTGAATGTGAGCTATGAGGAAATCAAGGAAAAAATCAAAGTCTCACCGTTCGAGGAGGGATAAACGTGAAGGGCTTTGTGGTGAACGTGTGGCTCCAAACTTGGAGTAAGATGTTCGGCGCCGAAACGGTGAAGAAACTCAAAGAAAAGCACAAGATAGATCCTGAAAAGATCTACAGTCCACTCGAAGATGTGCCAGACGAGCTAGCAGTGGAGATGTCTAAAGAACTGGCCTCGTCTAGGGGAATGAGCTACGACGAATTGTGGTACAGAACGGGTAAAGAGAATTTAAAAACGTTCTTTGAACATTATCCAGAATATTTTAAAAAGCCAACTTTCCTTTCGTTCATAGCAGCCATGGACACAGTGCATAAAGTGTTGACCAAGAGGATCAGGGGTGCCACACCTCCGAGGGTGCTGTTCAAATTGCTGAACGACAGGAAAGCCATCGTTAGGTATCAATCCAGAAGGAATTTCAAAAAGTATTTTCTTGGCCTCATGGAAGCGGCTTCCGAGTTCTTCAACGATCCGATAAAGTACAAGGTGATTTCGGAAGGCACCGTCGATGGACAAAATTACATGGAGATAGAAGTTGAGGCGACGAAAAGCTATGGAAGATTCGAAAAGATCAAAACCATCCTCGGTCTCGGACTGGGATTGGTCAGATCGATCTTCCCATTGTATGTTCTGTTCATTCCGGTGTACACTTTCGCGATCACGTACGCCACGTTCAACTTCTTACCTGCGAACGTTTTCATCAAATCCATCGTGACGGCCGGCGGAGTTTCCGTCCTGTCTTTCATGGGTGCACTCGGTCTCAAGAAGGGTTTCAAAACCGTGAACGACGCGATCGACGATGTGGCGAAGAAAAATCTGGACAATCCAACCTCGATAGACGGTGTGAAGGAATTTTCGGATCTGTCCCAGTCGCTCACGAAAGCTGTGGATAGTATGAAAGAGGTGCTTTTGGCCATATCTGGGGACGTTCAAGAAATAAGTTCTTACTCTGAGAAAGTCATAAGCGCGGTCAACGTCATGAAAGAACAGCTCGATACGATGGGTTCTTTAGCAAACGAGATCGCCAACACCGCCGTTCAGATAAGCAACGATACGGAAAGAATATCCAACGCTGTGAGTTCGAACGTCGAAACGATCACTTCGATCATTTCTGAACAGAACCAAATCATCAACTCGCTAAACGAAGCTGTTTCTCTCATAGTCAACTCCGCCAACAACGTTGAGAGTTCGGCCGATGGTATCGTTAAGATGAGTGAAAGGTTCGCCATGCTGGTCGAAGAGGGTAAAAAGCTTCAAGATCAAGCCAGCCTCATCACGCAAGTCGCAGCCACCGTTTCGAGCATAGCTGAACAGACGAACTTGCTCGCTTTGAACGCTGCGATAGAGGCGGCAAGGAGTGGGGAAGCGGGCAGAGGATTCGCAGTGGTGGCGGACGAAATAAGAAAGCTGGCCGAAGAAAGCAGATCTTCAGCCGCAAAGATCACTGAGTTTCTCGCTTCGATAACTGCAGGCATAGAGAGACTGGGGAAGGCGATCCAAGCGGAATTCACAGAAATGAAGGAACAATCGAAAAGACTTCTGAACAGCTCAGAGAGAAACAAAGAATCCAGCAACGTGATTTCATCCATCAGTCAGAAGCTCAACACGCTCATAGAGACATTGAACCAACAGGCGAGCAAACTGAACAGCATAACCAGTAGCATACAGAACTTACTCGCCATATCCGAAGAAAGTTCAGCCACGGCCGAAGAGATCAGCTCTTCCATACAGAATTTCTTCGCACAGTTGAAGATCGTTCTAGAAAGCGTCAACGAGAGCGTCAAATTGCTTTCCGTCATAAAGGAGAATTTTGAAGATTTGAAACTGTAGTTCTGAGCAACGGGGGGTGAGGGGATGAGATTGAGAACTTGGCTGATGTTTTTCGTTCCAACCATGATAGTTGTTGCGTCCTTGCTGATCACGCTCCTTGGAATCTTTTTCGTTTCACGCATGAACTCTTCTTGGCAAAGGATGTACACCGACAAGATCTACGAAGATGTGCTTTCAAAGACAAAGGCGGAACAAGAGAAAGCTGCGTTGGTCGTGGATACAGTTTTGAAGAACGAAGCCATCGTGAAGGCCTTAGCACAGAAAGATAGAGACACGCTCATAAAGCTGGTGATGCCTTACCATGAGATGTACAAACAGAAATACGATTTCTTCCAGATACACTTCATCACACAAGATGGTATTTCTTTTCTGAGGACAGCCAACTTGCAAAGATACGGTGACGATCTTAAGACCTTCAGACCAGACATCGTTTATGTTTTGAACAACAAACAACCTACATCCTCGGTGAGCGTCGGTGCGATGGGACCAATGATAAGGTACATCTCACCAGTTTTTTTGGACGGTTCTTTCGTTGGTATAGTGGAGGCCAACGTGAACATCACGGTGGGCTTCGCGAAGAAGTTCAAAGGTGATGTGATCATAAAAGTCTATTTCGATGATAAAGGTAACAGGATCGATCAAGCCGTCAAATCAAAAGAAGACCTTGAAGATTTCACAAAATTGTTCAACGAAGAATCGATATTGAAAGACGAGATACAGAGCTTTTCTCTCGGTAAGCACATTTATTTGGGTGTGCCAATCAAAGATTTTGCTGGCAAGGTCTTCGCAGCCATCTTCGAAAAGGTCGACGTTTCAGATGTCGTTTCCTACAGAGAGTTGAGTTTCCGTCTACAACTGTTGTCATCCGGTATCGTGATAGCCATCGTGTTGATCTTCAGTCTCATCCTCGGGAGCAAGATCAAGAGCAAAGTGGCCAGTTTTGAAAATTCTATGAACAAGATTTCCAGAGGCGATTTGACGATATCGGTGGACGTCTCTGGTCGAGACGAGTTTGCGCAGATGAACCTCAGTTTGAAGACCGCCGTGGAGAGGTTGAAACAACTTTTGGTTGGTGTCGTAGATTCTTCAAAGGTTTTGATGAACCGTTCTGAAGATCTGAAACTCGCTTCCGACAGAGCTCAATCTTTGGTGGAACAGTTCAAGACCAGCTATGAACAGATCGTATCTGCTTCGAAGAACGCTTCTGGATCGATCGAAGAAGCCACTAACGGCGTGCAAGAAGTTGCGACCAGTGCCACAAACATAGCTAACGCTGCACAAGAGCTTTCAAACTATGTTGATAGTGTCTCAGAGAACGTCAAGAACAGCGTTAAAGCTGTAGAAAGTATCACACGATTGATCCACCAAACACGTTCGAAGGCGGAAGAAACTCAGCGAACGATGAACGATTTGGCGGAGAACGCCAAGAACATCCAACAGATCGTCGAAACGATCAATACCATTTCTGAGCAGACGAACTTGCTCGCCTTGAACGCCGCAATAGAAGCAGCCAGAGCGGGAGAAGCGGGCAGGGGCTTCGCGGTTGTGGCAGATGAGATAAGAAAACTCGCTGAGCAGAGCAAATCCGCCACCTCAAAGATAGGAGAGATACTCAGATCGATCCAACTTGGGACCGAACAAGCGAACAAAGCGACGAACGAGACAGCCGAAGCGACCAATGCAGTGGCGAAGGATTCAGAGAGCATCGCGAGATCTTTGAACCAAATCTTTGGCCAAATGGCTTCACTGACGAACATGGCAAGCAATCTAGCTGCAAGTTCACAGCAACTCAGTGCTTCTGCAGAAGAAATGAGCAGTGCTTTGAGAATGGCGGCAGATTCGTTGAGCAAGATCGTCAAAAACATAGAAAGTCTCAGCTCAGAGATCAACACACAGTCTCAAATGGCGAAAACGCTCAGTTCGATCAGTGCAGAGATGAAGTCGCTTTCTGAGAAAATGAATCAATTCATAGAAAGCTTCAAAGTTTGAATCGACAAAACTCAAGCGGGCGTGTGTAGGGTATTGAAATTTTGGTACAAACCTCCAGAGGCTGTGAACTTCAATATAGCCGTGAAGCTCATGAACAATTTCAAACACACGCACCTTGAACAGATCAAAGACGTACTCAAAAGTTTGCCATACGCAGTATGAATTCTTCGTCGATGAGCTCACCACGGAAGGTTACGAGTTCATAGACGAAGATGTCATAGAGAGTGCCATCCACATTCGAAAGGGTATGCACGGTGACGAAGCAACTTCAAAAAGATCGGTCGAAATACACCAGCTCGATCTGTCGAAGTTGACTTTACTTGACAGCGTGGCTAAGATAGTCCAAGTGGAGGTGTGTCGATCACGGCGTTTCTATTCGGTCAACCGATCGTTCAAAGCGAACATGATCCGCGCACAGAACTTGCACTGAGCTTTATTTTCTCTGATGGTAGCTTCACATACTGTGTACAACTTTCAAGGTGAAACTCCATATGGATCTTCCATTCGCAAAGAGGATCAGCAAGATCAAGAGCGGGAATGAATCTGGCAAGTACATACTTTATTGGATGCAAGGTGCTTTCAGATGCCATCACAACCACAGCTTAGAATTTTCCATTTGGTTGGCAAACCAAACGAAGAAACCTTTACTCGTCCTCGCCGTGGTGGATCCGTCCTTTCCAAAAGCGAATTTCAGAAGTTATAAGTTCTTTTTGGAAGGTTTGAAAGACGTGATGGTCGATCTTTCGCAGAGAAACATCGCTTTTCAAATAGAAGTGGGAGATTTTCTGAAGATCGTGCCGAAGTACGCTGAAAGCGCTTCTTTTTTGATCGTGGACAAGGCCTATCTTCCAAACCTGCGACGCATCAGGAGAAACATCTATGAAAGGGTGGGATCGACCATCTTTGAAGTCGATACGAACTTGTTGGTGCCCGTCGATGTCGCGAGCGATCGGAAAGAACCAGCAGCCAGAACGATCAGACCGAAGATTTTGAGATTGTCAGAAGCGTTTCTGAACGATTTCGAATGGTTCGAATACGAAGGACCAAGGATCGAAGTGGACGATCGCATGAATCTGCAAAACGTCGAGACCGCACTGAACGATCTTCAAGTTGAGTACGTTCCACCATGTTCAATGGTGGGCGGACACAGCGAGGCGATGAAGAAACTCGAAAGGTTCATTGAAGAAAAATTCCACAGTTACGCTAAATTTAGGAACGATCCAAACTTAGATGTTGAATCAAAACTGAGTGCGTATCTTCACTTCGGTCATATAAGTACGCAAGAAATTCTGAAAAGATTGAAACAAACAGACGATGTTGAGAACTACGAAGCGTTCTTTGAACAACTCGTCATTCGACGAGAATTAGCTCACAATTTCGCCTACCACGTGGAAGATCTGGAAGACCTTTATAGTTTGATACCAAGCTGGGCGGTCAAGACGCTTGCACAACATGTCGAAGATGAACGAGAATATCTGTACGAGCTTGAGCAGTTTGAAAAGGCACAAACACACGATGAGGTTTGGAACTCAGCTCAAAGACAACTACTCGAAACCGGAAAAATACACAACTATTTGAGGATGTATTGGGGTAAAAAGATCATTGAATGGACCAGTTCACCAAAAAAGGCTTACCAGATCATGGTCTATCTGAACGACAAGTACGCTCTGGATGGGAGAGACCCAAACGGTTACGTTGGAATCCTGTGGTGTTTTGGCCTACACGATCGACCTTTCAGAGAGAGAAAGATTTTCGGTAAAGTACGCTACATGGGCCTAGGAAAAATAAAAAGACGCTGAATGATGGAGAAAACTTATGTCCTTCCCATCTGACCAACCAAGCTCAAGAACACGCCCACCACTTCGGGATCGAAATGTTTTCCACTCTGGTTTTTGATGTATTCTATCGCCTCTTCTTTCGTCCATGCCTTTCGATAAGGTCTATCACTCGTCAAAGCATCGTACACGTCCACCACAGCGAAGATCCTCGCAGAAAGCGGTATTTCGTATCCTTTCAGTCCTCTCGGATAACCCGTACCGTCCCATCTTTCATGATGACAGTAAGGTATATCCAAAGCAGGCCTGAGGTATTCTATCCTTGACAACATCTGATAGGCATACACTGGGTGCATCTTCATTATCTGCCATTCTTCATCTGTCAGTTTGCCTGGCTTTTGCAATATTCGATCCGGTATAGCCATCTTGCCTATATCGTGCAACAACGCACCCCATTTTATGTACCTCATATCTTCTTCTCTAACGTTCATTCTTCTGGCTATCTCCAAGGTGAGTTCCGTCACCCTTTCGCTGTGACCTTCCGTTTCTTTATCCCTCAGATCGAGCACATAGGCCCAACCTTCGATCGTTTCATCGTAGGCGCGCATCAACTCAACACTCTTTTTCTGAAGAGTTTCAAACATCTTTGCATTATCCATCGCTATCGCAGCTTGGTTGCTGAGAATTTTTAGAAATTCAAACCAATCTTCGCTTTCTTCCACCTCAGATCTGTGGAATACCTCAAGAACTCCCAACAATTTACCCTTCGCAATCAGGGGAAACGCGGCGTAAAACTTGAAACCTTCTTGAAGAAAGATTTCTTTCCTTCTGCAAGCAGAACCTTCGAATTTTTCACAAAATTCGCACAAGTTTCCCTTCACTACAATGGGTTTTCTGTTCAAACCTACACGACCGATCAAACCTTCACCCAACTCGAACGACATGGAGGGTGATTGAGGGAAAGTGAAACCTCTTTCGGTAACGTACTCCAATTTCATGGAATGTTCGTTGAACAGAAACACATCAACGGCATCCACATTCAATTGATGCATCGTCTGGTCCAACAAGACATTGAGCACAAGGTTCAAATCGGTGCCCGCACTTATCGCTCTGTCTATCTCATGGAGCGCTTGAATTCTTCTGAACTTTCTCTCAAGCTCTTCGAAAAGTCTCGCATTTTCGAGTGCCGCAGCGGCCAAATGTGATAGAATCCTGATCTGTTGGATCTTTTCCTGACTGAAAAATCCATACTTATCACTGTACAACACAAGAACACCGAAAACTCCCTTCGGACTGATCAATGGAAAAGAAAGAACGGTTTTAAAACCATATGGGGCTATTTTGTCTCGCCAGGCGCTGAATCTTTCATCGGTCAGAACGTCTTCAATGACGTGAGGTTCTCCAGTTTTTATAGACCTTCCCACGGCGCCCTGCGCGTAGGGACTATCGTCCCACCGAATGATCAAACCTTCAAGATAAGGATGGTTCTGAGGGTATGAGCCTACTATTCTAACACTCTTGTCCGGCGCTGCGTAACCAACCCACGCTAGAGAAGCTCCAAGCAATTGGACGCACATGCGCGATAGGGTGTTCGAACGTTTTTGAACGTTCAATTTTTCAACGACGAGCTGCTCGGCAATCGAATAGAGATCTTTTGACAATTTCAATTGCTCAGAAAGCCGCTCTTGAGTTTGTCTCAGCTCCGTTATGTCGAGGCCCGCGCTCAGTGTGCCCACGACGTTACCCAGCTCGTCCTTGATGACAACGTTGTGCCATGCGATGATCTTTTCCGTGGCATCTTTGCACCGTATCGCGTTCTCGTGAT
Organism: Pseudothermotoga sp.; assembly: GCA_025060105.1. Taxonomy (NCBI): domain Bacteria; kingdom Thermotogati; phylum Thermotogota; class Thermotogae; order Thermotogales; family Thermotogaceae; genus Pseudothermotoga; species Pseudothermotoga sp. Next base: position 47,264 of record JANXCS010000011.1, on the reverse strand, counting down.
AATCTATCGAGCCATTCTGCAGAGTCTTCACACGCTCGAAGTATTGAGATAGATCGCTCTTTATGTTTTCAGGTACGAAATGTTCGAACCAGTTCATTCCAATGAGCTCATCTTGTTGATATCCAAGCACTTCAGCAGCCTTTTTGTTTGCCGAAACGATATTTCCATTCGAATCGAGCTCAACGATCATGACTTGAACCAAGTCAAAGTAACGTCTAAATCTTTCGAACAATCCTTTATACTTAGCTTCACTCTCCTCCACCATCTTTTTCTGATCGTCCAAATGCTTGAAGATCACACCAAGTAGAGTACCAAAGCCGCAAAACAGCAAAACACCTGCAATCAAATACTCGATCGTTAAATCGGTGCGATTACCAACCACGAACGCTATTGAGCTTGCGATCGAAAAGATCAACCCACCGATCGTTTTCCAAACGTACGAAGACAGTACAACCGTTAGAAAGAATAAGAAAACTTCAATCAGTACAAACTGTCGGGGCATCAAAATCAATATCAGCCCCGCAGAATAAATTAAAATCGTATAGAAAAACCACTTTGAATTTTTGTATTTAATCTTCATCAAATCTTCCCCTTTTCCTCCAACTGTATTATACCGCTTTGAAAAAATTGCAAAGTTGGAAATAATATGAATATGGAAGGCCATGTTACACTTTGGTGTTTTGAGATATAATAATTGCGAGTGCAAGGTATTTTCGATTTGGGGGTGGTTTCTTTGGCAGAGAAATTACCTATAAAAACTGTGATGGCGATTTTGATTGAAAACAGGCGTGAAACGGCAGAAAGAGTTCAAAAGATCCTCACGGCTTGGGGATGTTTGATCAAAACCAGGTTGGGACTACACGATGGAGTGCTCGATAATTGCTCTGACACAGGCCTCATCGTTTTGGAACTGGTAGGAAGTCCAGAACAGCACAAAGAACTTTGCGATAAATTGAACAAATTGCCCGGAGTCAAGGCGAACTACATGGAGCTTTCTTTCGAAAAGAAAGAGAATCAAGCTTCACAGTGAACACCGAAAAACTCTGCTGATCTTTTTAAGAACTCCAAATTTTTTCAAAAATTCAGTAGCTCTGTAGTTTCACTCAGAAAAGGGTCCGTTCTTTTTTCAAACCTCCAAGTTCACAGAGAATTAAAATCTTTTGCACAGCAAGGTTCGTAAAACGAATTATCATTGTTTCGTCGGAGGTTCGCTTGAATGGAAAGACAAACCGAAGGAGTTCGGCTTTTAAGGTCTGAGCCGAAGAAAGCGATAATAAAACTTTCACTACCCATGATGACTGCCATGCTAGTTCAGGCGCTGTACAATCTCGTTGACACGATATGGGTTGCAGGAATAGGCCCCGAGGCACTGGCCGGAATTGGTTTGTTTTTCCCTATCTTCATGGTCATCCTTGCCCTCGCTGGAGGGGTTGGAGTAGGGGCGAACTCCCTCATTTCAAGAAAAGTCGGTGAGAGGAACAAGATCGAAGCAGACAAAGCTGCGAGTAGCGCCATTGTACTTGTGATCTTGCTTGGAATTTCAGCAACCTTTTTAGGTTTTTTGGTGATGGGACCGATTCTGGGTTTGACAGGTGCGTCTGGTGAAACTTTAAAACATGCTACGGATTATGCGAACATCCTGCTCACTTCGATCACACTGTTGATGTTCAACAACGTGGTGAACGGTATTTTGAGAGGCGAAGGTGATACCAAAAGGGCGATGTATGCGATCACGCTCGGAGCTTTTTTGAACATACTGCTCGATCCACTGTTCATATACACCTTCAAACTCGGTGTAAAAGGAGCAGCCTATGCAACCGTCATCTCTATAGCGATGTCGAGCACGATGATGATGAATTGGTTGTTCATCAAGAAAGACACTTACGTGTCCATCAGTTTCAAGAATCTGAAGAACACGAAGAAAACCATCTTCGAGATCCTTCGTGTAGGTATTCCCGCTTCACTTGCGCAGATCATCATGTCCGTTTCTGTGTTCGTGTTGAACGTGTTTAACGTCAAGGCAGGTGGAGACAACGGTGTGGCTGTGTTCACCAGCGCATGGAGGATCATAAATTTTGGAACGATTCCCATGATGGGCATAGCAGCGGCAGTCACATCGGTGACTGGTACGGCGTTCGGTGAGAAGAACGCTCCGAAGCTCAGATCGGCTTATTTGTATGCGATACGTTTCGGCCTCCTGGTGGGCCTGTGCGTGAATGCTTTGGTCTTTTTCTTTGCTCCACAGATCGCACTGATATTCACCTACACTGAAAGCTCCCGCGTTATATATGAAGATCTTGTGAAAGCTCTCAAAATCTTGAGCTTCTTCATCCCCACCGTTCCTTTTGGCATGTTCACATCCGCGATGTTTCAAGGTATAGGTCATGGTTTGAAGAGTTTAGCCGTTTCCATCTTGAGAACGATCGTTCTTCACGTGTTCTTCTCTTGGCTGTTCGTCTTTGTCCTCCAGCTGGGTTTGAATGGAGTTTGGCTAGGTATCCTCATGGGCAACATCGTGGCGGAGGCGATCACCTTTTTGTGGGGACTCGCTGTTTCAAACCGTTTGAAAAAATTTTTCGACGATCAGTTGCGCTTCGATGAGGCAAAATCTGTATTGGGATGAAAAAATAATGTTTGAATTGTTGAACGGTTCAAAAAAGATTGCAGATCATTGAGAAGGTCTTTTTTGCACGATGGTGATATATTTTGCATCTACCGCTGGCAAAGTTACTTCCTGCCCGAAGATGGCTTTATAAGTTATTCGACCTTTGACCGTACCCCAAAGTTGGACGATGTCTTCTTCGAAGATGAAATCACGACGACGGGTTCAGACGTGGGGGATTTGTTTTTTTAGAATAAGTTCAACCAGATCAAAGCTAAAAGTGTTCCGCAGAAAAGTAAGCCAGCTCTGACTTGAGATAGTTCCGCACAACTGAATGAGTTTTCGAAATAGTGAAAGTTCAAAAGTTCAAACGTGTAAAGATCTTTCACACCGTTACCGATATCCGACTCTCGAGATAAGGAATCAACATCGGCGAGAGTTTGACCCAATCCAACCGAAACGGCCTGCAACACATCGTTTCTTATTTCTGCTCTGAAAGCTGCTGGGAAAAGCTTCGATTCAACATAACAGATCGCCAGCATGAGCTCGCTAGGAACGATGGAAAGATCAACTTTTTGTACAAAGAAGTTCGATTGAACCGAAGAGATTCTTGAAAGCTTCAGTTTTGAAATCGAATGACATGCATTCACTAAAAATTCTGCATAACTTTTGAGATCTTCCAAACTCACTTCGATTGAAAATCTTTTGCACCATTCATAGAAAAAACCTTTATTGTTCCAATCGTTGATCAAAAGCCTTTGGACTTTCTCAACGAGTTTTGGAGGAGTTTGATCGGAATCTAAATTCCATTCAGCTTTTGGTAGTGGTTCATCGAAAAGATCGATGAGTTTTATCGAAGAAGTTCCATTCGCAGAAAGATTGGACTTAATCACGTTCAAAATTCGCTCATCGTAGATTTGGGGTGATTTCACGATCGAAACTTTTGACGGTTTGTCTGCTTTGAAGTATTCATAATACATCAACACTTCATCGTCGTAAGTTGTTCGCTCAGCGATTTGAGCGAGCTTTTCTTTGCTCAATCCATAACCGAATCTATAGGCAAGCACGATGTAGCGAAGATTTTCTTCACTCGTTTCGCTCTGTACAGGAACGCACGAGAAAAGAAAAAGAACACTCAGCATTGAGATTATCAAAAGCGCTCTCACAGCACATATAATAGCAAGCAAGGAGGTGTGTCTAATGGATTTTGCGAAACTTGAAGAGTTCATCTTCGAAAAGATGAGACAAACCAAAATGCCCGCTTTGAGCATCGCACTCGTCGAGGACGGGAAGGTCATCTATGCTAGGGGGTTTGGTTTTAGACAGCTGGAAACCTTTGCACCTGCCGATGAAAACACCATTTATGGTGTGGGATCGATCACGAAAAGCTTCACCGCTTTGGCCGTTGTCAAACTCGCCGAGGAAGGAAAGATCGATCTGGACGATCAACTGGAAAAATATTTACCGATCAAACTCAAACCGTTCGGTGAACCTGTGCGTGTGCGTCATCTGCTGTATCACGCTTCCGGAGTACCGTCGTTGGGATACGCTGAAGCGTTCATAGATGGTATGTTCAATCTGGGGGAAAACTGGCTTCCAGTGAAAGATCCAGAAGATATTTTGATGTTCGCAAAGGATGCGGAATCTTGGGCTTTCACAAAACCTGGTGAGAGATTTTTCTATTCCAACTGCGGTTACGTCATGCTCGGAAGGATCGTTTCAAAGATCACCGGTATGCCGTACGAAGAGTATGTCAAAAGGCATATTCTTGAACCGCTCGGTATGACACGATCTCATTTCTACAGGCATGAAGTGGAAAAAGATCCCAACGTCGCAGCCGGTTACATGTTCGATCCTCAAACGCACGCACATGTGAGAAAGCCTTTCCCATACGGTATAAGCTCGGACGGTGGACTCCTCAGTAACGTGATGGATCTGGCCAAGTATTTGATGTTCTACATGAACAGAGGAAAGTTCAACGGTGAACGGATCGTTTCGAAAGAAACCATCGAATCGATGGAGGAAGGTTACATCCCCGTACCTTGGGAGAGTTTCGGTGATGAAAAGTATGGATATGGATGGATAATCCATCCGAACTTCTTAGGAGAAAAGCTTGTAGAGCACGGTGGTTCCGTGTTGATCTACACAGGATTCGTTGGCTATGTGCCGAATAAAAAGATCGGTGTTGCGATCCTATCGAACTGCTCAGGTTATCCTCTATCCAACATCGGCATGTACGCATTGGCGTTGATGAAAGGAGAAGATCCTGAAGAAAAGTTCAACTTCATCAAATACGACAAGATCCTCCAGACGGTGGTGGGCAGGTACGAAGGTTACAAAAAGTCCGTCATGTTCGACGTCAAGAGAAACGGTGATTTTCTCATTATGGAAATGATCAGTAGGAATCTGAAATTGACTTCTACGCTCGTTCCAGAGAAAATAGAAAAAAACTACGTCAAATGCTTCACGTTGCAAAACTTTAGAAAGATGGGCATCGAATTCTTCATCGAGGATGGAAAAGTGACGATGATCTATGAGAGATACAAGCTGGTCAAAGTTTGATTCATTTCGGTGATGAAAGTGAACCGATCGAAAAGGTGTGAACGTAAATATCTTCACCGGTGATTTCGTTTTCCGATTCACCGTAGAAAACAACGTATTCATTCCAAACGAGTACACCTTTCACGGTTTGATCGTTCGGCCAGTGAAAGGTGTGGATTTTCTCTTCAGATCCATCTAACAGGATGAGCACTGGATCGAAGCGTGTCCGATCGTTCCACACGGCACCGTAAATCAACAGATGGTTCCCAAACGCGCAGATACCAAACGGGGAAAAGTCTGAACCAAGATCGATCAAACGCTCCTCGATGAATTTACCATCATGGCTCATCTTTATCAAAAGACCGCTCCTGTGAGATGTGTAGGAGTTAGTCCAACCTAAGATGAAAAGCTTGTTTTCGAACTCAACACAATCTATCGCTTTGTCCCAATTCGATCTTCCAAAAACTTTCTCCCAGATCTTTTTTCCTCTTTGATCGTACAGGGCGATCAGCATGTCGGCCTTCCCGCGTCCTTTGCTCTCCGTTGAGCCCACACACAAAAGGTGTGCACCAACGAGTTTCACACGGTGAAACCAATCGTCCGATAGACCCCCGATCGTTCTTCGCCATACCAGCTCGAGGTTCGAGTTCAGTTTGAGCAGTAGGGCGTCGAACCAACCTTTTTTCAGAGTGTTGTATCCTCCCGCGAGAAAGAAACTGTTGTTATTGAAAGTCGTCGATTCTGCCCACGATTCCGTACCCGGAAAAGCCAAGATCTGCTCCTTCAACAACCTTCCTTGAATATCGAACAAGCAGATATAGACAGCTCTCCTCCGCAGTTCGTCTAAAGAGTGCCCCACCAGAGCGATCAGATTTTTCTTTTCTAGGAACACGGCATCGTTGATCTTGGCTGGTTTAACATTTGCGATCCGCTCCAGTTTCGAAGGTTTGAACGAATCATCCAAATGTACCAGCAAAATTTGCTTGGTTTCATTTTCCTGTGCGATGAGGAGCAGTTCTTTTCCAACTGCAAATAAACCGACGCTCCGCTCTTCACCAGGAAGCTCTATACACGTTGCGAGCAGGACGATGGGCAAGAACAGCAAAACCAGTGTGCTCAGTCGGACTCACCATCCAAGAAATCCGTTTGCAATGTTATGATAGCATTTGAGCGTACGGAGGTGGCAGTCTGGAATGATAGGTTTTTTGACAGATTGGTCCATTCGAAGTCATTACGTTGGGGTCGCCAAAGCCGTGATGAAGCGCATAAATCCCTCTGTGGAAATCGTAGACATAACACACGAGATAGAACCGTTCAACGTGAGGATGGCTTCTCACATCTTGTTGAGGGCTTCGAAAGATTTTCCCACAGGTTCTATCTTCGTTGCTGTGGTTGATTACGGTGTTGGGACGAGCAGAAAAGCTATCTGTTTGCGAACCAAGAACGAACAGTACTACGTGGGGCCCGACAACGGTATATTCACGCATGTGGCTCTCGAGTACGGTGTGAAACAGGTGAGGGAGCTGAACAATAAAAAATATCATTACGCCTCTTCGTACACGTTCCACGGGAGAGACATCTTTGCACCGGTGGCTGCTCATCTTTCGAAAGGTGTTCCTTTCGAAGAACTGGGCGATGTTCTGCCGAATTTCATAGTTTTACCCGTTAAGCAAGTTGAAATTGTGAACGAAACGATCGTTGGAGAGATCGCATACTTCGATAGCTTTGGAAACATTCAAACGAACATCCCAGTGGAGATGGTTCAACGCCTCGGTTGGGAGATGGACGATGTTTTACTGCTCAACGATAAAATCGAAATTCCATACGTTAGGACCTTCGGTGACGTTGTGAAGGGATCTTTGCTCGTTCATCCGGACAGTTCTGGCTATCTCGAGATCGCGGTGAACCAAGGTTCGGCCGCGGAGAAACTCAATCTGAAACAAGGTCAGCAGATAACTCTCAGGAGGAAAAGACCTTGAGGCTCATAGTCGGACACAGAAATCCCGATTTCGATTGCTTCGCATCCGCAATAGCTGCGCAAAAAATTTATCCAGATCACACAGTTTTGATCAGCGGTGCTCCCCAGCAGAATCTGTCCCAGTTTTTGGGCATCTATGAAGAGAAATACAGTTACATAACAGAGAGCGATCTGACGGAAGAAGACGTTGAATCCTTGATAGTGGTGGATACAGCCTCTTTGGATAGGCTGGGTCAAAAGGTGCAGAAAATCGTTGAAAGAGCTCAAAAAATAGTCATTTACGATCATCACCCCGAGATCAAAGAACAAACGATACGCGGGGAAAAAAGGATAGAAAGTGTTGGAGCCACCGTTACGATACTGCTCGAAGAGATCTTTAGAAAACGCATCGATATAGATTCGATAGATGCCACACTGTTCGCAACGGCGATATACGAAGATACGGGAAGCTTGCTCTACACTAGTACGACCCTGAGGGATCTAGAAGCCGTGAAGTTTTTGCTACAGAAAGGAGCAAACTTGGCAGAAGTTGCCGAGTACATAAAGTACGATCTGAGCTTTGAACAGAGACAGCTTCTGGAACAGTTTTTATCGAACATCGAATCGCACCAGATAGACGGCTTGACAGTGCACGTTGCGCTCGCCGAGACAGAAAAATTCATTGGAGGACTCGGGGCGATCGTGAGCAAGCTTTGGGATCTGGAAAACGTTGAAACCTTGATATGCATCGTGCGGACTGGTAAGAAGACACACACCGTAATGCGCACGTCCTCCAACGAGGTGGACCTCGGAGGTGTGGCGAGCGAGCTGGGTGGAGGAGGACACAGGAAAGCAGCGAGTTTCACTGTGAATGAATCCAACACGGCCTCGGTCAAGAAAATCGTTCTGGAGACGTTGAAACGCTATGTGAACAGAGGCGTACTTGCAAAAGACATCATGTCTTCACCTGTCAGAGTCGTCTATTCAGAAATGACCATAGGCGAAGTCAACAAAATCATGGAGAGAACGGGTCACAATGGCTTGCCCGTTATAGAAGGTAACAGGCTTGTAGGTATCGTGACGAAGAAAGCCGTGGACAAAGCGATGAACCACGGTATGCAAAACCATCCAGTGAAGGCGATCATGTCCAGCAAACTGATCGTTGTGGACGCGAACACCCCACTCAGCAAGGTGAGACAACTCATGGTTGAAAACGACATAGGTCGAATACCCGTGCTCGAGAATGGAATATTGGTAGGTATCATAACCAGAACCGACGTCATGAGATCGAGTTTCGCAGATGCCGTGAGAAAAGCACCGAGGAAAGCTGTCTATGAGGAACCAAAAGAGCAGTTCGTCAACGTACGCGATCTTTTGATATCTAGTCTTCCAAAGAAAATCTGTGATCTTTTGAGGCAGCTGGGGCGTTTTGGAGACGAGTTGAATTTACCTGTTTACATCGTTGGAGGTTTCGTGAGAGACCTGTTGATGGGAAATCCGAATTTAGATCTGGACATCGTGGTTGAGCGTGATGGATTGCTCTTCGCTGAGCATACGGCAAGGAAATTCAGTGCCACACTGGTAAAGCACGAAAAATTTCTCACAGCCTCACTGTTTTTGAAAGACGGCACAAGGATAGACGTTGCCACGGCACGCACCGAATATTACGAGGCACCCACGGAATTGCCGCAAGTTGAAGTCAGTACCATAAAGAAAGATCTCTACAGGAGAGATTTCACCATAAACGCGATGGCGATAAAGCTCAACCAGAAAGATTTTGGACTTCTGCTGGACTTCTTCGGAGCCAAGAGGGACTTGGAGAACGGTGTGGTGAGATGTCTTCACACTCTGAGCTTCGTGGAAGATCCCACAAGGATTCTGAGGGCCGTCAGGTTCGAAACTCGATTCGATTTTCACATAGAAGAAAGAACTTCACAGCTCATGCTAGAAGCGGTCAGGCAGGGCTATCTTGAAAAAGTCAGTGGACAGAGACTCAGGCAGGAATTCGAAAAGATTCTGGAAGAGCGAAAATGGCTAGCTGCGTTGAAAAGACTTTCTGATTTTGAAGTGATCAAACGTATGTTCCCTGGTGTTTTCTACACAGTGACGATGGAACAAAAACTCAGATCCTTGGCAGAGTTTTTACCGTGGGCTGAGGGGTTCTTCGACAAGCTGGACAGATTCTACGCGGTGATGTTCGTCTTTCTGGAATACCATGGAGACACTGCGGTTGAACAGATAAAAGAAAGATACGGCCTGTCGAACAGGTTCGTTGAGGAATTGAAGCTTTTGAAAAAGATGATAGTTCCTCTCTCGAAAGTCATTTCCAACAAATTGAATTTTTCTGATATATACAAGATGGTCAAAGGTATCTTACCTGAGGGATTCTGTTACATCGCTGCCTATTTGGATCCCGAATCGCAGGAATATTTGAAGCAGTTTTTGAACACTCAGAAATCCACAAAACTGAAATATGTGGATGGAAGAACCATCATGCAGAGATTTGGATTGAAACCATCCAAACTCGTGGGAGAGCTGTTAGAAGAACTCTACTGTGCGAAGCTCGATGGGTTGGTGAGTGACGAGCAAGAAATGGAGTTTGTAGAAAGAAGGCTCAGAGACCTCGCCGCTTCAAAAGTTCCTGCACAATGAAGTTGGCCACCTCGCTCGGTGTGGTACCACTACCAAAACCAGCATCGTAACCGAGTTCGAGTGCCAATTCGTGCGTTATTCTTGGTCCACCGACGATGATGAGGAGCTTTTCTCTCAAATTCTCTGCGTAAAGTAATTCGATCAGTTCAGTTAGATGCTGAATATGGATGTTTCTCTGCGTCACCACCTGTGAAACTAGAACGACGTCCGCGTTCACCTCTCTGACTTTTTTGACAAGCTCGATGGGCGGTACCTGAGCGCCGAGGTTGTACACCTTGAACGCTTTGTACCTTTCAAGGCCGTAATCTCCGTGGAACCCTTTCATGTTCAAGATGGAATCGAGCCCTATCGTGTGGGCATCCGTTCCTATGGTCGCTCCGACCACAACAATGGGTCGTTTGAATTTCTCCAAAACCAGCTCGTCGATCTTTTCACGCGGCAATTTTTGAACCTTGGGAGCGAGCACTTTTACAGATGAAAGATCGACTGAAACATCCGTTTTTCCATAGACCACAAAAAAGGTGAAATTCTCTCCCAGATCTTCCATAGCCGCCACGGTGACTTCGTAGAAACCGAGTTTTTCACAGAATTTCTTCGCTACCTCTCGCGCCAGAGGACCGTGAGGAAGGGGTAAAGTGAAAGAAAGCTGAACGGCCCCATCGTCCATCTGATCGCCGTAAGGTTTCACTGACTTCGGTTGGCTCATGTTTTCACCCCCAACTCCCTTTCGAGCGCATCACGAAGAGGATTCTCATACTCGTCGCTCTTTTTGAAGACACCTTCCAATCCCTTTCCTCCGTTTCTATCTCTCCTTATATCGGCAAAGATACCTTGTTCTATCGCGCTGAAAAGTCCCACATCACTTATGTACTCTAAAAGCTTCACCGCTTTCCTCAACACTTCATTCGCTCTCTTTTCGATGAATCCATCGTTTTTGAACAGAATTTCACCACCGAGATGTCTCGCAGCCGAGAAGACGTAGTTGGCATTGATGAGCGCGAGGTATCTATCCTGCATGTAAGGTGTATGGATCGCTTCCGTCAAGATGCCGAGTAATTGGATCGATTGGCCAGTCAAAACAGAAACGAGGTTGAACAGCGTGTGCATCGCATAACCTTTGAATATGTTACCAGTCATGTACTTGGTTGGTGGCATGTATTTGATGGGACAATCCGGAAAAAGTTCTCTCGCGAGCATAGCGTGAGCTATCTCGTAGAGCAAGGAGTCTTCTACATCTGGATTGACTTCGAACACGTGTCCTAAGCCCATCAAATGCGGTTTCAAACCAGCCTTGAGTGCGAACTGTTCGTTTATGAGCTGTGACGCCGTGACGGTGTGCGCCTTCTCTATGGCATCGGCAGTCGTAAGATAGTTGTCTTCACCCGTGTTTATCGTGATGTTAGAGTACGCACAGATCAATCTGGAGATGTACTGGTCGGTGAAAGTTCTGAGCATGTTGATGTCTCTGAAAAGAATACCGTACATCGCGTCGTTCAAAAGTATGTCGAGACCTTCGAAAGCCGCCATAACTGCTATTTCAGGCATACATAGACCAGATGCGTAGTTCACTTGCCTTATGTAGCGTCCCACCTTCCGCGCAGCATCGTCGAGTGCTTCCCTCATTATCCTGAAGTTCTCTTGTGTCGCATAGGTTCCACCATAACCTTCGGTCGTGGCGCCGTGAGGCACATAATCGAGCAAACTCTGAGCGGTTGAACGTATGACCGCTATGATGTCAGCACCCTGAAACACAGCCGCGCGCGCTTGAATGACATCTTCGAAGATGTTTCCAGTGGCCACAATGAGGTATTTGTAAGGCTTTGGAGGATCGCCGAGTTCTCTGAGCAAAGCGTCCCTCTCTTCGCTCTTTCTCTTTATACGAGAGAGTGATTTTTCGACCAGTTGCCGTGAGTATTCTTCAAAAACCTCCCTCCTAGCCCTTGGGAGAGTGTTCAAATCCATTCCTTCTGCAATGGCTTCACAAACCTGTTGGACATCTCTGTTCAAAACGATCGCAGCGTTCACGATGGGTTTGAACACCCCACCAGCCAACATGTCCCATTCCTTGAGCTTGTCCACAACGACGTTCACCAAAGGGATCTTTTCTTCGCCTACCACACCGTCCACACCTAAAAGCCTCAACGTGGCACGCTCCGTGGAGACAGTTGAGTGTTCGTCTATGACTCTTTGAACATCATCGGTGATTTTTTTCGCAAGAGATCTAGCGTACTCAACAAGTTTCGAATCGAGCACGATGGTGGGTCTGTTCACTCAACCACCTCCAGCATCATTGTATCATATCTGTTTCATTGAAGTGAATTAGTGAAACAACAACGCAAAAAATGATAGAATTCACCAGGAGGTGCCAGTTTGTGAAAACTTTTCTGAAAATTCTGATCTACACAGTGTTGTTCTCGATCCTGCACTTCGGTTATGAACTTACTGGTTGGCCCCTTTTAAAACCTTTCTGTGGAACGGACGAATCTGTTTTTGAACATCTCAAGATGGGTTTTTGGGCTTATCTGTTTGCAAGTACGATAGAATTCTTCATCCTCAAAAAACGTAGTGATTTTTGGCCTTCTAGACTCTTCGCAACCACATTGGTACCCTGGTTTATACTGATAGTTTGGTACTTGGTTCCAGCACTCTTCGGAAGGATCGAAAGTTTAACGATCGAACTGATTTGGGCGTTCGCCGTGGTGATCATTTCTGGAATTTTTGGAAGAGTGATCGAAAAAGAGTTGGATCAGTTGAACGCCTCTAAGAATTTCAGAACGATTGTGTCGATTCTCTTGATCGTTTCGATTCTTTTCTTCGTGCGGTTTTCCTTCTCAAAACCTTGGATAGATGTGTTCGTCGATCCGTACATCTTGTAAGACTTTGCTGTATTATTTTTCTAAGAGGCAATACTGGGAGGTTGATTTATGCTGAGGACACACACGTGTGGAGAACTCAGACTCAGTGATGTGGGCAAAAAGGTGGTGCTCTCTGGGTGGGTGGACAGGGTTAGAGACCTGGGTGGGGTGAAGTTCATCATGCTCAGGGACAGATACGGTCAGACACAAGTTGTGCTTTCGAAAGATTTCGATGTGGAGCTGAAAAGAGAAGCCGTAGTGCGTGTGGAAGGCACAGTGAAGGCTCGACCTGAAGATACCGTGAACAGAGAACTTCCCACGGGAGAGATAGAGTTGATCGCCGAACGCATAGAGATTCTTTCCTCACCCGAAAAAGAACTTCCATTCTATCCCGGAGAAACGACCTTGCCCAGCGAAGAAGTGAGGCTCAAATACCGTTACATAGACTTGAGAAGGAAAGAAATGATGGACAGGATCATCACCAGACACAAAGTGGCTCAAGCGGTGAGACAGTATTTAAGTTCGCAAGGTTTCGTCGAAGTGGAAACACCTTTCTTGACCAAGAGTACCCCCGAAGGTGCGAGAGATTTTCTGGTACCCTCGAGACTCAAGCCAGGTACTTTCTACGCACTCCCCCAGTCTCCACAGCTGTTCAAGCAGTTGCTCATGGTGGGAGGATTAGATCGATACTTTCAGATCGTTCGATGTTTCAGGGACGAAGATCTCAGAGCAGACAGACAACCTGAATTCACCCAGATAGACATAGAGATGTCTTTTGTGACCAGAGAAGACGTGTTACAAACGGTTGAGGGTTTGGTCCGCCACGTCTTCAAACAGGTTTTGAACGTTGAATTACCTGAGAATTTCGATAGATTGAGCTACGATCATTGCATGAACACTTACGGTTCAGATAAACCAGACAGAAGGATCGGTATGCAGTTCTTCGATGTGACCGAAGTTTTCAAAAGAACCGATTACAACATCGTGAGAAACATCATCGACACTGGGGGTGTCGTCAAAGGCTTCGTGGTTAAGAATTTCGCCTCCAAGATGAGTAGAAAAATCGCCGAAGAGTTTGAAGCGATCGTCAAGAAGAATGGACCAGGTGGTATTCTGTGGTTCGCCTTGGAGGACGAAATTAAAGGTAGCGCCCTGAAGCATTTGAAAGACATCTATGGGGAAGTCGCAAAACAAACCTCAATGAACCAAGGCGATGTCTGTTTGATGGTCGCTGGAAAGTTGAGTGAAGTGAACGTGGCACTGGGCGAGCTGAGAAAGACCATCGGCGATGGTCATCTTTCTCATCTGAAAGTTGGTTTCGACGTGTTCTGGGTCTTGGACTTTCCGATGTTCGAATACAGTGAGGAAGAAGGCAGATTCGTCGCTCAACATCATCCTTTCACGATGCCGAACTTGGAAGATCTATCAAAATACAAAGATGAAGATCTCTCCAAGATAAGGGCACAATCTTACGATCTGGTCATCAACGGTTATGAGATCGGTTCTGGAAGCATAAGGATACACGATAGGAGTTTACAGAGAGAGATTTTCAGGCTCATGCAGTTGACGGAAGAAGAAATCAGAATCAAGTTCGGTTTTCTTTTGGAAGCCTTCCAGTACGGTGCGCCTCCTCACGGTGGCATCGCGCTCGGTTTGGACCGTTTGGTTGCTATAATCTGTAATGTCCCGTCGATTAGAGACGTGATAGCCTTCCCAAAGACTGCGAGCGGTGTGTGCCCATTGACGGGTGCACCAGACGTAGTGAGTGAGAGGCAACTCAGGGAGTTGAAAATAAAAATAACTGGAGGGAATGGTACATGATCGAAGCGAACGTTAAGTTTGAAGAGCATTCCGACAAGCTGTTGTGCAGAATCAACGGTGATTTCGACGCGTACCACTCTGCAGAGATCAAAAAGCTGATAAAGGAGAAGATGGACGGTTCAAAGGCAAGTAAGATCGTGATAGACATGTCAAACGTTCCATACGTGGACAGTGCTGGTTTGGGTGCCATGGTGGCCGTGCTCAAGGACACGAGGAACCTTGGAAAAGAACTGATCTTGATGGGACTCAGACAGAACGTCAAGAGAATCTTTGAAATGACTCGTTTGGACAAAGTTTTCAAGATCGTTGACGTTTTGGAGGAAGCTTGAGTTGGGGAGTTTTCTGATCGCTATAGATGGTCCTGCAGGTTCTGGAAAGTCTACGATAGCAAGACTTTTAGCAGAAAAGCTTGGATTCAACCATCTAGACACTGGAGCTATGTATCGTGCCGTGTCGATCTATTTGCATTCGAAAGGTTTCAAGCCCGGAGATGACCTTCACGATGTACTCGAGAGTATAGAAATAGAATACATCGATGGCCAAATCTACCTCAACGGAAAGAAGGTCCAAGAAGAGGACATCAGATCCGCGAAGGCTGGTCAGCTCGCTTCGAGTTTCGCCACCTTACCGGAAGTCAGGAACAAATTGACCCAGCTTCAGAGGAAAATCTGCGAAAAGGGAAACTTCGTCGTTGAGGGTAGGGATATAGGTACCGTGGTTCTGCCGCACGCGCAAGTGAAGATATTCCTCACAGCTTCGTTCGAAGAGAGAGTCAAACGGAGGCTCAAAGAACTCAAACAAAAAGGAATCGAACTTTCCTTCGAAGAAGTGGCCAAGCAAATAGAAGAACGCGATCAGAGGGATTCTTCCAGAGATCTTGCCCCACTGAGACCCGCTGAGGATGCTGTGATCATCGACACGACTTGTAAGAGTATAGCGCAGGTGCTCGAGGAAGCTTTGGAGGTAGTGAACAGGAGGAAAACAGATGAAGCTGTGCGTTGCTGAAAACATTGGCTTTTGCTTCGGTGTAGAACGAGCACTCGAGATCGTACAGGAATGTTTGAAGACCGAGCGCAGTGTGTACACTCTCGGTGAGATCGTACACAACAAGAACGTGGTTGAAAGATTGAAACGTCAAGGGCTGAAGATCTTTCGCGAGAACGAACCTGTCCCAAAGGATGCGAAAGATTCTGTTCTCATCGTGAGAGCCCACGGCGTGGCTCCGAAAGTTCTGAACGAACTTGAAAAAAATTTCAAGAGAGTGATAGATGCGACTTGTCCGATCGTTCTAAAACTGTTCGATAAAGCCAAGCGGGCGAAGGAAGAAAGTTACGTTGTGGTCGTCTTCGGCGATGAAAACCACGATGAGATGAAGGCACTGAAAGGATATGTAGAAGATGCCATCGTTACTGAAACCGCTATCCCTTTGAAAGATAGAGTGTGCGTGCTTTCGCAAACTACCATGTCGTTGGAAGATTTTCTCGACTTTGGTGCAGAATTACTCAAATCATCTGAACCAAGGGAGTTTTTACTTTTGAACACTGTCTGTGAGATCACCCATAAACGTGAAATCGAGGTCAGAAATATGGCGAGGGAATGTGATTTGATCGTCGTCGTTGGAGGAAAAAACAGTTCGAACACCAAGAAGTTAGCGAAAATCGCCTCCAAAATGACGAAGGTTTTGCACGTCGAGAGTGCTTCTGAGATTATCGACATCGATTTCAAAAATTTCAAAAAGATCGGTGTGACGGCCGGTACGTCCACACCTTTAGAGGACGTGAAAACGGTCGTTGAGAAAATCCAACTGGGAGGTAGATTGTATGAAGGAGAACACGAGTATGAATGATTTTGAGAGATATCTGGATTTCGCCGAACTTGGTCCAGGGCAAGTGGTGGAAGCTGTGGTCACGGCGGTCGATCCGGCCGAGGGTCTGTCCGTCGATTTTGGAGGTAAGCAGGAAGGCAGAATCCAGCCATCGGAGCTTGTGAGAGAACCTTCAAGCTACAGAGTCGGTGAAAAGATCAGGGTACAAATACTCAAGATAAACGACGAGGAAGGCTATGCCATGCTCTCCGAATTGAGGCCTTACAGAAGGAGTGCAGAAAAGCTGTTGAGAGAGGCAAAGGAATCTGGTACACCAGTGAAGGGATATTTCGTTCAGCAAGTGTCTGGTGGTTACATAGTTCGATTGTTCAACGTGTTCGACGCGTTCTTGCCGGGTTCCGAATCTTTACTCAGGCGAGAAGCCGAACTGCCCCAGGGAGAACACGAATTTCTGGTGATCGACTATGTACCTGGTAGACGTGGCAGGATCGTTGTGTCTCGTAAGGCATTGGTCGAGCGGCAAATCCAATCGTTCTTCAGTTCACACACTGTGGGTGACATCGTCGAAGTGAAGGTGGAACGGGTGAAGGCTTCCGGTGCCACAGTGAAGATAGGTCCACTCACGGCCACACTACCACGCGAGGAAGTTTCCCATGATCCTTCCGTTTCCATATACGATGCGCTCAAAGAAGGAGAGACCATCAAAGTCAAGATCACAAAACTGGATCCCAATCAGCGCTCGATCGAGGTCAGCCTCAAAGCGCTCGAACCGGATCCTTGGCAGATGGCGGTCGAAAAGTACAAAGTCGGCACGATCGTTCAAGGGACTGTGAAGAATATCGCACCTTTCGGTGTCTTTGTGAACCTCGAGCCTGGCTTGGACGGTTTGATACACATCTCCGAGATCTTCTGGGGTAACAAGAAGGTCGATCTGAAGAAATTCTTCAAACCAGGCCAACTCATTCAAGCTGAGGTGATAGAGATCGATCCAGAAAAACACAGACTCGCTCTCAGCTACAAGAGGGCACAGGGCGACCCTTGGGATGGTATCACCGAACGCTACAGAGAAGGCGACATTGTGAACGGAGTTGTGCTCAAAGTTCTACCGACAGGATTGATAGTCGAAATCGAAGATGGTGTGACCGGTTTGGTACCAAAATCGGAGTTGGCTTGGAATAAAGTGAACGATCCGACCGAGCTGTTCAGAGAAAAACAGAGAATAAAAGTGAAGATCCTATCGATAGATGCTCAAAACAGAAAGATGAGACTCAGCGTAAAGCAAACGATGCCGGATCCTTGGGAAAAGATCGTCGAGAGCGTCAAGGAAGGCGGTGCCGTGGTGGCGAAAGTCAGGGCAAAATTGAACTCAGGCTACGTGTTGGAATTGAAACAGTACCAAGTTGAAGCGTTCATGCCATCCACCCACGCATCTGAGGAGCTCAAGGAGGGGGCCGAAATAGAAGTGCTCGTACTCAGATTGATACCAGAACGCAGAAAGATCCTCGTGAGTCAAAAAAAGTTGGAAGAAATGAGAGATTATGAAGAATACAAAAAGAAGATGGGAGGTTCTCAAAAGACTCTGGGAGATCTTTTGAAGAAATGAACCATGGCCAAGGTGGTCATCGCGGGAAAAACGAACGTGGGTAAATCGACCCTCTTCAACAGACTCATAGGTAGAAGGAAAGCGATCACCGAAAAAGAAGAAGGCGTCACCAGAGACACCCTCAAAGGTACCGTGGTCTATGGTGACGCTGCTTTCTTGCTGTACGATACATGCGGTGTGTACGAAAAAACCGACGATGGGATGCTTCAATCAATGAAGGAAAGAGCGTTGAAAGCTTTTGAGGAAGCCGATCTAGTGTTGTTCGTCGTCGATGCGAGAGGTGGCATCACTTCAGAGGACGAGTACGTGGCCCAGGTGTTGAGAAAGTTGGGAAAAAAGGTCATACTGGTCGTCAACAAAACTGAGAACATGAAAATCGTTCAGGAAAATCTGCCAGACATTTTCAAACTAGGTTTCGATGATTTCGTAATGGTCTCCGCTCAACATGGTTTGAATGTGGATCAACTACTCGACAAGATCGTGGACACTTTGAAACAAATGAATGTTCCTCTAGACCAAATTCAAAAAGATGCGACCTATCCTTCCATCGCCATCGTTGGTAAACCGAATGTGGGGAAATCTTCCATCTTCAACGCAATTCTCGGTGAAGATCGCGTCAATGTCACCCCGATCCCAGGAACCACCAGAGATCCAGTGGACGAACTGGTAGAAATAGACGGAAAAAAGTACATGTTCATAGACACGGCAGGTTTGAGACGAAAGAGCAGAATCGAGAAGAAGAGCTTGGAATATTTCAGTGTCAAACGCGCCATAGACACGATCGAGTCTGCAGACGTGGTGGTATTACTCTTAGACGCTGTAGAGGGTGTGTCACGTCAAGATAAAAGGATCGCAGGCCTCGCGCTCGATCGCGGTAAAGCGTTAGTGATCGACGTGAACAAATTCGATCTGGTCGATTCGAAGATGTCCGATTATGAACGCATGGTCAGAGCGGAAATGCCGTTCGCAAGTTTTTGCAGAGTTGTGTTCACTAGTGCCATTAAAAGGCAAGGTTTGAAACAGCTTCTCGACGCGATAGACGAAGCTTACAGCTCCTACTGTAGGAAGGCCGAGCAGACGAAACTGAACAGGTTGTTGGTACAACTTCCCATACTCGCACCGAGTCTTGGGAGTGTAAAAGTTTATTCCATCAAGCAAGTGAAGATCAAACCACCGAAGTTCGTGATCACAGTGAACAGAGAAGAGGATATCAAAGAAGAAGCGAAGAGGATGTTTCAAAGGCTCATAAGAGAGAGAATAGATCCTTTCACAGGTTCACCGATCTTTCTTGAATTCAAACCACGGAGGTGAAACCTTGGAGTACGTTCTAACGGCGGTGGTTTGTTATCTGTGCGGTGCGGTCCCGTTCAGCTATCTTCTACCGAAGTTGAAGAAAGTGGATGTCAGAAAGATCGGTAGTGGAAACGTTGGGGGTACCAACGCGTTGAGGGCCGCAGGGCCAGTCATAGGTTTTTCTTGCATGGTGCTGGACGCGCTGAAAACGTTCATACCCGTTTTGATATTCGCCCAGATTTATCAGTACAACAAGATATTCATCGGGATAGCAGCCATCAGTGCCGTTCTTGGACACGACTTTCCTGTCTTTTTGAAATTCAAAGGCGGTAAGGGCGTGGCGAGCACCTGTGGGGTATTCTTCGCACTCTGTCCTGTTTGCGGTTTCGTCTTCCTCGCAAGCTGGCTCGCACTGACGATCCTCACCAAGTACGTCTCTGTGGCATCGATCGTGAGTTTGTTTTTAGCTTCAGCCGTCGCTTTGTTCTTCGACCGCAACATCGCTGTTCTGTTCTTCTTGTTGGCCACACTCTCAACGCTCAGGCATTCAGACAACATAGAGAGGTTGATGCACGGAAAAGAGAGAAAAACGGATCTCATCGCCATGGTGAAGAAGAAATGAAATCGATCCTGCTCTTTTTATTGTTACTCACATCGATTTGCTTCGCCATCACGAACGAAGAAGAAGCCAGGATTCTGTTTGCGCGCGCGCTGGAAGCTTGGTACGGCGGTGATGTGTTGACCGCCAGAGAAAATATGTCCAAAGCACTCTCTGGCCTCATTTACATCACGGACATCCCTGAATTCTGGTTTTTCACTTCGAAATTAGACATAGACATCGGTGCGGTAGAGAAGGCCCTGGAAGATCTGAAAACCATACTGGTCATAGCCCCAACCAAGGACGAGGCAGTTTCCCTCGTGAAAGAAATAGAAACCTTCAGTATGCCTCTGGCTGAATCGACACCGACCCTTTCGCAAGAAGTGTTGAGGATAGACGGATTCAAAAACGGTGTAGAGTATTTTTATTCTCCGATCTCTCCTATCGCATTGGGACGCAACATTTATATTGCAGATAAGATCAACGGTCGCTTGATCGAGTACGGTACGTCAGGATACACCGTCTACAAACTCGGTTTCAAGCCAGAAAGTATGGTCTCTCACGCTTTCAAACAGATCTACATCGCAGGTGAAGACAAACTGGCCGTTTTCGACCCAGCGAATGGAAAAACCCAGATCATCCATTCAGGATTCATCAGGCCGATCTTGGCAGGTTTCGACCGGCTCGGAAGGCTCTGGGGGGCAGACGTGGACAGAATATTCTGTTTCGAATCTGGAAAACTCAAATTCTTCGATCTCGACGAGTTCTACTCGATTCAGGACATAGAAGTCGGTTTGAAAGGCATCTGGATCTTGGACATTTTCAAAAACAGGATTGTGCTTTTAGATTTCAATTTGAAGAAGATCTTGGAAATGCCCGCGTACGGTGCTTGGTGTTTCGAACTGACGGTCTTCGATGAACCCTTCGTTCTCAAAGACAACGCGATCTTTTTGATCAGCAAAGACAATCTCATTGAAGTTGGAAAATTTTCAGAACACTACATCACGATGGAATACAACTACCCTTTCTTGATCACGGCGGACTTTAAAGCCCACAGTGTTCACATCTTTCCCTTCAAAGGTAAAGAGCCTCTCGTGGTGAAGATAGATTCACTCAGTTTCGAACAAGACAAAGCAGTCCTATCGGTACGCGTTGAAAACATCTTTGCAGATCCAATTCCAATAATCGGAGAAATGGTGCAAGTGCGCGAAGGTGGTGGACCCGTTTTCTTCGAACTCAGCTTGGGTCATAGAGCCGTCGCTTGGTCGAACGTGGAGAAAGATTCCTTCAAGAAAGTTTTACCGACGTTGAAGCGTAGTGGTAGTTACGCCGTCGTTCTGAAAGACACCAAAGAATTGAAGCGGACTGACGTGGTGAGCTTGAGAGGAAAGAACGTGCGCATCTTCATTCCAGATGTACCCAACGAAGAGGTTCTTCTGAGCGGAGGTTTTGGCTATTTTAAATCGAACTTTGAAATGTTCCAACCCGTGTGGAACGTTAGATTCACCAGAACCAGGCCTATCCCATCGGACATCGTGCCCGTGAAATTCGAAGTGAGGCTGGCACAAGAGATCTTCTCCGACACAGTGTACTACACGAAAGGTATGCTGCAAAAATGATCGAAGAAATCTTCGAGAAAGCCTTGCGAGCGAGTAAGGAAAACAGATTGGAAGAAGCTGAAAATCTTTACAAGGAATGTCTGAAGATTCACCAGACTCCAGAGGTTTGGAACAACCTTGGGAATGTCTATGCTCGCATGGAGAGGTACGCCGAAGCGATAGAATGTTACAGAAGATCCATAGACTGTGATCCCACCTTCACGATCGCCCACACGAACTTAGCCTCGCTACTCATCAATTTGGAAAGGTTTGCAGAAGCGAGGTTAGTCCTGCTGAGCTTGTTGAACAAAGAGCAACCAAACGAACAGACCTTAGCGATGTTGATCGTTTGCGATCTGGCTTTGAACAATTTAGCAGAAGCGGTGAGCTTATACAAGAAAAACGCTTCAGAAGCTTTGAACAAAGAACTATCGGAGTACGGTGTGTTAGAAAAATTGCTCGAATTGAGTTGATCATCCTTCGCTGAAAAAGCTGTTCAGCAAAGCAGGATCTATCTTCTCTTTCACGATCCTTCTGACTTTCTGTATCGTGTTGTCCACCTTCTTGAAGTTCACGTTCAACGTCGTTTGGATCTCTTCGTAACTGAATCCGTCGAGCCACATTTGAAATATGTCAGCCTCAAGTTCATTCAGGAAATTTTTCACACGTTCGATGATCATCTCTCCAAGCGCATTTCGAGCGGTAGATCTGACTGTGTCTTCAAAAGAATAACCAGTTTCTTCCGAATCTTCCGATGAGGCGAGTAAATCCATGCTCACCGCATCCGTGAGGAGTTTGTTCTTCTTTCTGTTCAAAAAAGTGAGAAAAGATTTCAGTTCCGATTCCACGTTCCTCCACGCGAACGAAGTGAAACCACTCTTGTCCGGTTGATAATAATAAACTGCCTTGATGAGTCCCACCAACGCACTTTGAACCATGTCTTCGAATTCGGCCCAAGGTGCATAGTATTTTGAACAGATCCTGCAGACCATAGGATAATAGCGCTCCACTATGAGCTCGAGCGCTTCTTTCAATCCCGCTTGCGCGAGGCTGACCAATTCTTCATTCTTCTTCGCCCTGAGCCTGTACTTGATTGACAGAACATCAACCTCTCTTGAGCATTTTAGCTAAAACTTCGATGTTTTCAACCACTAAGTGTGGTTTGGTTTGACTGTTCTGCAGATGTTCCAGTTGTGTTTCGCCACTCAACACGAGGATCGCCATTGCCCCAGAACGGAGCGCGAATTCCATGTCTGTGTAGAGTCTATCACCCACCATGGCTATCTTGTGAGGCGGTAAGGAAAATCTTTTGGAAATCATCTGCATCATCAGCTGGTTGGGCTTACCCACGATGTGATCTGGTGTTCTTCCTGTAGAACGTTCTATCAACGCGATGATCGAACCAGCGTCAGGTAAGGGACCTTCTTCAGAAGGACAGTTTATGTCAGGATGCGTTGCGATGTAAGGTAAACCTTTTCTGAGAAGTAAACAAGCTTTCGCGAGCTTTTCGTAAGTGAGTTCCGTATCGTAACCGAGCACCACCATCTGTGGTTCTTTCTCATCGATCGTATGACCATAGGATTTCATCGTTTCTGCCAACGCTTTAGTGCCGACCAAAAAAAGCTTTGATTGACCGTATCGTTCCAACAAAAACATGGCGGTCGCTTCGGCGGAACTGAACACACAAGATTCGTTCACGTCCACACCCAACCGTTTGAGCTTTTCAACGTACTGCGCAGGCCCTTTCGAAGAATTGTTGGTGAGAAACATGAACTTCTTCTTTAAAGATTTCACAATTTCGAGAAACTCCAAAGCTCCAGGAATGAGCTTATCTCCAAGATAGAACGTACCGTCCATATCCAGCAAAAACAGCTCTATGTCAGAAAGTTCCAAAACTGCCACCTCCTATTGCCAAACAAAAAAGCAGGGCTTTTGCCCTGCTAGGATATATTATATCACAATCAGAAATTTTTGTCAATATCCCTTTTCAGCTTTCATTATTATTGTACCACAAGTTCTGTCGAATGCAACTTCAAAAACACCGATTCGAATAAAGAAGATCAACCTGTTGAAAGACCAAGCCGATTGAAGAGGAATGTCAAGTATTGCTGAAGCTTTTCGAGCGAAAGATGTTTCTTTCCTATTTGAAAATTTTTCTCCACGACTTTTGACAATTCTTCTGGATGAGAGAGCAACCATTTCAGCTTTTCAGCAGCCTTTTCAATTTTTGCTTGATCGATCTTGTACAGACTTTCATTTTCATCGTAGTGAATCTCGTCTCCAAGTGAGATGAAATCGAATCCTAATGGAGCGATATCACTCTTGAAGACTGGATATTCAAAAACAACGAGTGGCTTTTTTGAAAAAACAGCTTCTATCAGCTGATTACCCCAGCCTTCAAGTGCGGAAGTATAAGTGATGGCATCCGCCACAGCATACATGTCCCACAACGAGTAATACTTCTTTTCACCCAGAAATCTTTCGGCTCGGACTATGTCGAACACAAAATGAGTAGTATAAGGC
Organism: Pseudothermotoga sp.; assembly: GCA_025060105.1. NCBI lineage: Bacteria > Thermotogati > Thermotogota > Thermotogae > Thermotogales > Thermotogaceae > Pseudothermotoga > Pseudothermotoga sp. Next base: position 23,396 of record JANXCS010000011.1, on the reverse strand, counting down.
ATCTTTTTGGCTTTCTCAACGATCTTTCGGTAGTACTCCTGCGACTCTTGCTCAGGAAACCCTGCCAATAAAAAATGAACCTTTCTTTCACTCAATTTGCAAAAACATTCCACAAAGTCCAAGGCCAACTCTATTGCCTTTCTTTGAACGATCCTAGTTGCATGCAGAATCACGATGTCTCCATCACTTATACCCAACGACGGCCGTAGATCTTTGTTGTACTCATCTATCTTCCACAAAGGTTGATCAAAGTCAAAAATGTTGGGCACTACGAGTGATTCGATACCCTTGCGTCTAAAAAGCTCTTTCTGCGCCAGAGTGTTTATGGTGATGTGGAAAAAGTTCTCACCCTTCGGAGGAAAATATCTGTTGAGAATTTTAACTACGAACTCGCTCTGGGGCCTTGAATACCTTTCTCTCTCCCAGTAAAAATCGTGATGATGACCAACTACTTTGATGTTCCTACTTTTCGCGTACTCACTGATGGCAACTGCTGCGGCCAAGTTGAACCCAAGCGAGAGGATGTTGTTCACTATCAAAATATCCAGTGGCGGAACTTTTCGTTCCAACTCTTCCTCGATTCGGCGAACATAATCTTTGAAAACTTTCAAGAACGTTTCGTCACTGACCAACAATTTTTCGAAAGCGTTTCTGTGTATCCAAATGTTTGTAGGATCGTTCATGGCTAGTGTGGGAATCTCGACTCCACTAATTTGGCTGAACTCTCCCGCGACGTAAAGGACCTCGTGTCCCATCCTCTCTAAAACTGTTTTCCATTTTTCCATTTCGAGTGAAACGCCGTCTGTAAAACCCACTCTGAAGTGTAACAGTGCTATCTTCATTTTTCCTTCTCCTCGTATCTTTTCGGTTTGAGAACTTCCGAAAGCCCGTTGAGATGTTCTTCTTTCTCCGCATAAGTTTTCCTGAGCACCGTTCGAAAGAGTATCTCCACGACTGCAAGTTCACCCAAATTCCCTCTCAGAAATTCATGCCTTTCGAATCTCGCGACTGGACTGTAGAGAACCAAATCCGCTACCGAAGCAAGAGCTGAATTCATGCCAGCAGTTATGGCTATCGTCTTGGCACCGACATCCTTGGCTACTTGTGTCGACTTCACTGTGTCTCTTATGTTTCCGCTGTGGCTGACAGATATCACAAGATCTTTTTCGCACAAACTCGTTGCGATTATCACCTGAGCATGGGGATCGTTGTAGTAGAAAGATGGTAAACCTAGAAGTGACAGTAACAAACTTCCATACTCCGCAGCGACAGCTGAAAGGCCCACACCAAAAAATATCGTCTTCTGCGATTGTACGATCCATTCGGCAGCTTTCTCTACATCTTCTTTTTTGAGCGTAGAGGCCAAACGATCCACCAAAGATTTCATCTGCTCAATGCCTTCGTCAAAAGCATCCTTTGAGGTGGTCGGAAACACTTTGGCACCACTCGTCTGCCTGGTGAGTTCTATTTTGAAGGACTGATACCCATCAAACTTTAACTTTCTGATCAATCTGTATATGGTAGTCTCACTCACGCCGATGATTCTGGCGAACTCCGTTATTGAATAGTGTATGACATCGTCAGGTCTTTCGATGATGTAAGATGCAACTTTCTTTTCTGCGTCACTGAGTCTATCGTAGATACCAAGCAAACTGTCAAGTATCAAGAAACCATCTCCTTACAAACAGTTTTTTCCTTTTTAGAAATAGCTCCAACTGTTCATCGATGAGCTTTTCAGCTTCTATACTGTTCATTTCCTTTGTTTTCTCTACAAAATCTGCCACGCGTGCAAAATAGAACGGCAAAAGATCGAGAATTATTCGTTCGTCTCTTTCACTTTTATATCTTAATGCGAACTCGTAAACCACTTCGACCCAACTCTCCATATCCACAGTTCCGGTCCTAAGAACAGATTCAATTATTTCTCCACGTAAAGGCTTAATTTCTCTCAGTGAATCAAGCCTTTCTTGCAGAGCCGTTTTTGCCCTCTCTTTTAACCCCATCAGATCCACGACTATCTCTTCAACCTTTTGAGACGGTTGTTCACCGTAAACCTGTGTAGAAACCACATCAGTGATGTTTTTCCAACTGTCTTGATATCCAACCATCAACTCGAAGAGCGTTTGTACAACCTGTACGAACATACCTTGAAGATGTTTCCCAGGATCTTTCACGTCGTGTACTTTTGCACCCAATGCTGCTTGAATTGGTGGTTTGTCTGATTCAACGATGGCAGTGGTACTCATCCATATATCGATACCAAATCGAGCCACATGAGTTTGCCAAACGCTCGCAGGTTTGCTCAAATATGTATCTATGAGCCTCGCGCCCACTCCGAAATCTCCGCCGATGGGCTGGCGAATTTTCAACCCATAGAGTGCGGACGTGAGTGGATAACAAATATTGTTCGTAATGGTACCATCGTACTTGTGTCGAAGATACAGCGGTGTCACATAATCAGTTTTTGCTTCGAGTATTGGTACCGCGAGTCTTTCAATCCACCAAGGTTCAACACTCCTCAAATCTGAATCGAGCATTATGAAAACCTTCGCCTCGACTTTGTGTGCGATTTCGAACATCGCTCTCACTGCGCTACCTTTGCCAGGGATGCCCTTGTATTTGATAGATACTTTCGGCAAACCAAGCGTATCGCTGTTCAAAAAAGCTCCGGTAGTTCCATCCACAGAACCTCCGTCCGAGTTGACGATCAAGCCTTTCAAACCAAGATCCTTGATCCCTTTCGCAGCAGTTTGAGCAACGTAAGCTATGGTTGCTGCGTTGTTGAAACTCGGTATACCTACCACGACATCGAATTTTCCGAGATCTTGAGGTACATCGTTGTAATAGTTCATGTGCTTCCCTCCTTCACCAACTCAACTATGTAATCGTATATCCTTCTCTTTGCCCTCGCTCGGTTCAATCTCTTCATCATTTTTTTAGGGATCCTCCCTTTACACAAAGACGAACAAACCTTCAGTTCGAGTAGGGTCCTCCTTCTACCCAACAACGAGTGCTTCAAAAGATGGTACTTGACAGAGCTTCTCTTTTCCTTTTTCAAATCGTTCTCAAGAAGCGAAATTTCTTCCTTGATCTTTTCGATATTTTTTTCTATAAGATCAACAGCTTGCTTGGGATCATTTCTGGAGGAATATTTTGGAAAAGCTGGAAATCGGATGAATCTGACTTTCGCTTCTCCGTGAAGACCATGCTGCACTGTCTTGAGTGGTATTTCAGATATTTGACCCTCTTTCAGACCTCGAGTAATTTTCGAATAAGGATTGTACATGACAAGTTTACCGTCCACGACACAGACCCAAGGGAGTTCGCCGGAAAAAAGTTTTAAAGAGTCTTTCTTACCGTATCCATCCCTCACTGAAATCAAAATCGGTTGATCGTCGAATAGAGTGAACCATCTGAAGAATTCTTCCGAACAAACGTGCTGGTCCAGTTCACACACAGCCAGCTCGAACGTTAAAGTTCCTTCACACTTGGCATCTGGGATGTACATCAAAGGTCCCGCATCACCCGTACGACCCTTTACATCGGTTTTTGCGATCCATTCGACACTTCTGACAAGATCTATTTTCACATCTCCGCTCAAATCGACTTCGTACTGGTATGTACCCTTCGACATAACTGCAATCGTTTTTTCTTTAAAGAGCGCAACGAAACCTTGGAAAGGAAATTTTTTGATCGATCCGATCTCGCGCGCAGCGAGTAAGACTGAATTGAGTTTCCCCGCATCTCGATCGAGCAGATTTGTATCGACTCTCACCCGCTCAACCACGTCGAAAGGCATCTTGGCAAAGATTTTAGAATCTTTGTCGCCAGTCCTCGTCACAAAGCTCAAAATGTAGTTTTTACCATTGAGTTCTGCTTCGATCTGCCATTTAACGAGTGGGGAACCATCGAAGATGACTTTCTCTTTTGTCTTTATCAATATGCCCTCTGCTTCTAGACATCTCTCAACTAGAACAACTTTGTGCCTTTCACCAGCTCTTTCAGTCCTTATATTCAACAATCTGGAAGAAAAATTAACCTCTTCGGTATAAGTTGAATAGCTATCTCCGAGTTCTTTCTCAATTTTCAAAATACCTGTGAGCATGTTATTGAGTTTCAACGAGCCATCCTCGCAGAAGGACGCATCGTAATAATCGTTTTTGAAAGATAGGGTTTCATCCTCGATTGAACGATCGAGCTCTTTCAGTCTGAATATCCCAACACCTTTGCTTGAAAGTTTGTAACACCTTTTGCCATCGCAATGCCAATGGTCGTAGTTGAAAGGCGAAAAAGAGACTACGTATCGTCCATCTTCGAATTCAGCTGTGAGTGCTTTTATATTCTCGATGAACATTTTTTTGAGCTTCGTATACATCCTTGCGTAAGTTTTTTGCATATTCTTATTAACCAGATCTACACCAACGCCGCAAATGTTATCGTGAATCAGCGTCTTCAGATAAGTCCTGTGCAGTTCTTCGATTTCTTCACCCTTCAGGGAACTCAGAAGTTCTACGTATCTTAGTAGTTTTCCAATGACATAAGACTGCATCTTCAAATAGACCCGTGTCGAGAGGGTACCCGGAAAAGTGCAGGCGTACTTTCCACTGATCAGTTCACCATTGACTGTGGAAAGATCTGCAACTTTCGAAAAAGCTTGGTTCAAAAATTCCCCGGGCGTTGAGAGCGTCACACCATCCAACAGGTCCCTCGGATCTTCTGGATTGGTATCCAGATCGTACCCATCCAAGAGTGGTACCTCTCCACTGAGAGAAAAAATTTTCAGTTTTTCTATTTCGTGTTGTAATCTTCTTCTCGCGAGGTCTTTTGTGAAAGAAAGACCGTATAAGTTTCTGTATCCACCGACCAAAAAAATGCATTTGATTTGAGAGTGCTCCTTTGAGTTCCACACAAATTCAATAGAAGGTTTTTCTATCCCAACTCCGCGCCACAAAAAGGCTCCCTCGATGCCGTACTTTCTGAGCAATTGTGGAAGCTGAGATATGAAACCGAAATTGTCAACCATCCAAGCCACTTTTGCATTGCCACCGAGTTTGCTCATGTCTTTCCTGCCAATTTCGAAATTCTTGATAATGGCGATCTCCGGAGAGAGTCTGAAGTCTATCTGTGCGTAGAATGGACCTATCAAGAGATTGCCGGATTTTACAAGTTTTTTCACCTTTTCTTCTAACTCTGGTGCCTCGTTGAACAGATCTTCTATCAACAGCGTTTGGCCGTCGAGCACATAGGTATAATCTTTCTTCGTTTCGATCAGCTTGAAGAGTTTTTCAAACAATTCCCTTAGCCACTCGTTCGTGACAAAGGATGGAGCAAACCATTCCCTGTCCCAATGTGTGTGACATATGATTTTCACAGATCGATCCTCTCCTCCGTGAGAGGGTTGAAGAAATGAACCTGCTCAAAATCGATGTAAACTTTCATCTTCTCTCCCTCTCGAACGAGCAGATCGTAAGGTATCTTGACGACCAAATTTTTCTCTGAACTTATGGAGAGATGCACGATAGTTTCTGACATGAGTTTTTCGACAAAATAGACTGTCCCTGTGATTTGCACAGATCTCTCAGTTTTCTCAAGCTTGATGTGCTCTGGTCTCACACCCATTGTGATTGACTCTAAGTTTGGATCTTTTTTCAAAGATATCTTCACCCCGAAGTTCTCCGCATAAATTTCTGTGCCAGATGAGAGCACCTTCATCTGCAGAAAATTCATCTGCGGTGAACCAACAAAGCCTGCAACAAAGATTGTTCTTGGTCTTTTGTATATTTCTTCAGGAGTGCCATACTGAACTATCTTTCCAGCCTTCATAACGGCTATTTTGTCACCCATGGTCATTGCTTCGATCTGATCATGTGTCACGTAAATGGTCGTAACTCTCACCTGTTCGTGCAACTTTTTAAGTTCACTTCTCATTTTCACTCGCAATAGAGCATCCAGATTCGAGAGTGGTTCATCCATCAACAAAACCTTTGGCCTGTGCACAATCGCTCTGGCGACAGCGACTCTTTGTCTTTGACCTCCGGAAAGCTGTGCAGGGAATCTATCCAAAAGCTCGCTTATGTGGAGCAACTCTGAAACCCACTTAACTCTTTCTTCTATCTCCTTTTTTGGCACTTTCTTGAGCTTCAGTGGATAAGCTATGTTGTCTTTCACCCTCATATGTGGCCAAACGGCATAGCTTTGAAAAACCATTGCGACGTTTCGATCTTTCGGTGGCACATTGGTCATATCTTCATCGTCGAAGAAGATCTTTCCTTCGGTGAGATTTTCTAAACCAGAGATGCACCTCATCAAGGTCGTCTTTCCACATCCAGAAGGCCCGAGCAACACGACAAAGAGACCTTCTTCTATTGAAAGGTTTATCCCATCGAGCGCTTTGACATTCCCAAAGTATTTTTTCACGTTCTCAATGACCACTTTTGCCATCATATCACCTACTTCAAAGAAATTCCCCACATCGAGATCAAATACTTTCTTATGATGAATATGAACACCATGGCAGGTACAGCCATGATCGTTCCAGCAGCGAATTTGAAATAATCTGGTGAAGCCATCGCCGTGCTCAAAATGTGTGCCGGTAAAGTCCTGTTCGTTATAGCCAAAACCGAGGCTGCGAAGACTTCGTTCCACGACATGATGAAAGCGAAAATAGCAGAAGCTGCAAGTCCTGGTAAGGCAAGTGGCATCGTTATTCTGAGGAAAGCACCAAATCGAGTTAGTCCAAAAACCATACCAGCTTCCTCATATTCGACAAAAACACCAGAAAAGATACTCGAAGTTATGAGCACAACGAACGGTAGAACCATTGCCGCATGTGCCAAACCCACTCCGAAGGCTGTATCGGCTAGATTCAATCTCAAATATATCGTCACGAGTGAAACCGCTATGACCACGAGTGGTATAGAGCGAGTGAACAACATTACCAGCTTTATGAAATTCTTTCCACGAAACTTGTATCGAGTGAGCGCATAACCTGCGGGGATACCCAAAGCGAAAGAGATCGCGATAGCTATGAGAGCTACCTGTACACTGGTCAACATGGCCCTCCATCCACCGAGGTTAACTAGAAGTTTGCGCACGTGATCCAAAGTGAGCTTGGACGGAAAGATCGCATCCCATCTGTAAAAATCCGAAGAAGGCGTTAGAGAAGCTAAAAATATGAAGAACAATGGTCCCAAAAACCAAAGCGAGACAGCTGTGAAAGCCAGTACGTAGAAGAACTTCTTCATCATTCTACACCCTCTTCTAAATGTTTTGAACGAATGGTCCCTATGTAGAACCATCCGACGATGAACGTCAACAAGGCTATCACCAACGCGTAAGTGCTGGCGATGTTTCTGTTGTTTTGCAGAACATACCAATAATACGTTTCCCCGGCAAGGACTGTGATATCCCTTCCAGCCAAGAGCCATACCACACCGAAGATTTGAAATGCAAAAAGTGTTCTAATGAGCAACGCTGAAACGATCGAAGGTTTTAGCAAAGGCAATGTAATTTTGACGAACTTCTTCCAAGTTGAAAAACCGAAAACATCTGCGGCTTCTAAGTACTCTTGATTTATCGATTGTAATCCTGCAAGTAAAATCACAAACATCAAAGGAGTTGCTCGCCAAACTTCGGTCAGAACTATCACTAAAAATTCTCTAGATTTGAACCAATAACCAAAGAAATAAATGGGCCTCTCTATCCAATTCAAACTGAGCAGTATTTTGTTGAGATAACCATTCGGCGCGAATATGGAATAACTTATCAACGCGGCCGTGATATCGCTCAGAGCAAGCGGTGCTGCTATTATGTACAAAAGCGTTTTGTAACCTTTCCGTTTTTTGTTCACCAGCAAAGCTAGACCAACTGCAAAGACAAACTGAATCGGTATGACCACCATACCCAGGAGTAACGTGTTCAAAAAAGCGTTCTGAAAATCCTTTGAGAAAAATATATATCTGAAATTCTCGAACCAACCCTTTGGGTTGCTGAACGCAAGTTGAAAGGTACCAATTATTGGATAACCTATGAATAACAACAAATAAACAATGGCTGGAAGGATCAAAAAAAATGGGTATGAGATATCCTTTTTTCATACTGAACAACCACTCCCAGATGGAAGGCGGGTGGCGAAAACCACCCGCTTTGAATTAAAAGAGACTCGCATCTGGCTCTGGTAGTGGAGCTTTCACTTCTTTGAAGAGCTGCCTTACTTTTTCACCAAGCTCAACTATAACTTTTGCCGGATCTTCTCTGTTCAGAACGATTCTAGCGAACGCTTGACGATATGTTTCGTTGAATTCTCCGCCTTTCGCCCCGAGACCTGGAATGAAGCAAACTATAGAGTCAGCAGCGGAAGATTGATTCACAACGCCTTGTGCCAGGATCTTCAAACCACCTTCGGGTATTCGACCCAGAGCTTCTTGAACCACTGGGAAGAACCCTACGTTTTCAAGCACTGCAGTTTGAGCCTCTGGGCTTGTGAGGAAATCCATGACCTTGAGTGGTTCTGTCATGTCTGCCCCTTTTGGGATTGACAAACCTGCCAAGACGATGATGTATCCTCTACCCATTGGCCCACGAGGAACTGGAACCACCACGAAATCGTTGGGCTTTTCGATGATAGCCTGCTTGATCCTCGCCGTGTGGTCCCAAGCTATCATCACTTCACCTCTTAAAAGTGGCTGATCCATGTTGTCCCAAGTGGTGCAAGCCGGATGAACATATCTGAACAGTTCTCTCAAATAGTTCCACATATCGATAGCTTTCACACTATCGAATTTCACGGCTTGTGCACCCGTGTAGGAAGGATATATGTGACCGTGCAAAAATCTGTGCCACAATCCCCTTGGTCCTAGTGGAAAGCCAAGCTGCGGTTGTCTAGTTCTTTCTTGCAAATTTCTAGCCCACTCAAGTAATGTATCGTATGTCCATTTGTCAGTCCCGTTGATCACATCTTGCTGAGTCAAACCTCTTGGTAGATACTCGAAAGCTTTCTTGTTGATAGCCATCACAAAGGTTGCTTGCAACCACGGGATGAACACTTTACTTTTGCCAACGTACGTGTATTTTTCGAAAGTTGGTACGAAGGTCTTACCCTCGAACTTCACGTTTGAAAGATCTGTGAGAAAACCATTCGAACCCATCGTGTTGAGTCCACTTTGAAGATCCGCTATCAGGTTCAAAACAATCCTTCCTGCTTTTTGTTCCGCTTCAACTCTGTTGAGCAAATCGGTGTACTCAAAGTTCAAAAACTCGATCTCGATGCCAGATCTTTTGGAAAAATCAGCTAAAAATCTGATCATGAACTCGCGCTCAGCAGCAGGTGTCATCTGAGTAGAACCGAAATTGACCTTTGCAAAGGCGAAAACTGTGAAGACAACCAAGATCAAGCCAACCAACAACCTCTTCATACCAACACCCCCTCGTATAGGTGAAAATTTTTTTCATATTTGCATTTTCAGAGAAAACTTTCTACCATACTTTTACCACACGTTACTCGATGTGTCAATAGATTTAACACGGTTGAGGAGGAAGTGATTCTATGGGGTTCTAGGAAATCAACAAAAGGTAGGTTCTATTCCACCTTTTTCAGAATGAGAAACCTCAAAATGTGATCAATCTCCCCGATTAAAATACCACATCACTTCATGACTTTCCTTATTTTTCCATCCTTCACCACGATCAGGGTTCTGTTGTCTATAGGTTTGAAGCCCTCATGCATGGGTTCTGAACTCACGATGAAACCATCTACATCGTAATACCAGAGAGTGTAGTAATCTTTATTGTCACTGTAACCACAATAGACGATCAATTCGTCGTTGTTCACCATGAGAAAGTTCATGCCTGTGTGCTTGAAGCTTCTTGCCACTTCAGTGATTTTTCGAGCGAGATCCTCATGAGTTGAAAAGTCTTTGATCTTCATGAAATATGCGAAGGTGTCGCTTTCGATTGTCAACGTTGGAATGTCGTAGATAGTTCCATTGTGACAGAATGCCTTACCTTTGTTATCTATGAAAGGGTGAAGTTGTAAAAAGGTCACAGGTAAATGCTCCGATGCCTTCCTAGCATGGATGATTCCTATCTTTGCCTTGATGAATGGTAAGCTTTCTTCGTAAACAGGTTTGGGTGAGCGATGATAGATCAACGCATCACCTTCTAGCGCGTAAATACCCCAACCATGATTGTGTGGGGCATTTTTGCCTCTTTGAGCCATCCACTGAAGATGTCTAAAAAACGGGTTTACGTCCCGCGCCGTTTCGAAAGAAAATCCAATCATTCTACACACGCTCATCACCTTTCTCAAAAAAGAATTTCGAAAAATTTTCACCTGCACTTTTTTAACGCTCAGCCAGCCAAGAATTTTGCGATGGTTCTATCTGGCAAGAGCTTTTTACCGATGAAACTGACAAACTTATTTTTGAATCCAGGTATGTAGACGACTTTCCTCTTTTCGAAAGCTTCTATCGCACCCAAGGCAACTTGTGTTGGACTCATCAGATTTCCAAAGGTTTTGAAATTTTGTCCTTTGAAAGCTCGCTCGAAAAATCTGGTCTCCGTTGGTCCAGGAGAGACGCACATCACATGAACGTTGTACTTTTTTAACTCTGCCCACAGAGCTATAGAGAGATTATAAACGTAAGCTTTCGTTGCAGCGTAAGCGTTGAAGTACGGTAGCGGTATGTGGCCAGCGACCGACGCGACATTTATTATCCCACCGCGTTTTCTTTCAACCATCTTCTTGGCGAAGGTGTGGCTGAGCATCGTCAAGGCCTTGATGTTGACTTCTATCATTTTCTCTATTTCCTCCAAATCGAGTTCGATGAACTCCCCATACAAACCAAAGCCAGCGTTGTTGATCAAAAGGTCTATCTCGTATTTCGAAACGTCTTGAATGAAAGCTTTCACATTATCCGTTGAGGAAAGTTCGACAGTATAAGTCAAGATCGATGAATCCGAAATATCCTTTGCCATTTCAGTCAATTCTTCAAGTCTCTTTGTATCCCTACCTGTTACGATCACCTTCAAACCCCTTCGGCAAAGCTCAAGTGCGAACTCTTTGCCGATTCCAGAAGATCCACCCGTGACCAAGGCATACTTGAAATCTTTCAACATAAACCCTCTCCTCCCACTTCAAACTCAAACGGGCGATTCTCTGTCAAGGATGATCTACTCCAACATACCACGTTCACCTTCAAAGTATACAACGCATATTTCAGTCACGCATTCTGAAGCTTTTCCTCTTGGCAACCACCATGCAATGGAAAAGAAACACAATCTGGTCCTTGCCCAGCTATAATTCTCTTTCAGAGGCAGAGGTGGTATGGTGTTCAAACGCTCGAAGGAAAGGCACGAAAGGCTTTTGAATAGATGTGAAACAAGTCCAAAGGGGCTTTCGAAAGCCCCTTTTATTTTAAAGAAAGGGCCGAAAAGGCCCTTTTATTTTGCCTCGGTGGAGGTGGGAGAATGAGGCATCTTTTAGACATCAAGAGCTTGACGCGGAAGCAAATCGAGACAATCTTGGAGCGAGCCAGAGAACACAGAACATCAAAAATTTACCCAAAAACGTTGACTGGTAAGTTCGTTTTGACGGCTTTCTTTGAACCCTCTACGCGCACCAAGGTCTCTTTCCAAAAGGCTGCAATGAATCTCGGGGCGCAGGTGATCGATTTTGTTCCAGAAACTTCTTCACTCCAAAAAGGCGAAACGGATTTAGATACGATCCTGACTCTGAACATGATGAATTTCGACTGCATGGTGATTCGGATCCGCAGAAACGGTGCCCCAGCTGATTTTGCAAGATGTGTCAACGCCGCTGTGGTCAACGCAGGTGATGGTACGAACGAACATCCCACACAAGCGCTCTTGGACGCCATGACCATGGTGGAACATTTTGGAACACTTCAGCTCAAAGTTGCCATCGTGGGTGATGTAATTCATTCTCGAGTGGCGAGATCACTCACGGAGCTTTTGAAAAAGTTCAACGCAGAAGTGAGGATGGTCGGACCAAAAGGTTTTGTTCCAGAAAGTTTCGAAGGTGTGAGTTTGATAACGAACGATTTGAAAGAGGCCATCCTCGATGTAGACGTTGTATATGCACTGAGAATTCAAAAAGAAAGACTTGAAGAAAGTTATCCAAACATCGACGATTTCTTCAGAAAGATGCAGATAAACTCAGAAACAATCAAACTCGCCCCAAAGCACGCGATTTTGATGCATCCAGGTCCTTTCAATAGAAACATCGAAGTTTCGGACGATATTGTTTATTCAGAAAGATCGAAAATTTTAGAACAAGTGAGAAACGGTGTTTTCATCAGGATGGCTGTGCTGGAGTATGTTCTGGGAGTGATCGAGCTTGAAACTGTACAATCCGTTGAAACGTCAGTGGCTGGACGTTGAGATAAATTTACCTGAACGGAGGAAAGGCCTGATCGTCTGTCCCACTTTTTTCGACATGCACACACACGTACGACTCAACGATCAAGAAGACTACGATTCGCTCTCCAAAGCAGCCATCGTTGGTGGTTTTTCAGCGGTGTTGATTCAACCCAACACAAAACCTTGCATCGAAAATGAAGAGGTTCTCAAAAGGCACGTCGAACTTGCGAAAGATAAACCAGTTCGATTCTATTGGTCTGTCTCTCTGTTCGGTGAACTTGAACCAGACGGTGAAAGAACTCTCTGCTATTCGAACGACGGCATAGAGTACGACACACCCAAGATCGTGAAGGCTTTCAGAACAAAAAGGCCACACCTTTTGCTCGATCACAGTCAGTTACACGAACTCGGTGGCATTTTTTATGAAGGTGTGGCGTTGAGAGTTGAAAAACGCCCCATAAACAGCGAGGCAGTCTCCATTTTCAGAAACGTCATGCTCGGTTTAGAATACGGTTTTAAAGAGTTCCACATACAGCACGTTTCTACAAAACTTTCGATAGAAACCATACAACATTCGAAAAAATACGCAAAAGTAACCTGCGAAGTCACCCCACACCATCTATTTTTCAGTATGGACGATGTTAAAAGCACCAATTTCAAGATCAATCCCCCACTCGCCACAGAGCAAGACAGAAAAGCTCTGCTCGAAGCTGTTGAAAAAGATATCGTCGATGTTTTCGCCACAGATCATGCACCACATCCAGAAAAACAAAACGATTTTGAGAAAGCACCTTTTGGAACGAGCAACATCGAAGTGGCTTTCAGCGCTTTTTACACAATCACAAACCAGTTGGAGAAAACCATTGAAAAACTCGCATTCAAACCGAGAGAAATCTTGAATCTGAAGATGCCACAATGTTCAGAAGAGCTGCTCATCGTTGATCCGTACGCAGAGTGGATTGTGGATGTTAAGAAGTTTCACAGCAAAGGAAAAAATTCCGTTTTCGACGGTGTGAAACTCAGAGGAAGGATCATCGGTGTGAAACTCTCAGGAAGGTGGGTGTACTGGGATGGAGAATTTCTCACTGACGAGGGATGAGTTGATCCAGCTCACCTCGGACAGCTTTTTGATCACGTTCAACGAAGATTTAAATTTTGAACCAACGCAGTTCATCATGATAGAGACACCAACCTCAATCGTGAGAAAGCCATTCGGACTTGGAAGATGGTATGGAAAGCTCGCCATAGGTGTTCAAGTGATCGGACCTGGTACGAAGTACATAATCGAGCAGAGATATTTGAAGGCGCATGGTCCCTGTGGCAAAGGCTTCACCCCACCCTCAGGTAAAGGAGCCGTGATAGCCACTCCCGCATGTCTTGCCATCGTTTTCGATATGCATCGAAGGTTTCTTTGCGACGTATTCATAGGATCCCTTGAAAAGCTAAAGATCGAAGTTTCTTTCAAAACGGTCTTGGGTGATGAAGAGTTTGTGGCTTTGTTGAAATCTTTGAAAGCTTACGATTGGTTCTTCGTGGTTGGATCTGACCAAATGGAGAAGGTTTCTTACAATCTACTCAAAGACAAAGGTCAAGTTTTTGTCTCGCTCAATGAATACATGGCCTGTGGCGTTGGAGCGTGCAGAGGTTGTGCCATTGAAACCAAGCACGGTCTGAAACATTTATGTGTCGATGGACCTGCTCTGAGAGGTGAAGAGGTATGGAATTAAAACCACCGATCGTGATAGCCTCTGGAATCGGAGGCATGGGAGAATATCTCAAACTCATCGAACCAAAGTTCATAGGTGCTTACACGCTCAAAACGATCACGTTTAAACCAAAAAAAGGTAATCCTCCACCGAGACTCATCGCTACGGAGAATTATCTGATCAACAGCATAGGTCTTGAAAATCCTGGCGTGGAAAATTTCATCGAACAACTCAAATCGGGACAGTATGATGAGCTGTTCGAAAGGGTGAAAATCATTTTCAGCTTCGCAGGAGACAATTTTGAAGAATATGAACAGGTTGCAGAAAAAATGGCACCTTTTCAAAACAAATTCATCGCTTTTGAGTGCAATCTTTCTTGTCCAAACGTGCATTTCAACCCACTTTCAGATCTCACAACGCTCAAAAGATTACTCTCCAGTTTGAGAAGAAAGTTGGACATCTTTCTCATCGCTAAGCTCGGTATCGAAGGAGCTTTCGTTGAAAGCATAGCCAAACTTGTAGAACTCTGCGGATGGGACGGTGTGACATTGATAAACACCATCAGGGCACTCCACGTAGATGGCGAAAGAATCATCAAAGGTGGCGTCTCTGGACCTATACTCAAACCCATCGCGCTCAGGGCGGTTCACGAAGTGAGAAGCAAAACCAAACTTTACATCATCGCTTCTGGTGGTATCGCGAGCGAGAAAGATGCTGAAGATTTTTTCAAAGTGGGTGCCAACGCTGTGAGTGTTGGAACGATCTTGTACAAAGATCCTTCGATTGTTGAAAGGATCGCAAAGAATTTCTCATGAAGGAGGGGGTTTTCATGTTCATAAGCTATCTTCCCACAAAGATCGTCTTTGGGCTGGGAGCGATTGAAAAACTGTCAGAACTTGTGAAAAATCTCGGCAGAAAGGCCATGATCGTGACAGGAAGAAAGAGTACTAAAGAAACGGGGATTCTAGATAAAGTGATCAAATCATTAAAAGATGTCGACATCGATAGTGTCGTTTTCGACAAAGTTCAACCCAACCCGATCAGTGATCATGTGGACGAAGCTGCGAAGATGGCGATTGAGAAAAATGTAGATTTCATAATCGGCCTTGGCGGAGGAAGCGCCATCGATTCGGCAAAAGCCATCGCTATCGCTGCTGCAATGAAAGATAGCTTTTGGAACTACACGCACGCCGGTGGTAAGAAAAAACCAACCTCGGCACTACCCATCGTCGCGATACCAACAACGCATGGTACAGGCACCGAAGCGGATCCATTCGCCGTGATCACCAATCCACGAACGAAGGAAAAAGTTGGTATAGGTTACGATGTGATCTTTCCCAGAGTTTCTATCGTCGATCCTTCACTCATGGTGAGTTTGCCGAAAGATCAAACTGCGTACACTTCGATGGATGCATTTTATCACTCCCTGGAAGCTTTTTTGAACATCGATGCCAATCCGTATTCAGACCTGCTGGCTTTAGACTCGATGAAAAGGATCATCAACTATCTCACCAGAGCATACAGAAACGGCCAGGACATCGATGCTAGGACCAATCTCGCTTGGGCCAGTACGGAAGCTGGCATCACGGAAACACTCACAGGCGTCATAGCAAACCATGCGATAGAGCACGGGTTGAGCGGTTTCAATGAAAAATTACCGCATGGACTCGGTCTGTGCATCACTGGCCCATATTTACTTCAGTATATGTTCGATGAATGCAAAGAAAGGCTTGCCGTGCTCACCAAAGAAGTTTTCAACATCGATGAGTTCAAAGTAGAGAAGGCTGCAAAGCTTTTCATCGAGAAACTTTTCGAATTTCAAGATCTTTTCGGCTTGAATCAGAAACTGTCAAACTTCGGTTTTAAAGAACAAGATCTTCCAGAAATTGCAAAGGTTGCATACAGGATCATGAAAGGTGTCGTCGTGAAAAGTCCAAAGAAACTTGAAGAGAAAGATCTCGTTGAAATTATGAAAATGGCACTCTGAGGAGGTGAGAGAATGAAACTGGTGCTGAGTTTGGACATGGAAAATCCCATCGAGTTCATCGATCAATACGGTAGTTTTGAACACGTCAAAGTGGGGCACAACCTCGCAGTCTTGGGTAAACACGTTTTGGACGAGTTGGCGAAGAGAGATCTGAAAGTCATCCTCGATCTCAAGTTCACAGATATACCATCCACCATCATCAGATCGATCAAAGCTTGGGACCATCCTTCAGTTGTTGGTTTCACGTTGCATGCAGCCGCTGGCATCGACTCTATCAAAGCCGCTTTGGAAAGCACAAGCAAACTCATCTTCGTTGTGGTAAAGCTCACTTCCATCGAAGGTTCGTTGGAAGAATACGCACACCAAGTGGAGACACTCAGACTGTTGGGTTGTTCCTTCGTCCTTCCTGGAAGTTGGGCGATAAAATTGAGAAAAAAGATCTCGGGCAAAATACTCGTTCCCGGTGTGCGAATGGAAAGAGGAGCTGATGATCAAAAGGACACAGTCACGCTCGAGCAAATCAAAGGTGTGGCAGACTTCGCTGTTATAGGGAGAGAAATTTATAAAAGTCAAGATCCAAAGGCCACGATGGAGAAGATGAGGAGGTTCGTCCATGCTTGAATTGCTCTTGAAAGTTGGAGCCATTCTCGAGGGGCATTTTCTGCTCTCTTCCGGTAAACACTCTTCAAAGTATATTCAGTGTGCCAAGATATTCGAATATCCCGAGTACGGTGAAAAAATCGGTAAGGCGATCGCTGAAAAAATAGCACATCATAAACCAACCGTCGTCATAGGTCCCGCGTTGGGTGGGGTTATTCTGGCCTATGAAGTGGCACGGCAATTAGGAACACGTGCGATGTTCACCGAAAGAGAAAATGGAACGATGAAGCTCAGAAGGGAATTCCACATAGAAACGGGTGAAAGGGTGGCGATCGTGGAAGACGTCACAACGACCGGCAAATCTGTCCTTGAAGTGATCCAGGTTGTCGAAGAACACGGTGGAAAAGTTTGCTGTATCGCCAGCATCGTTGACAGATCCATCGAAAAACTCCCCTTCGACGTATCGTTCTATTCACTTGCGAAATTGCAGCTTCCCATATACGAGCCAGACAACTGTCCACTCTGCGAGCGAAACGTACCTTTGGTGAAACCGGGAAGTAGGAAAAGCTGATAAATGAGCAAGGTAGATTATTTAACATTAATTTTGTTGGCGCTCGGATTATCTTTCGATGATTTTGGTCTTGCTTTCGCTCTGAGCTTACTGATACCGAGTGAAAAGCTCAGAGAGCGAATGATCCATGCTGGAAAGATGGCGATCGCATTCTCCGCATCAACTGTAATGTTACCTCTGCTCGGATGGCTATTGGGACTAGTGATTTACAAATGGATCGCTTCCTTCAGCGCCTGGGTGGTCTTGATCGTTTTTTGTGGTGTTGGGGTGTGGATCATCAAAGAGGCATTTGAGGATGAGCAAATCAAACTGGCGAGGAACGTCTCATCTTTCTGGGCATTGATGGTCTTCGGCACTCTGGGAAGTTTCGATGAAGGAGCCGTGGGTATAGGTTTTCCATTCCTAGGAACCCCGATTCTGTGGATAATAATCGCTGTAGTTTTGACCAACACCGTCTTGATATACCTCGCTGTATTTTTGAGTGGCTGGATAAAACGTCTAAGTAAAAGAATTCCTTCGATTCTTTCTGGTTCGATTCTGATCGCGCTCGGAATCATCGAGTTTTTGGATCTGATTCTTCCGAATTTAAAACGTTAAACTTCGCTAAAGGACGTTCCCCTCACGTTGAACGCTCAAGTTTGAACCTTCGGAGCGAACCCATCAGTGTTTCAAAAGAAATCGCAACATCCTTCAGCTTCGTTACAAGCTCAGAGATGTGTTCGCTCAGTTTTTGCATGTTCACCGAGACTTCACCACCTTGTGCCGATATTTTGCTGATGTTGCTAGCTATCTCGTTGACTCCACTATTCATTTCCTCAACCGCGGCACTCTGCTCTTCACTGCTCGAAGCGAGAGTGTCTATGGTGGCTCTCAATTCCGCGATGGCTTTGTTCAAATAATCGAACGTTTCGAACAAGTTTTCATAACTCTTTTCCGTGGATTCGATATCTTGTCTCAATTTTTCTATCTGTCGATTCAGAGATTTTGATGACTCTTCAACGGATTGGATCGTCGATATCACCGTATCGGTTGAGCGTCTGGTTTCTTCTGACAGTTTCCTTATCTCCTCTGCCACCACGGCAAAACCTCTTCCTGCTTCCCCAGCCCTCGCCGCTTCGATCGCCGCATTCAATGCGAGCAGATTAGTTTGTTCAGCTATGCTCCTGACAGATTCCACTATCCCTTCGATGTTCTTCGTCGCACTCATCAGTTTGTGGATTTCCCTTTCGAGAGTTTCATATTCCTCAACGAAGCTAGACGTTACGCTCTTTGCTCTCGCAAGTTCACTGGCACTCGACTTAGATCTTTCGTCGAGTGCTTCAGACAACCTTTGAACCTTGATCGCCAGATCTGCGAGCGACTGCGCCTGAGAAGCCAATTGTTGGATATTTGTGGCGATCTGCTCGGTAGAACTGGTTATGCGCTCGACACCCCTTTGCTGACTTTGGACTGATTCAATAGTACTTCTCGCGATATTCTCAAAAACGTTGAAACTGCTCATCAAATCTTTCAGAGTTCTCAACGATGAAGAGGATATCTGCAAAGTTTCTCTCAAAATTTCTGAGATACCCCGACTCGCATCGTTCAACTTACCGCAGATGTATCTGAATTCATCAACCGAACCGACCGTCACATGATTTACCAAATTGCCTGACGACATTTCATTCAACAAGTTCACTATTCCTGGCAGTCCAGACAGAATGCGCTTTGAAAGTAAGATGACCAAGACGGCCAAAATCACATTCAAAATCACACTCATTATTACAAAATTTCTCTGTATCTCCTCACTCAACACCACTTTCGAAAGCATGTATTTCAGAAGGATAGGCGCAATCCACATCGAAATCGACAAAACAGTGAGCGTTAACTTTAGAGACATCGGTACCATGATGTTCGAATAACTTGGACCTTCGTATTCTCTCAAAAACTTTGATTGCGAATAAATCAACACTAATACGGCGATTATGTTCACGTTTATGGCTAGCGCGCCAGCCAATCTCAATATTAAAGTTTCGGTAGGCAGGGGTCGAATGAGCCTCGCTATGAAACCAATGAACGTCGCTGACGAAAAGTTCAAAGAAAATATGAGCAGGGCCAGTACCGTTGGAAGATTGTACTTAACTTCTCCGAAAGCTTTTCTCGCAAGAAGAATCGCAACGTAAATAGTGATGGGTGCAAGGGCAGCCAACATGATGGCATAACCTAGTAAGATTATCCAAACGGGGTACTTTCCTAGTCCGGCGAACACGTAATATGAAAACAACAACGCCAGAGGGTCAACCACGAAGAGTACGAACAATAAACTTTTCAAAACCGATCTTTCGAATTTCCTAATTTCTGCATGATTAACCGAACTCACGTTATCACCTTCCCATCGAAATGTTCATATTACATCACAGTTCTTGGCGTATAATTCATTCATCGGACCATCCGAGGGGGTGATCGGTGTGAAAAGAGGATTGGCAGTATTTATTTTATCACTTGTAGTGGTATTGAATTTCGCTCAGATCAAATTACCGTTCACGCACGTGGTGAGTGGAGGATTCACCGTTCATTCGATCGAAATTCTCACAGTTCCTCAGACATTTCAAGGAGGAGACACGATCAGCGTCGGCGTGAAAATCAATTTCATCAGGGTTATGGCACAAGCCAACGTATATTCGTTCGATTTGAAAGAAGGTGAACAAAAGCTCATGAGCATCAGGCTCATCGGATTGAAGCTCAGCGAAACAGAAACGAATCCTCTCATCTACTATGGCCCAACGTCAGTCTTTCCAAATAGCTATCAATATGGAGGCTTCCAGATCGTCGGTTTTTACATCACTAAAGCCGATCTTGAAGCTGGCTACAAAGAGATCTGGGGATGGAGAACTGCTTCATCCTTGGCCTGTAGAAACTTCACAGTGATCGCCGATCTGGATATGGAACCTGTTTACGCTCAACCCACCGCTGGGGTTCACAAAAGTGCTCAAGCTGAATGGATCTGCCTACAGAAAACCACGGCGCCTGGTCAGAAATGCCAGTTTACCTTGAAAGACCAATCCCTTCAAACTCGACAACACTACCATGCGAAGGAAATAGTCGATATCATTGTGGAGCCAGAGCCATTTGAGACTGGACAAGAGTTGAAGATCACCGTTGTTGTCAATTCAGAACCTGTATCTCAACCTTGGGATGAATATCTTGTCTATTGGGTAACGGTGAAATATCAAAACGGCCAGACGGCTTCCATTCCACACTCTTACGGTACTTTCAATCCAAACCTTGCGATCATCGTCACTTCAGCTCCAAAAACGAACGATGTGAGAAACTTTGTGTTGGATCGACCAGGCTCGATCGGCTATACCATGCCTGAGTTCATAAAATTACCTTTGAACGCTCCAATCGTGGAACTAGAAATAAAAGCTCAACTCTGGGCAGGATTAGACGCAGACCGCTTCTCACCACACAACTTCATCAAGCGTTGGGTTGCAAAAACCGTTTTTGTACCAGCACGTTGAGATGAAGCTTGGACGATCCCACAATGTGACAGCTTTGACAATTTGTCAAAGCAATGAAAACATCCATGCAGACGCTGATGAAAGGCAAAACATGCAAGATCACAACTTGGCAGATACAGATTCTGAGCGAACCAGTTCTCTGCTCACAACAGCACAATCATCATGAACGATGAAGGACACTATTTACCAATATTTCCCATGGGAAGATCAGCACTTTTTTAGATCTTCTTTGCACCATTGCTTCCGCTTTTAAAATGACTTGATCATCGCTCAA
Organism: Pseudothermotoga sp.; assembly: GCA_025060105.1. Classification (NCBI taxonomy): domain Bacteria; kingdom Thermotogati; phylum Thermotogota; class Thermotogae; order Thermotogales; family Thermotogaceae; genus Pseudothermotoga; species Pseudothermotoga sp. The sequence goes on along the minus strand of JANXCS010000011.1, from coordinate 2,380 downwards.
TTCAAATTGGTACAACGTGGCTCTCAATTTTTCTGCAGATACTCGTTGGAAGGACGAAGAACGTCTGAAGGTTTTTGCCAGCCATATTTGCTATACTGATCGAAGCAGGAGGTGATAAAAGTTGACAGTGAAAACGATAGTGATAATCATCGCAATAATCATCTCCATCGTTTACTTGATGAGTGGTGTCTACCAAGTTGATCCTTCGCAAGTTGCGCTCGTGAAGACATTCGGGAAATACAGCTATACAACAGGGCCTGGAATCCATTTTCACGCGCCATACCCGTTCCAAACGCACGTTATAGTCGATGTACAGACGATCAGAAAACAAGAAATCGGTTTTCGAACGATCAGGCCAGGTCAGTACACCACCAAAAAAGAGGAAGCTTTGATGCTCACAGGTGATGGAAACATAGTCTCGGTGGAGGCAGTGGTACAGTTTCGTGTGAACGACCCTGTGAAATTCGTTTTCAAGGTTGAAAAACCTGAAGAACTTGTGAAGTTCACCACCGAATCTGCTTTAAGAGAAAGAATTGCTAAAAGAACCGTCGATGAGATCCTAACGGCAGAACGTGACAAAGTTGCTTACGAAGTTCACCAAATCACACAACAGCTTTTGGACGAATACGATATAGGTATTACCGTTGTGAACGTTTTACTTCAAGAAGTCGTTCCACCCGAACCTGTGATAGCTGCCTTCGATGATGTGAACAACGCAAAACAAGACAAAGAACGATACATAAACGAAGCACTCAGGTACGCCAACAATTTGATACCTTCAGTGGAAGGAGAAGTCAAAAAGATCATACTGGAAGCCGAAGCTTACGCGCAGCAAAAAGTACTTCAAGCCGGCGGCGAGACTCAGCGTTTTTTGAGTGTATTGAATGAATACAAAAAAGCACCAAAGATTACTGAGACACGATTAAAGATAGAAACACTTGAAGAAGTGCTCCCAAAAGCCAAAAGGATCATCATTCTGGATGAATCTCAAAAGATCACCTTTCTCAATCTCAGCAACTTGATGGATGGTGATTCAAAATGAAGTGGGTTGTACTAATGACCGTTCTGTTCATAGTTGCGATAGCAACTGTCTTCATCTTTTTGTCTTTCTTCATAGTCGATCAAACCCAATACGCGATAGTCTTAAGGTTTGGTGAGATAAGAAGAGTTATTTCAGAACCAGGTTTGTACGTGCGCACACCTTTCGTGGATAGCATCGTTCGTCTGAGCAAGAGATATTACATATACGATATACCCGTTGAAAAGATCATCACACTCGATAAAAAAACCATGCTTGTCGATACCTACGCCATTTGGAGAATCTCTGATCCAAAGAAATTCATTGAATCTGTCAGGACTGTCAATCTGGCTCTATCGAGGATAGACGATGTGGTCTACTCAGGTTTGAGAAATACCCTTGCGAAGCTCGAATTTGACGATATAGTGACCGGTGAAAGGCAGTACTTAACGGACATAACCGAATTTTCAAAGAAGAATCTGGCTGAATTTGGTATCGAAGTGAGGGACGTGAGGATCAAACACACAGACCTACCGGCTGAAAACCAGCAAGCTGTTTTTGAAAGAATGAAATCGGAAAGGCAAAGCATTGCCGCTCTAATAAGGGCAGAAGGACAAAAAGAGGCTCAAAAGATCCGCTCAGAAGCTGATAAAAAAGCTGCAATCATGAGAGCGGAGGCGTTGAGTGAAGCTGAAAAAATAAAAGGTTCAGGAGAAGCAAGCGCCACACGCATCTATGCAGAAGCCTTTTCGAAAGACTACGAATTCTACAAACTTTTAAGAACACTCGACAGTTACAGATCCATCATACCAAACAGTGTCGTGATAGTAGGCAAAGATCTAACGATACTACAACAGATGAAATAGCTTTTTTAAAATTCAATCCAAAATAAAAAGCCCGCATTGAGCGGGCTTTTCGAATACACCTTAGTCTACAATTGTCCCTATGTTTCCATCCCTCTAAGGTTCGATTGAAACTCTGCAAGCTTTTTTTGTGTCAAACCTATTTTTTGTCGTTTCCATCCCTCTAAGGTTCGATTGAAACGATTTCAAGTTAGAACTCGAAGGGATTCCACAGCCGATGTTTCCATCCCTCTAAGGTTCGATTGAAACTTCATAGGCGTCAATGAGCCGGATTAGTTCGGCTTTGGTTTCCATCCCTCTAAGGTTCGATTGAAACGTACTACGATTACATCGAAAAGAATTACGAGCCTGAGTTTCCATCCCTCTAAGGTTCGATTGAAACCGAGTTCACACCACTTGGACCACAGACCATCATAGTTGTGTTTCCATCCCTCTAAGGTTCGATTGAAACACTTAAACGATGGGACGATTGGGTATACCAAACTTAGTTTCCATCCCT
>JANXCS010000010.1:53423-61745 GCA_025060105.1 Pseudothermotoga sp. | reverse complement strand
CTCTATGGCTACACGGTTCTTGGCAAATGGTTGCCGTGGCTGCTCAACGCATTTACTGGGGAGCAACATCCTTTGTTTTGCTGGCTGTACCCTTTTTCATTCTGTCTGGTTTTTTAATGAACTCTAGTGGGATGACGAAACGTATCACAGATTTCGCTGAACTCCTCGTTGGCAGATTCACAGGGGGAATGGGGCATGTTAATGTACTAACAAGTATGATTTTTGCCGGTATGTCTGGATCTTCCGTAGCAGATGCGAGTGGTGTTGGAGTGATAGAAATGGAAATGATGAGAAAGGCAGGATACGATGAAGCATTCAGCGCAGCGATAACTGCCGCATCAGCCACTATAGGACCAGTGATACCACCAAGCATACCTTTCGTCATATACGGTGCTATGACGGGAACTTCTGTGGGAAAACTTTTTTTGGCTGGAATAATGCCAGGTATGTGCATGGGAATAGCCCTCATGATTGCTGTTTACATTGTGGCTCGCAAGAGAGGATATAAAAGGATCGAAAGAAGGTACACCTTCCGTGAAACTCTTAGAGTGTTACTCAATGGCTTGATAGCCAGCGGAAGTTTCATAATCATCATCGGCGGTATACTTTCAGGTTTCTTTACCCCCACAGAGGCAGGTATAGTTGCTTGTTTGTATGCCCTTCTCATAGGCTTCATTGTATACAGAGAGTTGAAGATGAGTGATTTTATAAAAATATTGTGGGTATCGGTTCAGAGTAGCGTGAAGATACTCTTCATAGTTGGGACAGCAGCATTTTTTTCCTATTCGCTGACGCTTATGAAAGCACCGCAACTCGTTGCCTCGTATCTAGGTGGCTTGACTCACAATCCTTATCTCTTTCTTCTGGCTGTAAATGTGATTCTTTTGATTCTCGGTTGTTTCATGGAGACGATCAGCATCATGTTACTGACAGTTCCTGTTTTGTTGCCGATAGCTCGCACTATTGGTATAGATCCTGTTCATTTTGGTGTTGTGGTGACGTTAAACTTAATGATAGGCCAGTTAACACCACCCGTCGGAGTTCTCTTGTACGCAGTAACAACTGTGTCCAAAGCACCACTTAAAGAAATTCTACGTGAGCTGTGGCCATACTTAATAGCACTTTTGCTTGTGCTCGTGGCTGTAACATACTGGCCAAGCCTTGTTATGTGGATTCCAAGGAGAGTTTTTCCATGAGAAGGCAAGGTTCGATATCCTTGAGGTCTAAAATCAAGTTGATCGAGTGTGTACTTTATAAAGTGATGAAGGGTCTCACCATGGTTTGTTTGGTTGGTCTTTTAACTATGGTAACTTTGCAAGTGCTGGCGCGTTTTTTGAGAATAAGAATCGTGGTCGATGATTTAGTGACCCTCTTGAATGTTTGGATGATATTCATTGGTAGTTCCATACTGGTGAGGGACAAATCACATGTTGCGATCGAAGTGGAGGGAAGATTATTCGCAAAAAGCAAAATCCTCAGAATATCTGCTATCTTAGTAACTCACGGACTTGTGATCTTTTTCCTACTCTTCATAATCAAGTCCGGAATGGACATAGTTAAGGCTTCCTTTTCGGCTGTGACACCTATGCTACGTTTGCCACAGTGGTGGTGGTACTTGCCTCTCCCACTGTCTGGCGTTTTGATGCTTTTGTGGGAAGTGAAAAATATGTTGAAGGCACTCAATTCCATCATAAAGGAGGCTGAAGGTGATGAAAGTAGTAAGAGCGTGGGAAGAAAAAGGAGTGGAGGTTCCTGAACCGTATCGCAGGATCATCAAGGTACTCTTCGCACCAGATAAAGAAGGAGTTAATGAACTTTTATTCAGTATAGCTATAATACCACCTGGTTCGAAAACGGATTATCATTCCCACGATCGACCTGAATTAATGTACATAGTTTCTGGCCAAGGCATTTGTGTAACAGAGAACGGTGAGATCCCAATAACGGAGGATATGGCTCTCTGGGCACCGGCCGGTGAAAAGCATCAATTCGTAAACACTGGTTACGTGCCTTTGAAACTTGCCACGGCTTTCGTTCCACCTTATACTGCTGGTGAGAATTACAATCGGGCTTTAAAGGCAGCTAAAAACAAGGAGTGATTTTTTTGAAAGGCTCCAAGGATATGGAAAAAAAGAAAGCTTGGGAAAGAGCTTATAACTACGTAAAAACGTTGATTTTAACGATGGAGCTAAAACCTGGAGAGTTGGTATCTGAGTATTCAATTGCAAACAAACTTTCCATGAGTCGTGCTCCTGTGAGAGAGGCTCTGAAGAAACTTGAGCAGGAAGGTCTCTTAGTGTCCAGTGCCAATGGAAGGCGAAGAGTCTTCATACTGACCATAAGAGATATTGAACAAATCTTTGATCTGAAAGAAATTTTGGAATCAGCGATTGTTGAGTGGGCAATCGAGAGGGGAACAGAAGATGAGAAAGAAGAACTATATCAAACGGCACAGCGCATGCTTTCATTGTTCAGCGAGAAAAACTTGGCTCAATTAGATAGAGAGAGTATTCTAAAAAAGTGGTTGCAACTCGATTTTCAATTTCATGAACTGATTTATAGAATGTCCAGAAATCCAAGAGCAGCAAACTTTGTAAAAAATCTGAACGATCAATGGCAAAGGTTAAGGCAAGCTCTATTGGTATTGGAAGGCAGGCTTGAGAAAAGCTCTCATGAGCATGCGGAGATCGCCTCAGCAATAGTTAAGAACGATAAACAAGCAGCTGTAACCGCTATGAAGAGCCATTTGCTGAGTATTCGAAAAACACTCATAAGTGTGCTTAAGGCTTTCAATTTTCCTCAGTATTAGAGCCCTGGGGGTGATCGCTATACTAGGCATAAGTTCATACACTTATTTTTGGTCAATTAAAACAGGTAGGATATCAGCTATTGATCTCCTAGAAAAAGCGAAATCCCTTCGCGTGGATGTTGTGCAAATAGCGGACAACTGCCCAACACATATGCTCAGCGTACTGGAAAGGACCAAAGTTAAACAAAAAAGCCAGGAATATGGAATAAAAATTGAGTTAGGTGTGCGTGGTATGGACATGGAAAAGCTGAAGATGTACCTTCAACTCTGCATTTTCTTCAACAGCAAAATCTTGCGTGTATTACCAGACTTTTCGGTTGAAACTGAATCTTCTTGTGACTATGAATCGATCTTAATGCCTATAAGAGAGTTGCTTCCTGAATTCAAGAAAGCAGATATCAAAATCGCCGTAGAAAATTATGAGAAAACCCCTACAGAAGATCTGCTGAGGATCGTTAACGAGATCAATGATCCTTACTTTGGTATTTGTTTTGATACAGCAAATTTGCTTGGTATACCTGAAACGCCAGAAACTGCTATCGATGCTTTGGCACCGTATGTTGTGAATGTTCACCTCAAAGATTTTGACATTAAACGAGCTGAACAAAACCAAGGCTTTATAATCAGAGGTTGCCCTCTTGGGAGAGGAAAGTTGAACCTAAAGAAGATACTTGAATATCTAAATTCTAAAGCTGGTGATATCAGCTTCATACTGGAACTATGGGTACCACTATCTGGATCTTTGGAAGAAACAATTCAGGTGGAAGAAGAATGGGCATCGATGAGTGTTCAGTATGCTCAGGAATTATTCAGAACAGCAGGAATCTCAATGTGAATTGGCAAGCATTTTAGAAAATCGATATTCGTGCATTCAGATTCGATGAAAAGAGATTGAGAAAAAAGAGGTGCGTACCTTTCGTATACTCACCTACACAGATGATCACCAAACTTTCGAAGATGAAACTCCATTTCACCTCTCAAATTCCAATCTTAAGTTTTTCCTCAATATCTCAATGTCCAGCCGGTACGAATTACACAATGATCCAAAACGGAGCGAAAAATTCGTTCGGACAGACTCACAACTCAGATCAATTTATGAGTGAAATATTGATTGAGAAGAACAAATGTAGTGGGGTTCGTGAAAGCTCATAAGTAAAAATTGCGTTATCATAACCTGGGAGGATGTTCGTTGAACGGTTTGGTTGCTTTCACGCCGGTGTTCGTCGTTCTGTTGATGATCCTCTTCACGAAAGCTTCGGTGGTTGGATCTGGGCTCGTTGGATTCTTCACAGCTTTCGCACTGGCACTGTTTTATTTTCGTAGTTCTTTCGAAGTTCTACTGCGTGCAACGGTTTCAGGTTTTCTCGCTTCGTTCCCCGTTTCGCTCATCGTGGTCGCTTCTCTGTTGCAGTTGACGATCATGGAGAGTGCCGGTGCGATGGAAACGATCGTTGGTTTTTCAAAAAAGCTGTGTGCGAAGGATAGATTGTTTCAAACGCTCATCATCGTGATAGGTCTCGGTACGTTGCTTTCCGCCGCGGGTGCAGTGCCTGTGACTGTGATAACTCCGATTTTGCTCGCGTTGGGTTATTCACCTGTCGAGTCGATCGCGCTCGCCGCACTCGGCTATGATTCACTCTGCACCTACACCATACTCGGTGTGCCGCTGGTCGTGTTCGCCGAGATGATCAAGACGGATTTGATAGTTTCCGCCAAGTACTTTCTTCCGTTCGTTGGGGTAGTTTCCTTCGCGATATCGCTCGCGGTCCTGTACGTGGCTGGCGGTAAGGATTTTTTGAAGCGTGGTTTTTCACTCTCCATCGTCGTAGGTCTTTTGGCGTTTCTGGGTGCAGAGATCGGGATAATGATGAGAGCGCCGGTGCTCACAGGGTTGATAGCAGGTTTTCTTGTGATCGTGGCTTTGACGATCATCTATGCGATCAAGAACCGTGAAAGTGTGGTCGATGAGGATGTGGATGTGAAGAAGTTGCTCAAAGCTAGTTCTCTTTGGTTGATGCTCATCTTTTTCATCGTTTTCGTCAACTTGGTAGGTCCCGTGCACGAGTTGTTCTATCAAAAGCTTTCCATGTCGATGGATCTACTCAAAGGAAGGCCAGTCCATCTGAGGATCTTTTGGCAGGCGTACACGTGGATTTTTGTGAGCAGTCTGATCGGTATGTTCATCTACAAGATAGATTCAGCGAAGATGAAGAATATCTGGATGAAGACTAGAAAAAGGATGGTTCAACCGTTTTGGTCGGCAACGATTTTCTTTCTGATCGCCTACGTGATGCTCTATTCGGGGTACGAAAAGACACCGAATGGTTTTGAGCTGGTGAACCTTCAAAGGAACATGATCCATGCGATGGCCGTTTCTTCCGCCGAGCTTTTCAAAAGCTTTTACGCCTTCTTCACACCGTTTTTGGGAGTGCTCGGAGGTTTCGTGACGGGCACTCAGACTTCCGCCACGGCGATGTTTGCGAACTACACATCGGAAACTTCGAAGCTTTTGAACCTCTCACCGATCCTCATGCCCGCCGCCATGGCTTTCGGTAGCGGTCTTGCTTCGGCCATATCCCCTTCAAAACTTCAAAACGCCGCAGCGTCGATAGACAGAATCGGTGAAGAAAAACGTGTGTTTTCAAAAACCATCCCCATAGTCTTACTCATGGCATCGCTCACCGCCGTGGTGAGCTACGTTCTGAAAAATTACAGCTTTTGACCATTCAGCTCGACAGGCTCGATTTGAAACGGCACACTTTGATATACTCAATAGAAAGCTTTAGATGTTGAACGGGTGGGATGGGTTTGCAGAGATTCACCGTGGTTTTGATCGTGCTTTTCTTCGTTCAGATCTTTGCGAACGCTTTGGTGTTTCTGAACGAGCCTGAAACGCGCCTTTCTTTAGAATGGCACCAAACTCAATTCAAAATTTCTGTGTTTCAACCGTTCGTTCATCCCGTCGTGCCGATCGATTGGCTGTTGCCGAAAGAAAATAGAGACCTTCTCAAAGGCTTGGTGAGCGTCGAGTCTAACTTCTATGTACACGCACTTTCAGTTGAAGGTGCGATGGGTCTGGCACAGTTTGTACCATCAACTGCGGAAAAGTTGGGAGTGCTCAATCCTTTCAACGCATTTTGGGCGATGGATGGTGCCAATCGTTATCTTGAACAATTGCAACGTCAGTTTAAAAGCATCGAGTACGCGCTCGCTGGTTATTTCGAAGGTCCTTCGAAGATAGCTAAGTATGGACCGAGCAGTGCGGCGATCGAGTATGCTCGAAAAGTTCTGCGCAGTGCGGAACGGCTCAAAGGTGAAACCATCTTCGTGAAGGACGTCACCTACATCGAGCCGTACGTTTTGGTGGGAGACAGGTTCGCTTTGGGCTTGAACGTGTATGCATCCTTTTTGGGTACATCCTATCTATCTGGTGGAATACAGCTGGATGATTGGAAAAAACTGTCACACCGAGTGCTTTTTTATCCTGCCATCACGCACTCGTTCTCTTTGATAGTCGGTGAAAGGAACTTCAACTTCACCGTCGGAGCGCTGTATAGAAAGATGCCAAATTTCGGTGTACAGTTTCTGCTAGATTCTAACAACCTCGATCTTGAAGCACTCTTGAGGGTGTGGAAATTTTACATAACCACAGGCTTTTCCTTAAAAGGCTTTCGCGTCGGTCTGATCGGTGGTATGTGAAACTTTCCAAGCTCTGTCATAGTTTTCATCTTTCCATCCACGATGATGGGAATGTGGACGTTGACTGTAGCTGAGCATTCTATAAAGATCTGTCAACTTTTGAGCGATCGGTCAAATTTTGCTCGACGTCCACACATTGTCGTTCGAGAGTGAAACGGCCGATGGCATTTCTGTTGTCCATGATGATTTGCATGGTCAAGCTGTTTTTACGAAGCGTTTGTGGAACGAGTGGGACTTTGAGTTGTGCGTGGAAAATTTAGGAAAATCTTTTCAGTACGTATTCTTCGAAGATCGGATCGATGATTTCGTAGTTGCCTCTGGAGAGCTTTTCGACGAAACCGAGCTCGACCAGCTTTTTGATAGTCTTGTTCACGATGCTTGGATTTGGAATTTCGAACTCTTGCAACGTTTCGAGGCTGAAGATGTCTCTGTTCGTGGCGATCATGACCAAAACTTTGCGCAGATGCTTTTGTCCGAGCATGTCGAGCACCATGTCGTAGCTGTGTCTTTCACGGAAGATGAGCTGATTCAACGCGTTCTGAAGATCTTGTTCCGCCACCGTTTCTCCACAGAGGTTCCAAACTTCGTAGGCGAGCATTTGAACGTAGTACGGATGACCTTTGGTGATGGCGTAAAATCTTTCGGCGAGCTGTCTCGGCATGGTCTTGCCGGAAGAGCGGAACTTTTCACAGACATGATCGATCACCGCATCTTTCGGCAGAAAAGAGCACAGATCGAGCTTGATTCCAGAATGGTACATCAAACCTTTCGATTGGAAAAACAGCTCTTCGATCATGTGCCTCATGGAACCGGAGAAAACGAAGACCACCCTCGGTGCCGTTTGGAAAAAACTCCTCAGAGAACCTGCGAGCTTTTCGCTCACCAAACTGTACGCTTGAAACTCGTCCAAGCACACCACCAAAGTTTTGAAGATCTCACCGAGTCTTTCCAACAGCCTGTAGCACTCTGAAAGTAAGACCTCTTCTTCAACGTCCCTGCTGAAGGTGAAAACTACCCCATCCGAGCCGATGGAAAAGTTGATGTACTTGACCAGATTCTTCAAATGCTCCTTGACGAACTCCACAGGGTTGTTCGACTTGAGTAACTGGAAAGATTTTGAAATGATCTTTACGGCGAAATCTTTCAAAGAAAGCATGCTGAGTAGGTCCAAATAGATACATTGAAAACCACTTTCGAGTGCAAATTTTTGAATCAACCAAGTCTTACCGAACCTCCTGGGAGCAACCAATATGACGTTGTTCCCGCTCGAAACGGCTCTGACCAGCTGGGAATATTCTTCTTCTCTGTCTATGAAACAGTCCGGTTCGTACTGCTTGCCAAACTTGAAAGGATTCACACCATCACCGACTGCATTATACCAATTCGGTATAAATTTTTTTGCACTCACCAGTTAGTAACCGTAAGGTTCAATCGGTGCTTTTATTTTCCACCGGAACGATGGTGTTCAAAAATCGTACATCGAAAGTTTTATCTGCGTGTGAAAATGAACGTCAGTTGCGCAAAGTGAATCGTCAAATTTTACAGAACCACTCTGGTCGTTCAGACCGACGAGTGTGATCGCTGTTCAGCAGGCATGAGCATAAAGAGGTACTTTTGCGTGGATTTCCCCTTGGGTTGTGATTTATAGTTCGCATTTGTCAAACTCATCTTTTTGTGGTATGATCTAATCAAAAGGTGAAGGTCGTGAATGGCGTTGGATTGTTCGGCATTCTGAGCGTTGTTCATCACCATCACGTGTTTGACCCGGTAGTTTCACCACCGGGTGTTACGTGATGGTGGGATGAAAGGAAACT
>JANXCS010000010.1:0-53413 GCA_025060105.1 Pseudothermotoga sp. | reverse complement strand
GTTGTTCATCACCATCACGTGTTTGACCCGGTAGTTTCACCACCGGGTGTTACGTGATGGTGGGATGAAAGGAAACTACCGGGTCACATCCGAAAGGGTGTGACCCTTTTTTATTAGGAGGTGTGCCTTTGAGAAGGATCGAAAAGCTTGTGAAGACGTTCGTGGAAAAGTGCTACGAAAACGATTTTGAGTTGTTTTTGAGTCCAGAGGTGGAAGCTCTGAAGGATCTGTCAAAATTGGAGAAAGACTGGATCTTTTTCCAAGCTAGGAACGGTGAGCTGTTCAAGCTCAGGAACGATTACACCGCTTCGATCGTGGAGTATTTCAACAAGCTCCAGCTGGAAAGGTTCAGAGTTTGGTATACAGGTTTCGTCTATCGATACGATCATTCCGGTGAGGTCCGACCGAAGTTCCAACTGGGTGTGGAGATCATCCCCTTTTCATCGTTGAAAGATCTCGAGCTTGTTCTGCAACTGCTCATCGAAACGGTTCTTTCGTCCTTGACGGACCGGCTCTTGGTGGAGATCGGTGATTCTAGAGTGATAGAAAAGTGTGTGCAACATGTACCTAGAAAGTTCAGAAAACAGCTCTTTGAGCTCATAGACAGAAAAGATGTGTCGGAGATAGAGTTCTTCGCTTCTCTGCACGGTCTGGATCTTTCGAACGTGGTGAAGTTGGTCGAGAACAGTTTCACCAAAAGGGGTGTGGACGGATTGAAAGATTTTCCACTCGATTCGACGATAGAAGCCGAGATCGTTCGAACGGTCGATTTTCTTTCGAAGTTTTCTCATATCACCGTGGAGTTGGATTTTTCCATAGCCAGAACGATCGAAGAGTACGATGGTCCCACGTTCACGATGTTCGATCTTAAAAATTCACTGCTCATAGCCGCTGGAGGCAGGTACAAGGTGAACGAGAATGTTCTGGCCGTCGGAGGAACGATCTTTCTGGAGGAGAGAACATGGTCAAACTAGCTCTGGCGAAGGGAAGGCTCGAAGAGGAAGCGTTTTCGTTTCTGAAAGGGTGTGGTTATACCTTCAAAGAAGCAACAGAAAGATCTCTCGTCGTGGAGGATTTGAAAGGAACGATGCAGATCTTCATCGTCAAACCTTTAGACGTTCCAACCTACGTGTTCAGCGGTATCGCCGATGTGGGCATCTGTGGAACAGACTCGATCGTTGAATCTCAGCTAAAACTCATTCAACCTATGAAATTACCTTTCGGCAAGAGCAGAATGGTGCTCGCAGGGTTTGAAGGTTTCAAACCTAAAAATGGTGTTCTCAGCGTCGCCACCAAGTTCCCCGTGAGCACGAAGATGTACTTCGATGCGAAGAAGCTCGATGTGAAGATCATCAAACTGCACGGTTCGGTGGAACTGGCGCCCTTGGTGGGGTTGGCCGAACTGATCGTGGACATAGTTCAAACCGGTAGGACGCTGAAAGAGAACGGGCTTTCGATTCTCGATGAGATCTATCCCATCAGCGCGATCGTCACGCTCAACGAGGTTTCTTACCGCACCAAAAGGGATGAGATTTTGAATTTTCTTGAAAGTCTTTCGAGGGGGATGAAAGGATGAAGGTGCTCATCGAGCCAACCTGTGAGCAGATTGAAAAAATCGTTCAAAAAAGAAGGTTCGAACTTTCTCAACTCGAACAGAACGTGAAAAGCATCGTTGAGGATGTGAAAAAGAACGGTCAAGTGGCGTTAGAAAAGTACATCGCCATGTACGAAAGGTGCGCTTTGAAAAAGGAACAGATCGTTGTGTCGAAACAAGAGCTCGAATCGGTCCGAGTGGACGAGCGGTTCGAACGAGCGTGCGAGGAATTCATCGAAAGAGTTGAAAAGTTCCATTCTCTCCATTTGGAGCGTTCCATCTGGCGTGTGAACGAGTTTGGTAGTTTCACCGCATATTTGGTGAAGCCGATCGAGAGTGTGGCGATCTACGTACCTGCTGGGAAGAAGGTTTATTTTTCCACCCTCATCATGTGTGCAGTTCCAGCCAAAATCGCAGGTGTGGAGAGGATCGTGGTCGCATGCTCCGCCATGGAAGATGGAAAGATCTCTCCGTATGTTCTATACCTCTGTCGAAGGCTCGGTATAGAAGAGATCTACAAGATGGGTGGGGCGCACGCGATCAGCGCACTGGCTTACGGAACAGAGATCGTGAAGAGAGTGGACAAGATCGTTGGGCCTGGAAACATTTATGTGAGCTGTGCGAAAAGGTTGATCGTGGGAGATTGTGGGATAGATTCCATCGCTGGCCCTACGGAGCTTTTGATCGTTGCGGACGGCTTGGCGAAGGCCAGATTCGTAGCATCAGACATGCTCGCTCAAGCCGAACACGATGAAAATGCCACAGTTTGCCTGATCACGAACGATGAAGATCTGTTGGATGGAACGATGGAAGAACTTTCGAAACAGCTGAGCGAGCTGGATGAACCGGCCAGGTCCACCGCACGGAGCTGTTTGGAACGCAACGGCTTGGCGATCTTGGTGAAAGATATCAAAGATGCGGTGAAGATTTCCAACATCTTTTCACCGGAACATCTGCAGTTGATGACGAAAGATCCTTGGTCGCTGTTGAGCGATGTGAAGAGTGCCGGTTCGATCTTTCTGGGAAGCTTTTCTGCGGAAGCCTTCGGTGATTATGGGATCGGTCCAAACCACGTGCTTCCCACTTCCACCGCTTCGAGGTTCTCTTCAGGTCTGACGGTCCAAGATTTTTTGAAAAAAATCTTCGTAACCCAAGTCAGCGAAGAGGAAGTCAGGCAGAGAGGGGCTTGGTACGCCTCTCTGGCGAGGCTTGAAGGATTCGAAGCGCACGCGAGATCGATCGAAGTGAGGCTGGAGGGATCGAGATGAGCTTCGTAGACATCGTCGAATCGATCAGGAAAGATGTTGAAGCTTACAAGAGCGAGAAAAGAACGCCAGTTTATCTGGCACTGAACGAAAGTCCCCATCCTTTCCCAGAAGGACTGCTCAAAGAGTTCTTCGAAAAGGTAGATCCAGCGACGCTGCGCACCTATTTCGATTCCCCATGCGAAGAGCTTGTGAAGCAAATCGCCGAATACGTCTCCACGGAGCGTTGGAAGGCCAGGGTAGATCAGATAAGCATCGGGAACGGTGCGGATGAGATCATCTACAATCTGTTGAACATGTTCAAAAAGCTTCGCATCTTCATTTTTCCTCCCACCTACAGTTGCTATGAGATCTTCGCCAGGGCGCTGGGCGTAAGGTTGAGAAAAGTTCCTCTGGTTGGAGAGCGATTGAACTTGAAATTTTTGAAGAAAGTTTTGAGCCAAGACTGTGTCGTGTTTTTGCCCAATCCGAACAATCCCACGGGACATCTGTTCGAAGAAGAAGAGATCTTTTTCCTTTTAAAAACTGGTTCACTCGTTGTTCTGGACGAAGCTTACTACGATTTTTGCGGTAAAAGCTATGTGAGTTTCGTTGAAGAGTTCGAAAACTTGATCGTCGTGAGGACCTTCTCTAAGGCCTTCTGCTTGGCTTCACAGAGGATAGGTTACATGGTGGCAAGCTCGAAGTTGATAGACGCTTACGATAGGATCAGACTGCCTTACAATGTGAGCTACCTTTCACAGATGCTCGCGAGCTTGGTCCTGAGCAAAAGAGACATCTTTTTCGAGCGCGTTCGAAGGATCGTTCAAGAACGTGAGAGGTTGAAAGAAAAACTCCGCAGGATGAACTTCAAAGTCAGCGACTCTGTGGCGAATTTCGTTTTCATCTATCTGGAGGATGATGAGAAAGAAAGGATGCATCGGCTCTTTCTGGAAAACGGTGTGGCTGTCAGAAAGACTGAATTTGGAATCAGGATCGGTGTAGGTTCATCGGAACAGAACGAGTTGGTTTTGAAAATTCTGGAGGGATTCAGATGCTAGTGGAAAAGAGGTTCAACGCCTGCTCGGTTGAAAGAAAAACCTCTGAAACTTGCATAAGGATCGAGTTGAAGAACGACGGTGAAGGAACGTTCACAGGCTCAACGCGGATGGGATTTTTCGATCACATGCTGAAGACCTTCTGCAAATTCTCTACTCTCTCATTGAAGGTGGAAAGCTTCGAGGTGGATTCTCAGATCGATCTGCACCACGGTGTGGAGGATTTTGGGATCGTTCTCGGTACAGCCTTCAGAGAACTGCTCGATTATTCTCAACTTGCAAGGTTCGGATACGCCGTAGTTCCCATGGATGAAGCTTTGATCGTCGCATCGATCGATCTTTCTGGAAGGCCGTTTCTCAACTATCAAGTTCGATTCGAAACCGAGCGTGTGGGTGAATTTCCCATAGAGTTGTTCGAAGAATTCTTCAAAAGCTTTGTTTCGAACGCCAAGATCACGCTGCATCTTGTACAGCTCTATGGTAAAAATTCACACCACATCGCCGAGGCTTGTTTCAAATCCTTCGCGATCGCCCTGCGCTCGGCGATCAACGAAAGCGGATCGATACAGAGCACCAAGGGGATGATAGATTGAACGTCGCCGTCGTTTCGTGTGTGCCTGGAAACATCATGAACCTCTACAGGGCTCTAAAAAAACTCCAAGGCGAGTTGAACTTCGAGCTCGAGCTGTTGGAAAAACCGATCGATAAGACCTACAGAATCATCTTCCTACCTGGGGTTGGTCATTTCGAACAGGCCATGAAGAACTTGGTGGAAAGCAAGATGGATCGGTTCATCTTCAAAAACTATCACCTCGGAGCGACCATCGTGGGCGTTTGTTTGGGCATGCAACTTTTCTTCGAAGAGAGTGAAGAAAGTCCCACCAGAATGAAAGGTTTGGGCCTTTTGAAGGGTCGAGTGGTGAAGCTCAGCTCGACGCTGTTACCACACATGGGCTGGAACACGGTTCGATTCAATCTCGAGCGGTTCAAAGACATGGATGGGAAATACTTTTACTTTGTACATTCCTACAGGGCCGTTTGTGAGGAAAGGTTGATCGTTGGAACTTGCGAGTACGATGGGGAAGTTTTCCCCGCCGTGGTGATGGATGAAAGACTCATCGGCGTTCAGTTCCACCCAGAAAAGAGCCACACGGTCGGCAGGACGTTTTTGAGGAGGCTGATCGAGTGCGCGTTGTGCCAGCCATAGATCTCTACAGGGGGCGCGTGGTGAGGCTCGAAAGGGGCAACAAAGAAAGCTGCCACGTTTATGGTTTTGAACCTGTGGAGCTGTTGAAACGGTTCGTGGATGAAGGCTTCACATTGGTGCATTTGATCGATCTTTCCAGAGCGATCGACGAATCGAATCAGAACGAAGTGATCTTGAAACGGATCGCTGAACTCGGCTTGGCGAGGTTCGTTCAGATCGGAGGAGGTTTGAGGAACATAGATGTTGCAAGAAAGCTTTCAGAGCTTGGTTTCAAAAGACAGATCTTTTCCACCCTCTTATTGAGAGAGCCAAAACTCGTTCCAAAGCTCACGGCACTCGGAATAGAGGTGGTTCTGTCTTTGGACACTTCCTCGCTCGGTGTGAGAACGAAAGGTTGGCTGGAATGTGTGAGGATCGATGTTGTACAGCTTCTGAAAAAGCTGAAGAGTTTCGGTTTGAAAGAACTGATACACACCGATGTCGATCTCGACGGCACGCTCGCTGGAAGGAGTTTGGAATCGACCAAACAGCTGGCAAGTTCAGGTTTGAAGATCTACATAGCCGGTGGGATCGGTTCGGTGGAGGATCTGAAGCGTATCGAAAAGTTCTGCAGGGAAACACCAACGATCGAAGGTGTCATCGTGGGAAGAGCGTTCTACGAAGGAAGGATCAGCTTAGAGGAGATGAAAAGTTATGCTCGCTAAAAGGATCATCGCGTGTTTGGATGTGAAGGATGGAGTGGTGGTGAAAGGTAAACGGTTCGAAAATTTGATCTACGGTGGCGATCCGGTGAAGTTGGCTGAAAAGTACTGTCAAGAGTGTGTGGACGAACTTGTTTTTCTGGACATTTCCGCATCGTTGGAATCTCGAAGGACGATGATCGAGGTCGCCAAGAGAGTGGCTGAAAAGATCGATGTTCCTTTCACGATCGGTGGAGGTGTGAGAGACATCGAAACGGCCAGCGAGTTGATCTACGCTGGTGCGGACAAGGTGAGCATCAACACTTCAGCGGTTGAAAATCCAAAACTCATAGAGAAGATCGCTTCGAAGTTCGGCTCCCAAGCCGTGGTGGTTGCTGTCGATGCGAAGAGGACCGAAATCGGTTTTGAAGTGTTCGTCCTTTCTGGGAAAAAGCGGACCATGATGAGACTGCAAGATTGGCTCTCTTTGGTGCAAGATTTCGGTGCAGGTGAAGTTCTGCTCACAAGCATCGATAAAGACGGCACTAAGGGAGGGTTCGATATCGAGATGATTTCTCAGGCGAGAAAAGTTTTGAAAATTCCCATCATCGCCTCAGGTGGTGCGGGTAGGGAAGAACATTTCCTTCAAGCCTTCGAAGCCGGTGCGGACGCCGCCTTGGCTGCCTCGATCTTTCATTTTTCGGAGATGAACGTGATCCAGCTGAAGAGATATCTCCTGTCGAAAGGTGTACCGATCAGGTTGGAGGAAGGTGGATCGACATGCTGAGGCCTGTGGTGGTTCAAGAGGCACGCACGGGAGAAGTTTTGATGCTCGCTTACGCCGACGAAGAAGCGTTGAATTTGACTAAAGAGACAGGCTTTGCCCATTTTTATTCAAGATCGAGACAAAAGATCTGGAAGAAAGGTGAAGAGTCTGGAAACACGATGCGCGTGGTGCAAATATTCGAAGATTGCGATAAAGATGCGCTTTTGTACCTTGTAGATTTTCCGCTCGAAAAGGTGGCGTGCCATACGGGGAACAGAAGCTGTTTTTTCAGTTCCATATACGGCCAAGGAAGAAGGAACGATCTTCAGTTTCTTGAAAAACTCCTTCGGATCGTACAGCAGAGAAAGTCCAAAGCGCCTGAAAGCTCTTACACGGCGAAGTTGTTCAGAGAAGGTCTGGACGAGATAGTGAAGAAGGTCGGTGAAGAGGCCATCGAGGTGATCGTGGCTGCAAAATCGAACGATGAAGAACATTTCGTTCGCGAGGTGGCCGATTTGATCTACCATTTAACCGTGTTGATGGTGGAGAAGAACGTTGAATGGGACAAGATCATCGAAGAGCTTCAAGACAGGCATGAAAGATCTCACCGAAGGTGAGACCGCTCATCATTCATCTGGACGATAAAAGCTCTGTCTTTCCAAAAGTTGTTCCTCTGGAACGTCCCTCACGACCTTCGCAGGTACACCCATGACGATCTTTCTCGCCGGTACATCTTTGGTGACCAGAGCCCCAGCGGCGACCAAGGCATCCTCACCGATAACGATCCCTGGCAAGATCGTGGCATTGGCACCGATCCTGGCACCTTTCTTCAAGGTGGGACCTTTGAAGTACTTCTTCCTCTCTTCGGTCCTCCCCAAGAAGTTGTCGTTGGTGAAGGTCACCTCCGGTGCCACGAAGCAGTAATCTTCGATCGTTGAGAACGCGGTGATGTAGGCGTTGGTCTCTATCTTCACGTACTTTCCGATCGTGGTCTTGTTCTCCACACTGACACCTTTACCTATGACGCTGTACGCTCCCACCCTGACCTCTTCCCTGATCACGACCAGATCGCCCACAAAGACGTTGTCTTCCAGCAAACTGCCCCTGTACAGAACGCAGTTCGCACCCACCACGACGTTCTTACCGAGAGAGAGCGGTGGAAGCTGTTTTTCTTCAGTCACGGCCGACACGGCAGACCTGAAAGGCCTTTTACCCAGAATGGAACCGTCGAAAATCACGCAGCCATCGCCGATGATCGTACCTTCCCTGATCACCACGTTGTGACCTATCACCACACGATCCCCCACGACCACGTTGGGTTCGATCACAACGTTCTCACCGAGCTGAACCCCACTTCCAACCTTGGCCGTTGGATGCACCATGAACGACCCCCCAGCATGGTGGAATTTCACTTCAGCAGATCGGACGATCTTGTGAGGATCTTTTCATACTTTTTCCAATTGACGTTCTTCAATTTCGATACATCTTCTAAAGAATGGGCATCGCTCGCGATGAAATCGATCATGTCTTTTTTAAAGTAGTATATCGCATTGTCGTCTTTGTTTTCGATGGAAAAAACGTTCACTTGAAAGAAAACACCCCTGTCTTTCAGCTTCCGAGCCAGAGAATTTTCAAAGAAATATTCGTACCTCTCCACGTGTGCGATCACAACACTGTAGCCTTTCAGCTCTATTTGAAAGATCGCGTCCATCAAATAGGTTGGGCTTACGGTGGTGGGTAATTCAACCAAAACGAAAGGTAAGCGTCCCAACGGGAGGAACGATTTCAAAGGATAATCCCCCAGGTAAAGTTCACAGCCTATTTCGAAGAATTCTCCGTGTTTTGTGGAAACTCTTTGATACTTTTCCAATATCCTCTCGATCGTCACATTGGGAAATTTTGGATGATGGAGATGGGGAGTCAGATAAACCTTTTGAAAGCCTGCCGAACGGTAGTCTCGCTCTGCCATGTCGAGATGTTCTTCCTTTTCAAACCCATCGTCCAAATTCGGAAGGATGTGCGAATGAATGTCTATCATCATGAATCACCGTTTATTTCTGATTATTCGTATTTTTGAACAGTTCATTCAGCGTCTTTTGAGCATCAGAGGTGGTTTCTTTTCTTTCGCTTTTCTTTTTTCCCTTTTTCTGACGCGTTTTCCATCTTCGCTGTAATAGTAGTAGTAATAATAATAGTAAGATGAAGAGATCTTGTCGATACCGTTGATCAGTATGCCCAACAGAGTGTTTCCAGACACCTTGATGTTCTCAAACGCTATTTTCAGAGAATCTCGGCTCGTCATGCCGGCACGCGTGATCAAAACGATCCCGTCTGTATATTTTCCAACAACGAGGGCGTCCGCCGCTGCCAGTATAGGTGGAAGATCTATCACCACTTTATCGTACCTTTCAGAGAGCGACTTCATTAGATCTATGAACTTTGAACTTGTGAAGAGTACCGTAGGGTTGGGTGGTAGTGGACCAACTGGAATGACGTCCAAATTGTTTGAAAATTTCACCGTGATCTCCTCGAGCGGTGAACCTTGTAACAAGTAGTTGGTGAGACCAAGTTTTTTTCTCGCATCCAAACCTAGAGCTTTTTCAAGTCGAGGTTTTCTCATGTCGAGATCGACCAGAGCGGTCTTGAACCCACTCTGTGCGAACGAAGCTCCGATGTTGACAGCCGTGAACGTTTTACCTTCCTTCGGTCCCGGGCTGGTTATCACTAAAATCTTCGGAGCAACGTCTTTAGAAAATTGAATGTTAGTACAGGCGAGTTTGAAACCCTCTGAAATTGGAGACGTTGGCGAATTGAGAACCACTAATTCTTCAACGCCTTCAGATTCCAATTCGTGTTTGGGTATTCTCCCCAAAATAGGTATTTGATTGCCGAGGATCCTCTTGATCTCTTCTTCTCCCTTCAGGGTCTTGTCGAGATATTCGATCAAGAAAACCAGTAAAATCCCAACGAAAACTCCAAGCGCGCCACCGATCGCAAGTGTCAATCGCTTGTTCGGTTTTACAGGTGTTTTGGGTACTATGGCGGAATCCACTATCTGCGAATTTCCAGCTATACCCGCTTCTGCTATGCGCGACTCTTCAAACTTTTGTAGTAAAGTTGTGTATATCTGACTATGAACGGCGAGGTTTCTTTCCAGTTCAACCAATTCTTGCTCTATTCTCGGGAGAGTTTGAACGCGTTGTTGGTACGTTTTTCTGAGTTGGTTGACCGCGTTCAGTCTTGCTTGTAGTATTTGGTAACGACCCTCGTTGTCCATGAGCTCTGCGAGTGTTTGTGTGTACATCGGATTTATCACTTGAGTTTGACTGGAAACGACTTTCTCCACCTCTTTTTTCATCAAAAGTTCCGTCTCAGCTATCTGTGATCTCAGAGCTACGACGCGTTTGTCGCTTTCTGGGTAAGTTTGGAGCAAGCCGGACAACTCGACTTGAAGATTCACCAGTTTCGCCCTCAATTGTTCTATCACTGGATTAGAGGTGATCACTTCAGAACTGATGATCTTCTGATCGACTTTGCTGAGTGTGTCTCTTAAGATTTTGATTTTCATGGAAACTTCTTGTAGTTCCAGGTTGAGTTTGTTGTATTCAGAATCATAATTTGATAGCATCGAAAGTACACTCTTTGCTTGTTCAGACAGTACGAATATTTGATTTTTCTCCTTGAACTGTCTCAATTTCTCCTGTTCCTGGACGAGCCTTTCTTCAACCTTCGGTAACTGTTGCTCGATGAAAGTTCTGCGCAGTGTGTATTCAGTCTGCGATAGTTCTTTCAATCTGTCGTTGTAAGCGGTAGCGATTGCGTTCGCCAATTTGGTGGCCAGATTCGGATCTGGATGTTGCACGCTCAATCGAACTATTCTGGTATCCTTGACCGGAGCAACTTTCACCCATCCCTTTATTATCGCTTGAACGAGTTGATCTTTGTCTATTTCTCGCTTTGAATGGCGGACAAATTCATGAAAACCAACGATCTCTACAGCTCTTTCAACGACGGTTCGGCTCTTGATTATTTCTATCTCCGTCGAAATGTCTGGCCTACCGGTGTAAATCTGTGTGCCAGTGAAAAGCGCAGCAACGTTCGACTCGTACGACGGATTTATTTTGATGGTGACATTCGCTTCATAGATGGGAGTGGCCAAAAAGAGGTACAATAACGTGGCGACTATGGCGATCGACACTGTGAGAAGAAAGATTCCGACGCGCTTTTTAAAAATACGTATTATGTCTTCCAAAGTGAGCTCTGTTGCTGTACTGTCCATAGCTCAAATTCACCCCTACTTTTTAATTAGATCCTCAAGTCGATTATAACCTAAATATACCTTAGAGTGTCTCGATCCGTTATAATCAAAAAAGAAGGAGGGAACGAAACGTGCATAGAGTCATCCTAGTTCTTTGCTTGGTCGTATCGTTTTCCTTCGTGTTCAGCTACACACTCCGAAAGGGTGACGTTCTACGGATTGAGCTTTTCAACATTCCCGATTACACCAGAGAATGTGTGGTGGATATAGAGGGGAAGATCGCTCTACCGATAGTTGGAAGATTGAGCGTGGAAGGTCTCACAATCGATGAGTTGGTAAAGATTTTACGTCAGAAATTGTCCACGCAGGTTTCAGATTCGAACGTCATTGTGACGCTGCTGCGCATAGCACCCAGGAACGTTTACGTGTCGGGAATAGTGAACGGCGTGGTCGATATGGGAATGAAGGATCTGAAGGTTTCAGAGCTTTTAGCTTTACTTTCAGTGAATCTTTCGGAAGTTGAATTGACCCGTATAAAGTTGGTGCGTGGAGGAACCGTTAAAAACCTAGATTTGTCTGCCTTGCTGTTCGGTGATGTGCCGAAAGAAGATCCCACACTCAAAGAGAACGATCAGATCGTGTTACCTGGAAAACTTTACAGCGATTTTGTCAAGATCCTCGGGGCTGTGAAAAATCCTGGAGTCTATCCGTTCAAGAAAAATATGACCTTGTTGGACATCATATCCACTGCGGGGGGTATAACCGAGGACAGCGCTGGACGTATATTGATCGTTTCAGATTCAATTCAAGAAATCAATGAAAAAGATTTGTTCAACAACATCGTAATGTTGAAACCGGGAGATACAGTCTACGTCGCCAAAATTGAGGAACGCTTCGCCTACATCATGGGTGCCGTGGCTGAACCTGGGATGTACGTTTTCAGTAAAGGTGAAGACATCACGCTGAAGAATCTGATCGCCAAAGCTGGTGGATTTTCGGTCGAAAGGAAATTTCTGGAGAAAGTGGTCGTTCGCAGAAACGGTGTGGTTTTCACAGAATTGAATGTGGATAACGATGTAGACATGAAACTTCAAGTTGGTGACGTCGTCGAAGTGAAGAAATTTGAAGAAACTGAAGTTTACATCTTTGGTTACGTCAAAAATCCAGGGGCGTACGAAATATCACCGAAGGAGAAGTTCACTCTGAGGAAGATGATCTCGCTGGCAGGAGGATTCGCAGGAACCATCGAGAACATCGACAGAATCGTTGTAGAAAGAGAAAATGAAAAGATCGAACTTTCATCCGAAAATCTGGACTTTTTGGTGAAGCCTGGTGATGTGATCCGTATAGAGGAATATGTGCCGAGGAGGGCGTACATACTTGGATTCGTGAAAAATCCTGGTCTGTACAGTTTTTCGAAGAATGAAACCTTCAGTCTGAGAACCCTCGTGGCCAAAGCTGGAGGTTTTACGAGCGATGATTCAGTCGAATTCATAAAGGTTGGCGAAGAGATCTACGCACCGAGCGTCATTCTGAAAGAAGATGTACCTTTAAAGGATGGTGCGACAGTCTACGTTGAAAAGCTCAAAGAGCAGTTCGTGTACGTGGTGGGCGATAACCTTGCACGGAACGGTAGATTGACGTTCGAACGCTCAGAACCCTTCACCCTATCTACAGTGTTGAAAAAGTACGGAGTACAAGACTTCTCTTTCGTAAAGAAGCTCTCTCTGCTGAGACGAGGGGAAGAAAAGCTCGTCGACACCGTGAGCCTTTTGAAGAAAGACATAGATCTTGAGATCGGTGATACCGTCATCATCAGGTTCACCACAGAGAGGAGAGTTTATTTCACGGGAGATCTGTACGGTTACGTCACGCTGGAGAATGAAGAGCAGATCGATCTGGAAAAGGCCCTCGCAAAGTTTGGAAGGATAGACAGCAAGTATTTGCAATCTTTGAAGATACGCTCAGAAAATAGAGTTCTCCAGTTAACAACGGTCTCACCGATTCCTCTGAAAGATGGAGACATCGTGGAGATCACTCTCAAAAAGCCCATTCGAGTTTACGTGGATGGTTTCGTGGGCAGACCAGGCCAGTTCGTTTTCGATCCCGATGAAACTCCAACCATAGAGAAAGTCATCGCGAAAGCGGGCGGTTTCAAAGAAAGTGGCACCTTCAAAGAGAAGGACATTTTGCTGTTGAGGTCGGGAAAAGAGACGGTCATCGATCTGGATCGGATCACCAACGTTTTGCTCCAAGATGGAGATTTTCTTTTCGTCAGATGGCAAGAAAAACCCTATGTGTATGTGCTCGGAGAGGTGGCGAAACCAGGCGTGTATGAGCTTCGGGAGGGCGAATCGACACTCATAGAGATCGTCAGTCGTGCCGGTGGGTTGAGCGATTGGGCTATGAAGACCAAGGTCGTGCTGCGCCGCGGTCAAAGCGAATCTACCTACGATCTTTCGGACCTTTCCACCGTTCAGAACATCAAAGTCAAATCTGGCGATTTGATCTACGTTCCATCCATCGATACGAACATAGCTTACGTTCTTGGTAACGTCAGGAATCCGAGTATCGTCAAGATAGACAGATTCACCACGGTCTTCGATGCGATCATGCGGGCTGGCGGTCTAAATCAAACGGCATCGGCAAGTAGGATATTCCTGTTCAAAGGTGGCCTAGAAGGTGAAGTGATCATCTGTGATCTGTCTGGAATCATCACAGGCAAAGGTGGAGGAACCAACCCGACGATCTCACCGGGCGATGTAGTCTATGTTCCAACTAATCCTCTGGCGCAGTTGCCCGACATTTTACCTGTAGTGAGGGATATCTTGTCCATCATCACTGCGAGCAAGCAATTGATGGGATGGTGACAGTTTTCATTCCAGATAAGCCTTAGATATCTTCGCCTTGACGGTCAGGTTGGGATCGACCAGCTGGCTCACCCCAACATCGACGATCAAGCTTGCGAGCATGTAAGCTTCTTCGATGGGCATGTTCTTCTTTTCGCTCAGCAACTTGACGGCCGTGTACGTGGCTTGTTCGAAGGCTTCCTCGATCCTTGGCAGAGAAACGAGGATGTAGATGTCTTCCTTCGTTTCCACCATCGGCCATTCGATGGATACATCTTCCACATCCACCCTGACGGTCACAACGGCTGGAACTTCGCATGCCGACACGCAAACTTCGCCATCGCCCATGACCGCATGCACATCCCCCAAAGCCAGCATGGCACCGTCTTGGAAGATGGGTAGGTGCACTCTGCTTCCAACCGTTATCTCTTTGGTGTCCATGTTTCCACCGTGTTTGTGTGCCGTTCCCGTGGGGAACTCACCTTCTTTCGGCGCGACACCGATGACACCGATCATGGGTTTGATGGGTATGTGGATTTCGTTGAAGACCACACAGCCTTGGCGAATGGGCAGAATCTTTGCCTTGAAGCCTTTGACGATGTTTTTGAGCACGCCGAAACCCTCTTCAGCGACGATGACGCCTTTGTCGGATGCTACAGACACATCCAATATCTCAACGACGAGTGTTTGGCCTTTCTTCGCACCTTCTATGCGTACGGGACCTGTGGCGGGGTTCACCTTCGAAAAATCGAGTTTTAAAACATCCTGCTCATTTTCGATCTGACCACCCAGCGCATCGAGCGTTTCGAACCTGACAGTTTCACCAGGCCGAACGCTCACGACAGGTTCGATGAACGGATTGAACGAATAGATCACGTTATTTTTCGAAATCGATCTCATCCGAACCATCCTCTCTCTTTCCCCAAAGTTGTTCCAGCCTCTTTTTTATTGAAGATTCCTTGCCCACATCTTTGGGAATGTAGAGTTTGACGTTTTCAAACCCCTCCGGCATGTAGCTTCTTTTTACAAAGCCACCGACCTCGTGTGGATAGATGTAGCCTTTCCCATAGCCTGCGTCTCTCATCAACTTGGTCACGGGGTTTCTCAGAAAGAGCGGAACTTCCACTTCTTTGGTTTTTTCAACCAAATCCTTCGTTCTCGACAAGGCTTCATAGACGGAGTTGCTCTTCGGTGCACTGGCGAGGTATATGGCGGCCTCGGCCAGGTTCAGAGCGCACTCCGGCATGCCCACGTACTCGACAGCCTGTGCGGCGCTCACGGCCATCATCAGAGCGAAAGGATCTGCCAAACCGATGTCCTCACTCGCCAGTATGATCATCCTGCGCGCGATGAACATGGGATCTTCTCCGCCTTCGAGCATCTTGACCATGTAGTACAGTGCCGCATCTGGATCGCTTCCACGCAAACTCTTGATGAACGCGGAAGCCAGATCGTAATGGTCTTCCTGCGTGTAAGCCAACTGCTTCGAAGTTGCGAACGTTGCGAGATCTTCCAAGCGAAGTTTCTTCATCCCCCTAGCCTGCGCCACTTCGATGAGCGTTTCGAGCGTGTTCAGAGCGTATCTGGCATCACCGTTGGCCTCTTTCGCGATTTGAGAGAGTACTCCTTCTTCAACCTCCACACCGCTTCGATTCAGCAGTTCATCTTTTTCCAGTGCACGCTCGATGATCTTGATCAAATCTTCCTGAGATAGAGGTTTAAGTTGAATGACTCTGCACCTCGACAGAAGGGGAGCGATGATCTCGAAAGAGGGATTTTCCGTGGTGGCACCTATCAGGATGATGGTACCATCCTCGACGCGCGAAAGTAAAACGTCCTGCTGAGCTTTGTTCAGTCTGTGTATTTCGTCTATGAACAGCACGGTCTGCCTGCCGTATTTCTTCAGCTCCTGTGCCCTACTGAGCACCTGCTTGATCTCGGCAGCACCGTGCAGAGAACCGCTGAGTGAATAGAACTCGGCATCGACGTATTTTTTGATCAACTCTGCGATCGAGCTCTTACCACAGCCTGGTGGACCGTAGAGGATACAGGAGAACATGGAACCTGACAAGAGCGCCCGCCTCAGAACTCCGTCGCTTCCAAGCACGTGGTCCTGTCCAACGAGCTCTTCGAGGCTCTTCGGCCTCATCCTCTCGGCCAGCGGTCTGTCTTTCTGCGTGAACCATCACCCTCCGGATCTGAAATATTCCACCGTGAGGGCCAAGCCGGTTTTCAAATCGACCTTGGCTTTCCAGTTCAAAACCTTCTCAGCTTTGGAACAATCGAGAACGCTTCTTCTCAGATCACCCTTCCTCGGCTCGGTGTAGATCGGCGATTTGGTGTATCCAGTCAGTTCCGAAAGCATTCTGAACAGTTGGTTCACGGTGGTACCAACGCCCGTGGCGATGTTGAAGGTCCCACTGATCTCAGGTCTCATGCTGAGCAGGTTCGCTTCGACCACATCACCCACATAGACGTAATCTCTCACGTACTCGCCATCTCCGAAGATGAACACTTCCTCGTTCTTCAACATCCTCGAAGTGAATATGGCCACAACGCCAGCCTCACCGTTGGGATCTTGCCTTGGGCCGTACACGTTGCCGTAGCGCAGGGAGACATAATCTAAATTCTTCTCCCTTTTGAAGAACTCGAGGTACATCTCCACACTCCTCTTGGCGATACCGTACGGAGAGATCGGCTTTGCAACGACTTCCTCGTTGGTCGGTATCGGTGCGTCTTCCCCGTATATCGCACCACCGGTGGAGGAAAAGATGAACTTTTTAACGTTGTATTTGACGCTCTTTTCGAGTAGGACCAAGCTACCTATCACGTTCGCCACGGCATCTTTGGTCGGCTGTTTCACAGAAACGCTCACGCTGGCCTGAGCGGCGAGGTGGAACACGTAATCGAACCTGTGGAGCATGAAGATGCGCTCCATCATCTCTTCATCTTCGACGCTCTGCTGATAAAACAGAGCTTGTCTGTTGAGATTTTCGATACGTCCACTGCTCAAATTGTCGACCACCACGACTCTGTGGCCAGCGCGGAGTAACGCATCCACAAGGTGTGAGCCTATGAACCCGACGCCTCCGGTGACTAAGACGTTCGCCACGTTCAGTCACCCTCTTCTTCGGTTTCCTTCTCCATCGCCTTGAGATCCTCGATCACTTCCTCCGGGAGCTCCGTGACGTTCACCAGCTTACGACTTTCCAGGATGAAATCTTTGAGTTGCTTGGCTTTGTCCTCGCTGAAGTCGATGACCAGTCTGTAGAACTCCTTTATCCTCTCACGCGTTCGTGCGGTGAGGTAGTGCGATAGGTGTCTGGACAACTTTTCAGAGATGTCGATGGAAATACCGAGCACGTAGTGGAAAAAGTACTTGATACGCTTCTGCAGTGAATACAAATTCTGAGCTTTTCTCTTTCCACGCAGTGTGAGAACGATCAAGCCGTACTTTTCGTACTCCACATAGCCAAGATCCGCAAGGCGTCTGACGGCGTTGGTCACGCTGGGGAGACTCACTCCCACTTTCCTCGCTATGCTGCTGATCCTAGCGGCTGGTTGCTTCTGCTGAATTTCGTAGATCACAGTCAAATAGTCTTCCAAAGCTGGCGTTAAAACCTTCTTCCTACCCCTGGGCATCGCGATACCTCCCTTTCAACTCATCGTAGAACTTACGAACCTTTTTGATGTCCTGCCACGTTAGATCCTTCGGAGAACCTTTCTCTCTCGATGGGTTCCTCAAAAGATAGCTCGGATGGAACATGGGAAAGAGCTTCTTTCCCGCCCTCCACTCCATCTCGCGGCCGCGATATTCACTGATCGAAACGTTCTGGTTCAAAAAGAAAGAAAGGGCCGTGCTCCCCAAAGGCACGATGATGACCGGATCGACGATCATGATCTGGGCGTAGAGAAAGTGTGCGCAAGCTTTCTGCTCCTGAGCCGTTGGTACCCTGTTGTCTGGTGGTCTACATTTGACGACGTTGCAGATGTAGACCTCTTCACGGCTGAGCTGGACGGATTCGAGGATCTTGGTGAGTAGTTGGCCTGCCTTACCGACGAAGGGTCTTGCCGTTTTGTCCTCCTCTTCGCCTGGACCCTCGCCCACGAACATGATCGGTGTGTAGAGACTACCTTCGCCGACGACCACGTTGGTTCTACTCTGTGCGAGTTGGCAGGCTGTACATTTGCGTACTCTTTCGCTCAAAATCTGCATCAACTCTTCTCTAGTCAAGTTTGCCCCTCCACGATTCACTCAAAAAACTATGTTATAGATATGAATGATGCTTCTAAAAAATTGTATCACAGACTCGTTCCACATTGATTTGGACTACGAAAGGTGTTGAAAGGTTTTCGACGCTTCAATCAGATTGTGATTCTTCCAAGATGGCTTTCAAAACCAGATCCAAATCGTTCGTTTCATATATTCTACCAGCTTTTCGTTTTTTGAAACGTCTGAGCGATCTGTAGATCCTTTGAACGAACTTTTTTTTGCAATAAACCCAAACCCCCCAAGGCAACCTTCCCAGAAGAACGGAGAGTGAGAGTGGATACATCGCCATGTCCGCAACACAGAGGAACTCGTCGTCATCTTCGCATTCCACGATGCCTATTTTGAAATCTGCATCTATTATCTTGATCTTGGAGAGTCGTTCCAAAAAGCCTTCGACGTTCTTCACCCTACCTTCCAAGATCAATTCGAAAACATCTTCGAGCACGTGGCCCACTAAAAACTTCGAAAGATACATCAGATCTTCAGAGGAAGCCGTTCTCAAAAACGCAGTCTCGCTCACCAAAGCCACAGCGAAAGCGAAGAGAACGTCTTTTGGGAGTTTTCCACCGCTGAGATCGAACAGGTTGAGCACGTTCGCGCTCCTCAATCTGATGTGGGATCGGATCGCTCCATCGACGAACTCTTTCGATTGCACTCTGTGATGATCGAAGATGCAGTAGCTCGAAACGGCGAAAGGTAGCTGCTCAGGATCGGAGGTGTCATAGACGAAGAACAGTTGGATCTTGGAGGGAAAAAAGTTCCTGACCGAGAAACGCTCCATCAACTTCTTCACAGTCAGATCTGGCTCGTCTACGTATATACCCCCACCGAAGACCTTGTAGCCCCAATAGGCACTGGCAAAACTGTCCGCATCCGCCTTTTTGTGTGTCAGATGCAGAAAGGGAAACTCACCACAAGGTTGATTGGTCTGGATGGATCTTCCTCCTTTTTATCTTCCTCAACTTTTCGATCGAAACGACACGCAACCTGCTTTCAAGATCGCTCTTTTCGGATATGATGTTCAGAACTTCGCGCGATCTGTCCACCACTTCCGATGGTAGGCCAGCTATGGAAGCGACCTCGATTCCATAGATCTTGTCGGCCACGCCATCGACGACCTTGTGCAGAAACACTATGTTCGAACCTTCTTCCAGCACTTGTACGGTCTTGTTGACGATGCCCTCGTAGAGATTCGCAAGCTCTGTGAGTTCGGTGAAATGTGTGGCGAAGATGCACTTGCAACCGATCTTGTTGTGTATGTACTCACTCACCGCCCAAGCGATGCTGATACCATCGAAGGTGCTCGTACCGCGTCCGACTTCATCCAGAAGAACGAGACTGTCCTTCGTTGCGTGGTAGATGATCTTGGCGACCTCGTTCATCTCGGTGAGGAAGGTGCTTCGACCCGCCACGACGTCGTCCCGCACACCCATCTTGGCGAAGATCCTATCGAAGATCGGGAGAATGGCCTCATCGGCAGGAACGAAACTGCCCATCTGTGCCATGACGGCGATGAGTCCAACCTGTCTGACGAAGGTGGATTTACCGCTCATGTTTGGACCGGTGAGCACGACGAAGGAACTTTCGTTGTTCAAGGTGAGATCGTTCGGAACGAAGTTTTCAACCTTTCGCTCCACGATGGGATGTCTCGAATTTTTCAAGACCAGTTCGCTCTGGGAAAACACGGGTTTGGTGTATCTATACTGAACGGCCGCCGTGGCGAGAGATGCGAGCACATCGATGATCGCAAGAAAGTCGGCCAGTTTGGCGAGACGCTGCTTTCTTTCGAGTGCGAAGTTGCACAATCTGTCGAACAGTTCTTTTTCCTTCTTTGCGAGTTTCTCTTTGGCGGAAAGTATCTTCTCTTCGAAAGCTTTCAACTCTTCGGTGACGAAACGCTCACAGTTGACGAGCGTCTGCTTTCTGATGTAATCTTTCGGGACTTTAGAGAGGTTCGATTTGGTGATCTCGATGTAGTAACCAAAAACTTCGTTGTAACCGATCCTCAGATTGTTTATACCAGTCTTCATCCTCTCTCTCTGCTCTATCTGTTTGAGAAACTCTTCCGCGTTGAAGACCAAATTCCTCAGCTCGTCCAGCTCTGGATCGTAACTGGGTTTGATCACGTTACCTTCACCCAAGTTCATGGAAGGTTCATCCTGCAAAGCCGAGCTCAATTCACCGAAGAGATCTTCCAGACAATCCAGCTCTTTCGCCTCTTCGAACACTTCGTTGGTCTGAAGGGCCGATCTGATCGATGGACACACAGCCAGCGTGGCTTTGATGTTCACAAGGTCTTTCACAGTCGCTCTGTTGTACTCCAAACGCGTCGAGATCCTCTGTAGGTCCTTCACTGAGGCTAAATATTCTCTGATCTCGCTTAGAAGGATTCGATCTTTCACGAAAGCTTCGACCCTCTTCAATCTCCAATCTATCTTCGATTTGTCCCTGAGCGGTTGGAGCAACCATTGCTTCAGAAGGCGAGCGCCCATGGAAGTTTTGGTGAAGTTGAGCACATCGAACAGGCTCATTTGACCAGAATCGCTCAACAATCCGAGTTGTTCCACACTGGTGGCGTCCAGAAACACATAATCGCTGGACCTCAAAGCCCTGGGTGGTTTCAAAAAGATCTGCTGGGACATGAGGGTGTATCTGATGTACCTCACCAGCGCCGCGAAGGCAATTTTTCCTTCAGAAAGCTCCAGATGGTCCACCACCGCGACGTTGAACGCCTGTGCGATGTCACGATCCGCGTTCGAAGGGTTCATGTGCCAATCTTGCAGCGGTTCGAGCACGACGCTATCTGAAAACTTCCCCTCGAGCGATTTTCTCAACGACGGTTCGAACAAAACTTGACTCGTTCCGACGGATCTCAAAAGATCGCACAATTCGTCCAGATCTTCCACCACAGTCCAGAAGGTCTCACCGGTCGATATGTCCGCACCAGCGGACACGTAACGATCGTTCTGCTTGCAAACGACGACCAAATAGTTGTTCGAAGAACCATCCAAGAGCTCTTCTTCGATCAAGGTGCCGGGTGTGACGATCCTGGTGACTTGCCTGCGCACCAAACCTTTGGCCGTTGCGGGATCTTCCATCTGATCGCATATGGCGACCTTGTAACCGAGCTGAACGAGCCTCTTCAGATAAGAATTCAATGCATGATAGGGCACACCAGCCATGGGTGCGCCTTGACGTTGTGTGAGGACTATGTCGAGTTTTTCAGAAACGATCTTGGCATCGTCGAAGAAAGCTTCGTAGAAGTCACCGAGCCGAAAGAGCAGGATCGCATCCTTGTATTTGGATTTTATCTGCATGTACTGCTCCATCATGGGGGTGAGTTTCAAACAACTCACCTTCTTTTTGGCTCGATCACCCTGTCTATGAGTCCGTACTGGAGTGCCTCGTAAGCGTCCATGAAGAAATCTCTGTCTGTGTCTTTTTCGATCCTTTCGATTGGTTGACCTGTCTTTTCACTGAGTATCTTGTTTATGAGATTCTTTATCCTCAACAGTTCTTTCGTGATTATCTCGATGTCCTTGACGGGACCTTCGGCACCACCTAGAGGTTGGTGCAACATGATCCTGGCGTTCGGCAGTGCGAAGCGTTTGCCTTTAGTTCCACTGGCGAGCAAAACGGCCGCCATGGACGCCGCTTGACCGACACAGATGGTGACCACGTCGCATTTGACGTACTGCATCGTGTCGTAGATCGCAAGACCTGAGGTGACGGAACCACCAGGACTGTTTATGTAAAGCTGTATGTCTTTGTCAGGATCTTCGGCCTCGAGGAAGAGGAGTTGTGCCACGACGAGGTTCGCCGTGTGATCGTCGATGGGATAACCCAAAAAGACGATCCTGTCTTTGAGGAGGCGCGAATAGATATCGTAGGCTCGCTCGTACCTTCCCGTGGTCTCAATCACCGTTGGTATCAACTGCGCTATTTCTCTCTGATCCATCTTCCTTCACCTCCTCAGGTTTCACATCCACGATCTTACACTTTTCCAAAATGGCGTCGGCGATCTTCTGTTTGATCAATTGATCCTTGACATCCTCATAGACATCCTTTCGGTTGCGAAGGATCGATTTCGCACGTTCGACGGATATGCCCCACGCAACTGCGAGTTTCTCTGCCTGTGAAAAGATCTCCTCGTCGCTCACCTCGATGTGGTTCAAACGCGCAGCTTCATCGATCGCGTACTCCGCTTTGAGCTGTTGTAGATAATAACGCTTGATGCTCTCTAGAAGCTTTTTTTCATCGTTTTGGTGGTCTTTCAGTAACTTTTCGTACTCGTCACGCCTCGATTTGATATCTTCGAGAGCCTGTTCGGCGAGTCTTTCGAGAGTCCTATCGGAGATCTTCAGCTCACAAGTTCTGATCAACATGTCTATCGCTTGATCTTGCAGAAAGTGCTTGGTGTCCCTCTCGTAGACCTCGCTTCCTTCTTTTTCGAGTGCTTCTTTCAACTGTTGCAACGTTTCGTATTCGGAATTGACGGTCTTGGCGAACTCGTCACTGATCGCAGGCAATGTTCTACTGTTCAGCTGAAGGATTTCTATCTTGTAGCGATAAACTTTCCCATCTTCGAAGGATTTTTCGAACTCGACGATGTCACCAGCTCTCTTTCCCACGAGTTCGGTGACGATGGGCCTGTCGTCATCCGCGTGGAGAACGTATTCGACCTCTTTACCGTCCAAGATGGTCTTGTCGGCCGAAAAGATCGTCATCTTCACCCTGACCAGATCTCCGTGCTCCGCGGGACCATCCTTCGGCTGAACGATGGCGTGTGCTTGCTGAAGCTCTTTGAGTCTCTCTTCCACGTACCTTTCTAGCACGGAAGGTTTGTCGAGTTTCTTCAGCTCGAACTCTTCAAAAGGTTTCAACTGAACGGCAGGTCTTCTATGCACCTCAACGGTGAACTTCGAACCACTCTCGTTGAGTTCGAAATCCACCAGGTAGATCGGCAGGATACGATCTTCGTCGCTAAGATCTTTTGAAATGCTGGCCCAGAGCTCTTCAAAGGTTTCCGCTTTGAGCGTTTCTGGAAATCTAACACGCACGATCTGTTCTGGAACTTTACCTTTCCTGAAACCAGGCACTTCCACACGTTGTGACAGCTTCTTCAAAGCGTTCGACTCTGCCATGCGCGTTT
Organism: Pseudothermotoga sp.; assembly: GCA_025060105.1. Lineage (NCBI taxonomy): Bacteria > Thermotogati > Thermotogota > Thermotogae > Thermotogales > Thermotogaceae > Pseudothermotoga > Pseudothermotoga sp. Next base: position 30,332 of record JANXCS010000010.1, on the reverse strand, counting down.
CTTCTTGGTCGAAGAGATATTCGTACGTGACGATGTTTTCATCGACGTTCACGACGTTCCGTTTCATTCTGCTTCCTCCTTCACAAAGCACATTATACAACGATCACAAAAAGGGCGGGCACAACGTCCCGCCCCGTGTTTGGCTGGGAGGGGAGGACTCGAACCTCCACCGGCGGATCCAGAGTCCGCTGTCCTACCGTTAGACGACCTCCCACTGCCGTTGCTATTTTACCATCATTCTTGGACGGTTTCAAGCTACTTTTGGATGGTTTATAATAAGAGAGTGTGTCCAAAACCTCCAAGGGGGGAGCGGAGATGGTGAAGGGATTGTCGATAGTTTTTTTAATGCTGATCTGTGCGGTGCTCATCGGAGCGGACTACGCCTTTTATTACGATTGTACCCCAGACAAAGAGACTGCAATCCTCGTGTCCAACGTCAGCGATGAGCAATGTTACGTGAGATTACTCGTGTTCGATAACAACGGCAAAAGACTGCACCAAGAAGTTTTGACGTTAGATCCGTACAAATCTGTGATTTTCGACCTCAGCCGTGTGGTCACACCGAGCCCTTCAGCTTGGGGACTGACCATGCTGCAATCGGATGGGCTTTTACAGATCTCCATCGTGTATTCGGACCGTGATCTTCTCGTCTCGAGGGACCACGTCATAGAACCTGTCACAACGAGTAGTGACGCCAAGTACTACTGGTACACCTTGGGTTATGTGAACTCCAAAAGCTTCAAGACAGGTTTTGCGATAATGAATCCCAACAAGGTGGAAGCTCAAGTGTACATCTACATTTACGATGCTTCAGGCAAGACGCTGGAAGAGTTGTCTGGCACGATACAACCTTACAACAGCGTGTACGTGCTTGTGTCCGAAAGGATCGAAAAGGAAACCTTCGGCGTTATCGACATCAGATCGACCGTGCCGATAGTTCTAGGTGTAGAATACTTTTTGGAAGATAAGATCTGGCAGATAGATAACATCGTGGATTGGTACACAACGACGAGTTGGTGAGGTGAAGGTCCGTGCGAGCCGTTGTTGTGCTGATCTTGATGTTCTGCACTTTGACATTGGCGAGTTACGTTGTGGTGGTGAGAACCGAGCCGTTCTCTTCCGTGTACGTGGATGGAGTTTACAGAGGCATGACCAACGTGGAAGGAGTTTTGGTGCTCAACTTTCAATCCACAGGACAGTACAGGATCACCGTGGTCAAATCGTTCTATGTACCGTTCGAAGGGGTCGTGTTCGTCACCCAAGCTGGTCAGATCTTGGTGGAAGCACCTCTGAGGCGTGGTGGTTATCTGAGAATCTTTTCGAACGTGTATCCCGTAGAAGTGTACGCCGAACAGCGCTATCTTGGAACTGTGAGGAGCGTCAAAGACACCATCTTGGCACCAGAAGGTAGCATCCATCTGACGTTCAAAGCGAGCGGTTATCAACCTCAAACTCAGCTCGTGAACATCGCTTACGCTAGGGAGACGACGGTGAATTTGACGTTGATCGAAGAAACGTTGGTCGTGAACCTCAAGGTGGAACCGAAGAGTTTCTCACCGAACAACGATTGGTATCAAGACACGACGAGCTTCTACATCTTCCTTTCCAAGCCAGCGGACCTGATCGTCAACGTCTTGGACAAGACCAATAAGATAGTTTGGTCCAAAACGTTGAAGGGAAACAGCGGTACCAACGTGGTGGTGTGGAGCGCTACGGACGTACCGGACGGTGAGTACAGCGTGGAAGTGGTGGCGAACACTCCGGAAGAGTCCTACACAGCACGAGAAACGGTGATCGTCGATAGGAGCGTTTACACTTACACGAAGGAAAAGATCTTGACGGTGTCCGCTATTGGGTTGGGAGCGGTTTTGTTGCTGTTCTTGATCTCAGCTTCTCGTTGATCTTGTGAGTGGATTCGATCGGTTTAACGGTGACTTTCTTTTTCTCTTCGGTCTGAATCCAACCACAGAGACCAAGTTTTAAGGCGTACTCTATGACGCGCTCGTATTCTTCCGCACTGATCCTTCTTCCTATCAGCGGATCGAACCTCGCGCTGAAGACGGGGTTGTACTGCGACATGATCGAGACTGGAACGGTTGGTGAGAGAGAAAAGAAGATGAAATCCAGCACCCGTTCAGACTGAGCCACGTTGTTGGGGAGCACCAAGTGTCGAACGATCAGACCCTTCATCCTCTCTTCTTTGAAGGGACCGACCTGTCTGTGCATCTCGATGAGAGCTCTACTGGTGATGGTGAAATAATCGGGAACTTTTGAATACTTCATCCCAGTTTCATCGTCCGCATACCTGATGTCTGCAAGGTAGATATCGACGATCCCTTCGAGCATCCTCAGAGTTTCCACGTTCTCATAGCTACTGGTGTTGTAAACGATCGGCAGGTTGAAACCCTTCTCTTTCGCCATGAACAGAGCGTCGATGACGAACGGCATGTTCGCGGTGGGTGTGACGAGGTTCAACGTTTTGGCACCACTCTTTTGAAGGTCCAAGAAGATCTCGGCCAGTTCTTCTACATCCACTTCGACTCCCAAGCCTTTCTGACTGAAGTTCATGTTCTGACAGTAAATACAGCGCATATTGCAACCGGTGAAAAAAACAGTTCCAGCACCACTCTCACCACTCACCGGGGGTTCTTCACCGAAGTGCAACACGACGCTGCTCAGCTTGGCTTTATCGCCAACGCCACACCAGCCGAGCTTGGAACGACGATCGACTTCACAGTTGCGTGGACACAACTTACAGCTCAAAAGGTTCTTTCTGAACCACTCTCGAACTCGTTCATCCATTTCGATACTCCACAACCGCCGAAAGACCGGAGAGTTTTTCGATGAGATCTTCGTAACCTCTGAAAATCTGATCCACCTCTTCTATGACGGTCGTACCTTTGGCCATGAGTCCAGCGATCAAGAGTGCGGCTGCAGCCCTGAGATCGGTCGCCTTCACCATGGTCCCTTGAAGCTTCTCCACACCATAAACGACGGCCACACCATCCTTGACCTCTATTTTGGCTCCAAGTCTCCTCAGTTCATCTACGTGTTGAAACCTCGATTTGAAGACCGTTTCGACGATGATGGACGTTCCAACCGCCGTGCTCAGATAAGCGATCATCTGAGGTTGAAGGTCTGTGGGAAAACCTGGATAGGGAGTCACCTGCAGTTTCAAAGGTCTTGGGCGATCTTTCATGCGGACCAGCAAGCTTTTGCCCTCGATCCTCAGCTCCGCACCGGACTGAGCCAGCGCGTCTATGGCCGCCATCATGTGGTCGGGTTGCACGTTCTCCAGAACCACCTCTCCTTCAGTCGCGGCTGCGGCGATCGCGTAAGTGCCAGCCTCTATTCTATCTGGGATGATGCTGTGCTCACACGAACTTAACCGATCCACCCCTTCGACTTCGATCCTGCGCGTTCCTGCACCCGAGATCTTCGCACCACACTTGATCAAGAACTGTGCGAGATCGACTATCTCTGGTTCCATCGCCGCGTTGTCCACGATCGTTTTCGTTCCTTCGAGCAGAACGGCGGTGGTCATGATGTGTTCGGTTGCACCGACGCTGGGGAAGGGGAAAGAAACGTAGCATTCCTTTTGCCTCTTTTCCCTCTTGGCTCTGACCACACCGTGTTCTATCTGAACGGAAAAGCCGAGCTTTTGAAGGCCCTCCAGGTGGAAATCCACAGGTCTAACGCCGATCGAACAACCCCCTGGTAGAGCCACCGAGGCTTCCCCACACTTCACGGCGAGCGGACCGAGAACGTTGAAGGAAGCACGCATCTTCCTGACAGGTTCGTACGGCACTTCACACTTCAGTTGGGCCTTCGAACGCACCAAAACCGTGTTGTTTTCGAAGCGCACCTCACGACCGACCGACTCCAATATCTCGAACATGGTCCTCACGTCGAGCAAGTCTGGAACGTTATGGAGCAACACAGGTTCATCCAACAAGATCGTCGCTGCAAGGATCGGCAGTGCCGAATTCTTCGCACCAGAGATCTTTACAGAACCTTTCAGTCGTGATTCTCCATGAACTATGAGCTTTCCCATCAGCTGACCTCCGCGTAGAGTTCTTTCATCATTTCTTCGAGGTTGGAAGCATCCTCTGGATAAGATCTGAAAGAGATCTTCACAGGAACACTCAAATGAAGCTCGATGGAAGACTTGATCCTGTCGATCACCTTGAGCGTGTTTTCCTTGCTTATCTCGGTGAGCAGGATCGCGAACGTGTCTTCACTCAACCTTCCAACGCTGTCCATGGGCACACGCACCACAGTCTTCAAAAGCTTGGCTAAGGCCAACAGATTCGCCTCGAAGTTTTCGTCCCTCCGTGGCAGGCGGACCAAGATCAGACCGTAGCTGCGGTTGTCTTCGAACGCTCTCTGATGGTAGTAGGCTATCAACTTGCTGATGTGTTCCGCCGAATAGACCCTCGTGAGAGGATCTATGATCCTGCTCGTTCCGATATCACGGACGAACTCATCGTAGATTTCGAATTGTTTCCTGATGAATTCGTTGTATTCTCTGATGAGTTGTTCCATCTGCGCTTCGCGTGCCTTGTAATACTCGAGCTGATCTTCCAGCATCTTGATCTTCTCCAAAAGTTCCCGCTTTTCTTCCACGACTTTCCCTCCCCGCACAATAATGATTATAATAGCACTGTGAATCTTCCGTGCGAGATGGTACCAACAACTTTCGATTCGAAAGATCGATGTTGTCAAGTTACAAATTACTGTGGTATGATTTATAGGGCAACAAAAAGTTTCTGAGAGGTGAGATGGAGTGAAGAAGGATATTCATCCACAGATGAAGCTGGTGACAGTGAAGTGTGCGTGTGGCGCAGAGCACAGGTTCTACACATCCAAAGATACCATCAGGATCGACGTGTGTTCGAACTGCCATCCTCTGTACAAGGGACAAACGGGTGCAGGACTCGTCATAGACACGGAAGGACGCATCGAGAAATTCAAGCGCAGATACGGAGGCGTCGAGTATTGATGTTCCATAAATCCTTAAGGAGGGTTAGTTTGTGGTAAAGGTTGGCGACGTCGTGAAGAGCAGAGTTACACAGATAACAAAGTATGGAGCTGTCGTCACACTCGAGAACGGTGAAACTGGGTTCATCCACATCTCCAAGATCGCGAATCAGTACGTCAAGAACGTCGAGGACTTTCTGAAACAGGGCCAAGAGGTCACAGCGAAGATCATCGGCAAAACACGCGATGGGAAATGGGAACTGTCCTTGAAAGAGGAGAAAAGCCAAGAAGAGCAGAAAGACGCAAAGAAGGCCGAGTTCGAGAAAAAGCTAGCCAGATTCCTCAGAGACAGCGAAAAAAAGTTTGCAGAGTACAAGAAGAGGGCAGAGAAAAAGGGAGGAAGGTTCTGATCAGAAAGCCCATCTAGTTGGAAATTCTTCCGTGTTTCTCACCACCACCACTTTTGTTCCTACGTCAACGAAAGCATCGATCGTTTCGATATCTTGGTTGAACATGCGGATGCAACCGTGGGAGATCCTCTTACCGATTTCCCACGGTTTTGTTGTCCCGTGTATACCGTAAGTTGGATTCGAAAGCTGGAAGAACCTCGTTCCCAAACCGTTGATGGGTGAACGCGGGGGTATGTACTCGCCGAACCAGTACAGGGCAGGGTCTACCTCCTTCTTCATGATCCAGTAGGTACCCGGGGGAGTCATGTCGCTCCTACCCACCGCGACGGGAAAAACTTTCACAAGAACTCCGTTGTAGTAGAGTGCCAGCCTGCCCGTGCTGATGTTGATGACCAAACTCGTCAAGGAAGCATCGAAATGTACCCTCGCAAGCTTGAGCACGGTGCCAGAAACGATGAAACTGCCATCTTCAATGCCGTTGGCGAGCTCCAAATCCGCGATCCTCAGACCGTACATGTTGGCTATGGACCACAACGTTTCACCGGGTTTGACCACGTGGTTGTATGGAGGAACCGGTTCGACCTTCATCGGTGCTTTTGAGCCCCTGAGCAAGTTCACGAGCCCATGGAAGACGAACACATCCATCTTCAAAGTCTTCTTCAAACCGTACGGGAGCTGAAAATTGAGTGTGAGTGCGTGTATGCCGTCTTTTGGCTTTTCCGAAGTGTAGAGGTACAGAATATCGTTGAAGGTGAACCTTTTGAACCTGAGGTTTTGAAATTCACAATCGGTGAACTGCCAACTCCGTGGAAGTTTGATACCTATGTAGAGAACGTGTTTTTCAGGATCCGTGAAGAGAAAGATCTGAGGTTCTTGCCTGTAAGCAGACAACGTCACGAAAGAAGGATTGCTTCCCCTCATCGGGTAACCTGCCGAGTTTTTTCCAAACGCTTCCACGATGATCCAATCGGTGCGTGAAACATCGAAGAAGAAAGAGTCTTCACCGCGTCGTTTGGCGACCCTATGGCCAGTTTGCGTGAAGAGATAGGCTTTGGTTTGCTCAACAGGCGTGTAGATCGGCTTCAAAGCCAACTCTATGGTTTCTTTCTCGAAAGACCTGACGATCAACTCATGGGTTGTACCAAAGATCAGCAAGCTCGCCAAGAATGGCAAGAGCGATACGATCCTTCGCATCTGGACCAACCCGCTTTTTCGAACCATCCTTCTTTATGATCAACACACTGTTTTGATCGCTACCCATCGCCCGCACATCGTTCGCCACGATCATGTCCATGTTCTTTTTCTTCAGTTTGTCTTCAGCGTAAGCTTCGAGATCATCTGTTTCGACGGCGAAACCGATCAGTATCTGCTTGCTCTTCATCTTTCCAAGCTCTTCGAGGATGTCTTTGGTCCTGACGAGTTCTATGGTCAAACTCTCCGTCGTCTTTTTGACTTTGCTGGAAAACTTCACCGCGGGGGTGTAATCGGCCACGGCCGCCGCCATGATCACGGCGTCCACCGAGTTGAACCTCTTCACCACCTGCTCGAACATCTCCTGCGCACTCTCAACTTTCACGAATTCTTTTATGAAGAAAGGTGGCGTCAAACTGGTGGGACCAGAGATCAGCGTGACTTCCGCTCCCAACCTCACCGCCATCCTCGCCAGCTGATAGCCCATCTTACCACTGGAACGGTTGCTTATCGTTCGAACCGGATCTATGCTCTCCCACGTCGGTCCCGCCGTCACCAACAGGCGGAGACCTTTGAGCGGTTTGTCGCTTCCAAGGATGTATATGGCTTCTTGAACGATCTCGTTCTCTGGATATCTCCCTCGGCCGAACTCGCCACAGGCGAGGTGGCCTTCCGCAGGTTCCAAAACCCACCAACCTTTGTGTCGCAATTTTTCGATGTTTTCCTGAGTTATTGGATTTTCAAACATCCTCACGTTCATCGCTGGCACCAAGAGCTTCTTTTCCCCACTGAAAGCCAGGCACACCATCGTGAGTAGATTGTCTGCTATGCCGTGTGCGATCTTCGCGATCGTGTTGGCGGTCGCCGGAGCTATCACCAGCACATCTGGCCATCTGGACAGTTCGGTGTGCGGTATCCAACCGTCTTTTATGTTGAACGCATCGTCGTCCGTGTAGACAGGACAACTGCCGACGGCAGAAAACAAGTCTTTGGAAACCAGCTTCTGAGCGCTCTGAGTCATGACGATCCTCAGTTCGTGTCCATCTTTTCTCAGACCGCTCGCCAATCCAACGACTTTGTAGAGTGCGATACAACCTGTGACACCGATGAGGATCTTCATGCACAATCACTTCGTGTTCGGAAGCAGTATGCGGAGTATCTCCTCGTTCTTTATCCTCACGTATCCATCCAGCAACTCGCGGAAGGCTATCGACACTGGGTTGTTGTCTGGCGTCGAAACGTAAGGCTTGGCGTACTCTTTGATCGCTTCAGCCCTCTTGGCGACGGCTATGGGGACAGCGTACTTGTATGGGATCTTCGAAGACAACTTGTCATAATCGAAGATCTGTTTACTCACGTGGAACCACCTCCGATCGAAAACAGTTTGTGAAATCCCAATCGTTCGATCACCCTGCTGACTTTCAGTTGCTCTGCAACTATGATAGATGTGAGCTGTTCTATCGATTCTTGAAGATCCACGTTCACGATCAAGTATTGAAACTTGGGTATCTGTTCCAGCTCCCTCTTCGCATCCTCCAACCTCTTGAGCATGTCCTCTTCTTTCTCCGTACCGCGTTTCAACAAACGTTTTTTCAACTCATCGAAAGACGGCGGTGCTATGAACACGAACACCGCGTCCTTGATTTTCTTCATCACCGTCGTGGCACCCTGCACGTCTATGTCGAGTATGACGTTGATGCCTTTTTGGATCTGCTCTTCAACGAACTTGCGTGGCGTACCGTAGTAGTGACCATGAACGACTGCCCATTCTAAAAACTCGTCCTTCTGCACCATGTCCAAGAAGGTTCTTTCGTCCACGAAAAAATAGTCTCGACCTTCAACTTCGTTGGGACGTTTCGGCCGAGTGGTACAGGAAACGGAAAAGACCACGTTCCTGACCTTCTTCATCACACCTTCGATGATTGACGTTTTGCCGACACCGGAAGGACCACTTATCACGTACAACAATCCCGCCACGGATCTACCTCACTTTACTCAAAGCTTCCTCGATCTCTATCATCGATTCTTTGAACCTTTGAGCTATCGTTTCCGGCTGGATGGCACTCAGGATGATGTGGTTGCTGTCTGTGATTATGATGGCCCGAGTTTTACGTCCATAGGTCGCATCGATCAATTTTCCTTCGTCCCTAGCTTCTTCCTTGAGCCTCTTCAACGGAGCCGACTCCGGATTCACTATCGCGATGACCCTATCGCCAGAGATCACGTTCCCAAAACCTATGTTGATCAACCCGTACACACTCTATACCTCCTTGGACCATTTCATTCCAAGTTCTGCAACTGTTCTCTGAACTGTGAAACGAGCAACTTTCCTTTCAATCCAAGCTCCACGAGTCGTGCATCTTCAGATTTCGACAACACCGTGTTGAACTCTCTGAGCATCTCCTGAGCCAAAAAGTCCAGATGGTTACCAACAGCGTCGTTACAAACTAAAAGCTCTTTCGCCTTTTTCAAGTGACTTTCGAGCCTATCGATCTCCTCACGGACGTCCAGTTTTTGAACGTTCAACGCCACGAGGTTCTCTAGAAGGTTCGGATCGATCTGGTTAGACCCGAGCAGTTGCTCGACATTTTTGGACAACTTCTCTTTCAAAACCACCCTGATCTCTGAAGCGGACTGCCTCATGGACTCGACGGTCAGAGAGAGATCCTCAACGATCTTGAGGAGTTGCTCTGAAAGATCTTTCCCCTCCCTCGTACGCTCCGAATCGAGCTTTTCGAGAGCTTCCTCCACGACCTTTTTGCAAGCTTCCCAGAGACGTTCTTCCTGCTCTCTCGGTAGTTCGAACCTCACCAGCTCGCGGAACCTGAGTAGATGGTCCAGATTGACTGGTTCAGGTATGCCGAGCCTCGTGACGAGATCTTCCAAACCATCGTAGTACAACTTGGCGAGGCCAAAATCGATGTGTAAAGCTTGGGACGGTGGGGCGAGGAACTCCACGAACAACCTCAGCGAGACCTTGCCCCTCTTGATGTATCTTTGGACCAACTTGGTCAGCTCGATTTCGTAAGAAGAGAGAAAAGATGGACAACTCAGTTCCACGTTCAAATAACGAGAATTGAGAGCCTTCAGCTCGCAGTTGATCCTGTATTCATTCAAAACTCGCTCGATCTTGGCGTATCCAGTCATGCTTTTTGGCAAACAACTCACTTCCTCATGAATTATAGCATCTTTTGGCCAAATAACACCCAAAATCGTGCCATTTTCTTTTCAAAACTCGTTCTTTCTTCAGAAAGCTGCGCCGAACCTGAAGAAAGGTTTGAAGTTCTCCCACGTCCATCTACCGTCGAAGTCGTACGCCACACCGAAGCCCATCACACCGAGCAGCGGTATGGCCACGTCGAGCTCAGGTCCAGCGGTGAACTTCAACGAAGGTTGGAACAGGCTTTCACCCGTGCCGCCGACATCGACGAACAGGAGTGCGTACATGGGGAGCGTTTGAGACTTCAGATCGTACCTCACTTCCCCGCTGGCCAGCACGCCAGCCTTCGCCTTCGTGCCATCCACACCTCGCACAGAATCGATGCCGTAGAAAAGGATCGTTTCCTTCGTGGAGCCTTCATAAACGTATTTGTCGAACAGAACCGCACTGCTGAAGAACCTCAGAGCCGCCACGAGCTGATCGTTCCATATCGGCATGAACACGCGTGCATCGAGGCGCATCTTCCAATAGTCTCGGTCCGCCAAAAACCCAAACAGACCAGCTTTTTCCAACCCCATGTAGAGGTACTGTCCGCGCGTCGGGAAGATCGGATCGCTCCTGGTGTCGTAAGAATAATTGCCAGAGACTATGAGTGTGTTTTCCACAAAATCGGTGTAGGTTCTATTCTCGTACGTTACACCACCACCGAAGGCGTGACCTGAGGCTCTGAGCGTGGAGACGTTACCTCCGATCTTGAAAATCTGCTGAGAACTCGTCCATTCATAGCTGAAGAGCGCACCGAGCGTTGCTGGCAGATTGAACGGTTTTCTGATGGAAGCATCGAACTGAACGAGCCTGCTTTCGAATCCCAATTTCAGGGTCGTTGAGAAACTCTCACCGTAACCGAACGGATTGATCGTTGAGAAAGAGAGTTCTCCGAAGAATCCTTCATACCACGGTTTGTCCTTGACCGGGCTCCACGAAATTCCACCGGAGAGGTTGAACTTTTTGTCTTTTTCTTGCACTTCCACAACGATCGTCACATCACGCTTATCCTGGGTGCCGACCGGATACACCCTGACGGCTTCGAAGAACTGCGTCCTGTTCAACGCCGAGGTGGTATCGTAGAAATCTTTCTGCGTGAGAGGTTCTCCAGGTTTGAAAGTCACAAGGTCTTCAACGATGTAGACCTTGGTCCTATCGAAACCTTTGAACTCAACTTTGGCGACGTACTTTTCTACCACGTTGAAACGCAGCACTTTGTTCTCAATCTTTGGTATCACGTAGCACATCGGATAACCCTTTTCTTTGTAGAGATCTATGATGGCCTGCATGGATTTCAAAACATCGACGTTTCTGATCGGCCTGTGCTCCTTCACGTACACCACGTTGCGCAACTGTTGACTGTCGATCAGATCGTTTCCAGAAAATTCGATCTTTTCGTAGACCATGCCGTCCTGCGGGATGAACTTCGGTTGAACCACTTTTATCTTCATGGCTATCGTTTTCTCGCTCACGTTCGGTATATCTATCTTTTCAAAATCTATCGATGTTTCTTTGCCGAAGAACACGTAGTTACCTAGCACGGACAGAACGTCTGAGACGTCCTTCACGGTGGGATAGCAACGCTTGACGTCTTTGACCAAGAACCTCAAGATCGCCGGTGTCGTGTAGAAATCCTTCAACGTGTTGATCTTTATTTGCTTTCGAACCTGCGCGATGTCGAGACCCTCAATTTCCCCTTCGAAATAGATGTCCCAAAGTGCGTAGAGAAAGACGTTGAAATTGTAAATCCCATCCTTGAAATCCCCGTTGATCTCCACCAGAAAGTAACCGGCCTCATCGAACTTTTGTTTCATCGAATTCAACGTTTCCCTCACCTTGGACATGCTGAGTGCTTTGCCCTTCTCCAGCGTCACGGCGCTCGCAAGTTCGGTCATCTTGACCAGCTCAGGACCCACCAGATTGATCTTCCAATCTTTGACGATGGGATTTTCTTGAACGATCAACTGTAGGATGAAACGGCCTTCCGATGCGACCAATTTGGGCTCGAGTGAGGAGAAGTAACCTGTATCGAAGATCTTTTTGGCGATCTCTCTGATCGCTTCATCTTTGAGTTCGATGCCAATGTAATCCTTAACCAACGGGAGCAGTTCTTTTTCCGAAATCGTCACCAAACCGACGAACTTTATGTCGGAAACGACGATGGCAAAAAGAACCACCCCCCAAAGCATCAATGAAATCAGTGTGAGCATCTTTTTCATCTCGATACCTCCCCTTCGAACAAGCTTTTCTCGGTTTGTTCGATCAGCTCATACAAAGCTTTGATCACCACGGGCGATGAGAGATCTGAAAAGATTTCTATCAACTGCGATGTAGACACGCTATAGCATTCATTTTCATAACACCTTTCTACGCACAATTCTACACCTTCCGAAGTACCTGTCAGCAATGTGACGAGACATCCAACGACATCACCGATCTCCTGACAGTCCACGTGCGTCGTGTTGAAACACGCCACGACCTTCGTGCCTTCACCTTTTCGACTTTCCAGCTCCACGTAACCGCCCGTAGCTTCGGCTGCCTGTTTCAAAAACGGAAGCCCAAGGCCAACCCTTCTTATCTTCGGATCGCGCGTGGTGTAAAACGGATCGAAGACCTTTTCGAGTTCCTCTTCGCTCATGCCTACCCCGTCGTCTTCAACGGTGAAACAGAATCTATCCTTCGTTTGAACGATCTTCAGAACGATCCTTCTGGCCTGAGCTTTGAAAGAATTTTGAACTATGTCCATCACGTGGTCCACGATCGTTCTCAATCCCATATGGTCAACACCCTGTCTCTAGTCGGATTGGCCAACAACTCGAGCAGTTCACGCCTGCTCGCTCCGTTCAGATCGAAACGAGTGAACCTGCAACCTATCTCGTCTGGTCTGTGAGCGTCGGAGTTGGTCAGTGGCACGTAACCTGCCTTGAGCGCCGTTTTCCACCCTTCTTTCGTTCTCACTTCCGCGAGTTTCACCCCGTCGTTCTGCGGAAAGATACCGAGTTGATACAACACTCCGAACTGTCTGTCGATGTGTGCGTAGACTGCGATTCCTCCGAATTTCATGATCAGATCGATCAATTCACTCAACCCCAGATTCGAAGCGACGAGCAAGTAATCTTCTTCGAAAGCGACGAACTCATCCCTCTCGTTGACCAAAAGTTGATAACCAAGAGCTTCTGAATCGAACCTCACCTTCGGCAGATGCTTTTTGAAAACTCCATAGAAGCTCTTCACGCTCTCGACGGTTGGAAAGTATCCCAGCACGTGCACTTCCTCCAGTGAAGTCACCTCGATCCCCGGCACCAAAACGGACTCACAAGCCTTTTCGAAAGATTCCAGATTGTCGCAACTGTTGTGATCCGTGATCGAAAAAATTTGAACGTTCCCCTCTTTAGCCTTCGAGCAGACCACCGTCGGTACCATGGTGATCTCCGCACAAGGCGAGAGACAAGAATGCACGTGGAGATCGGCCTTGATCACGGTTCTATTCCCAACCTGTAGAGTTTTCCAACGATCTCGAACGGGCTTTTATCGCTCCTCAGCAGGCAGATGCCTTCAGACTCGGCTTTCTTGACCGTTTCGTTAGAAAAGTTGTGCCCGTTACAGAGCACGATCGCACGTATACCGGCGATCACGGAAACGGCAACGACGTTGACGTGCGATTGCACCGTGACCCAGATGGAATTTGGCTTCGCATGCGCCATCACTTCGCTCAAAAGGTCCCCCACACACCCATACTGCACTTCCATTTCGCAGTCGCCACAGCAAACCTCCAACCCAAGCTCCTCAACGATCTTGGAAATTTTCATTTCTTTCCCTCCCTGTATCTGCGAAATTCCATTTCCACCACGACTCCCGCACCGACCTTGGAGACCACCATCATGTTGTCCGAGCACCTCTTCATGTTCGTGAACCCCATACCCGCACCAAAACCGAGTTCTCGAACGTAATCTGGAGCCGTTGAGTAGCCTTCCTTCATCGCCAACTCCACGTTGTCTATACCTTTTCCAGTGTCCTCCACACGGACGAAGATACTGTCTGGCTTGACGAAACAATAGATCGCACCGGTGCTGCCGCTGTGTATGACCACGTTCGTCTCGGCTTCGTAAGTGGCGATCGCCACCCTTCGGGCCGTTTCAGGATCGACACCTTTAGACAACAAAAATTGCCTCAGTTTCGAAGCACCTATGCCCGCGAGGTTGATATCGTAATAATCTATGGGAAAGAAAAAATCGGCACCGGATTTGTCGAGTCGCTCACCGGTGATCAGAGATTTATCGAAATAGTCTGGACTTTCCAGCACTTCCCTCCTGCGCTCATCGTGCAGATAGACAAGTCCAAGTTTGGCAAGTAAAGCCATCATCACATCGTTCTTGGTGATGATACCCACGACCCTCTCGTTCTCGTCCACCACCGGGAAACGTCCATAGGAGTACTTCTCAAACGTCTCTATGACCTCTTTCAAAGTATCCGTCGTTTTGAGGCAGACGACCTTCTTGGTCATGTGATCTTGAACTTTACCATCTATGTATCCACCTTCGAGCGCCTTTATGATGTCCTCGATGCTGACTATGCCAAGGATCTTTCTGTCCTCGTCCACCACAGGTACACCCGAGATGCGTTTTATTCTGAGGATCTCTTTCACCTGTCTGAGCGTTCTATCTGGTCGCACCGAGATCACGTTTGGATTCATGACCTCAACAACGGGCATGTCGAGAAAAAAACTCTGAACGCGATCGAGGATCTTTTCCATCGTCTCACACTTCCCAGATCGGCTTGAGACCTTTCACGTACAACCTTCCACAGGCTTCGAACATGGACATCTTGGTCGCAGCGAGCACGATACCAGAAGCCTGTGCCATTTCGATCGTTTCTGAAGGCAAAGTTTCCCTCCTGACTATCACCACGGCTTGTATGCCGACCACATCTGCGGTCCTCACGACCTGAGGTGTGCAGAGCCCCGTGATCAGGAGCACCCCAGGTTTGGCGATGGCCAAAACTTCACTCATCAAGTCCGAAGCTGCAACGAGTTCGAACTGGAGTTCCTCGACCTTTTGAACGTTGGCTAAAACCTTGGCTTTCAACTCCTTCAAGATCTCTGAAAGTTTCATTCGACTCACCCCTTCAGCAGATCACCCCTGTACGAATACTTGATGAACGCCTCGTAGGTCCTTGGACAGACAGATTTGAAGATCTGAGCCACGGCGAGTGCGTACTGTTGCATCTCCCACTGTGCGTGAGAATCCGCACGGAGAGAGAGAAAATTCATCAAACTCCTCGCATTGACCGTCCAGATGAACTGTGTGTAGATAGAAACGGGAAGCACCAGTCGGGCGAGTTCCTTCCTCACCCCAGATTCGATCAAACTCTGATAAGCTTCATAGCAGGATCTGTACGTTCTTTCAAAAATCTCAACGGCTTTCTCACCGAGCCTCTCTCTAGCTGGAATGTAGAATTCTTCTCCATATTCAGTGTAGCGACCACTCAGTTCGTTGTAGGAAGCTATCCTGTGCCTCATCCACTGCCTCGCGACGAAGATGGGACATTTGATGTGAAAGGTGAAGACCACGTGTTCAAAAGGTGTTTCATGCCCGCTCTTCAAGAGAAATTCGATCAGTTGCTTGTCTCTCTCTTCGTCCCCGAGTTGAGAGGCATGGCAGATCCTCGCGGCCCTCACCGCCGAAGTGTCATCCCCCATGTGGTCGATCAGTTTCACGAACCCACGATCCAAAACGTCTATGTGCATCCTCACTCCTCCTTGTACTTCGTCACGCACGCGTAAGCGTTGTGTGCGTGGATCGACTCGAGACTCTCCACCTCTACCCTGTACCAAAAGATCCTCTCGTCGGCGTTCAATTTGAGAGCGATCTCTCTAGCCACATCCTCGACGAACCTGGGATTATCGTAAGCGTGCTCGGTGACGTACTTCTCGTCTGGCCTCTTGAGTATAGTATAAATCGGCGAGCTTGCGGATTCTTCCGCGTACTGGATGAGTTCTTCGAACCAGACGAGTTTTTTCGATCTTATGTGTATCCACGCGATCGCTCTCTGGTTGTGTGCCCCACGCTCACTTATCTCTTTCGAACAGGGACACAAAGTCAAAACGGGAACACCGACACTGACCACGAAGTCGTATTTGTCCGAAGTTTTCTGCCCTTCGATCCTACAGGTATAGCTCAAAAAACTTTCTTGATCAGAAACCGGTGCTTTCTTCAGCACAAAGTAAGGGAATTCTATCTCAACCCTCGCGGTGGAAGCCTTCAACTTCATCCTCAGCTCTTCGAGCATCTGCTTGATCAGTTTTGGATCGATCCCCAGCCTGTATTTGTTCAACACCTCGACGAACCTGCTCATGTGTGTCCCACGGAAATGCTCGGGAAGATCCACATACATGTTGATCTTCGCGATGGTATCTTGATAACCACTCGCTTTGTCCATGACCGTTATGGGGTAAGACAGATTCCTTATTCCAACCCTCTGCAGATAAACCTTTCTATTGTCCCTCTGGTTCTGTACGTCCTTCATGTCATTCTCCTCTGTAGGTGACGAACGAATCGGCCGTCTCCCACACTGTCACTTCGTAGAGCCTCCGTTTTTCTGTTCTGAGCACGGGCTGGAGTCGGTCCCAGATCCATCTGGCGATGTTCTCAGCCGTCGGTTGAGGTATGATCTGGTTCAAATACTTGTGATCGAGCAGAGAAAGGACCTTCTCGTTCACTATCTTTTTAAGCTCGACAAAATCGATCACCATACCTTCTTCATCGACGTCGCCAAAGACGGTCACACGCACACGGTAGGTGTGACCGTGCAGATCTTCACATTTACCTTTGTAGCTCTCCAACCTGTGTGCCGCATCGAACGTGAACTCTCTCGATAGGAAGAACACAGCAATCACCTTCTCAGAGCGATCGTTGTGAAGAACATCGCCCCCTGCACCACTACGATCAACGCTCCAGGAGGTACATCCATGTAGAGAGAAAGCAACAACCCAACCACGACGCTGATCGACGATAGAACGGGAGCGAAAAGGAACACCTTCCGATAATCCTTCGCACCGATCGACGCCGTGGCGGCGGGAATGATCAGGAAAGCCGAGACGAGTATCACTCCCACAGTTCGAACACCGATCACCACCGTGATCGCGAGGACCGCCAAGAACAGCTGATAGATCAAATCTATTTTTGGACGCATCAACTTGGTGAAATCTTCATCGAAGGTGAACTGGACGAGCGTGTCTTTGAACAATAGATTGTAAACGATCACTGAAACTGTGACGATGGACAGATAAAACATGTCCGTATCCGTCACGGTGAGGATATCACCGAAGAGGTAAGACATCAAATTTCTCTGTCTCTTCACCAGCGAAAAGAGGATCACACCTATGGCCATGGTGAGGGAAAACAGAACCCCCACCGAGACATCCTCGCTGATGTTCCTGCGAGACAACTTTGCGAGGATGAGCGAGGCAACCACGGCGAGCACGACGGCACTCAAGAAACTCGAAACACCGATCGTCACACCGATCGCCGCGGCAGCGAACGCCACGTGGGCTATGGCATCTCCAAAGAAAGCCATCCTACGGAACACCACATGGACACCCATCAGGGCGGTCGCGACGGCGGTCAACAAACCCGCCAAGAAAGACCTTTGGTAGAGCATTAGAAAATCCATCACGCTTCTTCACCGTGCCTGTGAGTGAGTGGCTTGACGTTGTAACCGTAAAGTTTCACCAAAAAAGAGTCCAAAGGAACCTTTTCGTGCGAGGAGACGTGACAGACCAAAGTTTTGTTTATGCAGAATATTTGATCGCTGAAATCCATGGCGAATCCAACATCGTGTGTCACCATGAGAACGGCCGTACCTTCGTCCACGAGTGATTTGAGCAGTGAGTAAAACTCGTTCTGACTTTCATAGTCTAGGCCCGTGACGGGCTCATCCAAGATCAACAACTTCGGTCGCGAGACTATGGCTCTGGCTATGAGTATCCTCTGTTGTTGTCCACCGCTGAGGGAAGAGAAGCTGGCTTGTGAAAATTCTTGCATGCCAACCTTTCTGAGAGCTTCCAAAACGAACTCTCTTTCACGATCTCTCCGTCGCAAACCCATCCTCACCACGTCGAAGACCTTTATTGGGAAAGATCTGGTGAAACTGGCCCTCTGTGGCAGATAACCAACCACACTGTGACGGAGATAGTCTGAAACGAACTGGCCGAAAATATAAACGTTCCCCTTTGTAGGTTTCAACAATCCAACGATCGTTTTGACCAAAGTGGTCTTACCACCACCGTTCGGTCCAACGATGACGTAGAGGCCTTCCTTGTTCACCGAAAAGCTCACGTTGCTCAACACTTCGTGACCGTTGAGAACAACCGTCACATCTTCGATTCTGAGAAATTCCAAATGTTCTTCCTCCAAGTTCATTTTATCATCAAGAGTTTGTGTAGAATAGAAAAGAGGTGAAAGCGCTTGGAGACGAACAAGCGTCTAGAACAAATCAGAGAAAGGCAGAAGAGACTCGAAGACAACATGAAGCGTATCAAGCACAAGATAGCCATCCTCAGCGGAAAGGGTGGGGTGGGCAAAACAACGGTGGCCGTGAACATGGCCGTCGCCCTCGCAGAGGAAGGCTTCAAGGTGGCCCTGCTCGATCTGGACCTCCACGGACCGAACGTGCCACGCATGCTCGGATTACATGACTCCCCGACCATAAAGAATGGTTTCATCGTACCAGTACGGTATGGACCGAACATGTCGGTACTCTCGATGGGTATACTCGTTGAAGAAGCCCAATCGATCGCGTGGCGTGGCCCGTTGAAACATTCAGCCATACAACAGTTCCTGGCGGACGCACTCTGGGAAGATTTGGATTTCATGATCTTCGATCTTCCACCAGGCACGGGCGATGAGGCCATGAGTCTGATGCAACTTGTGAAGCTCGACGGTGTCGTGCTCGTGACGACCCCCCAGAGAGTTGCGGTCGATGACGTTCTTCGTACCATGCAGTTCGTTCAAGAGATGGGTCAAGAAGTGCTGGGGTTCGTGAACAACATGGCTTATCTGGTTTGCCCACACTGTGGCAACAGGATAGACATCTTCGGTGAGGATGCTTCTACCACGCTTTCAGAGTTGATAGGGTTGGAGTGTCTCGCAACCGTGCCGTTGGAACCTAAACTTGTGAAGATGCTGGATGCGGGCAAGAACGCCATCATGCACATGAGAGGATCCGAAATCGAAAGGGCGTTCAGACAGCTCGTGTCAAGTTTGATCGCGAAAGTTTGGAGGGATGAAAGATAAACGTTCTAGCCATATTTTCGCATTTCGTGACCGATTTCTTCGTATCTTTTCTCAATCCACTCGCTCCGTACTTCATGCAGAGGTTCAGCGTCGGTGTGAAGGGAGTGGCTTTGATAATAACTTCGATCAGCTTCTTCTCTTCTATATTTCAAATCGTTTTTGGAATGATCGCATCGAAATTGGAGAGCTTGAAGCGTGGACTTTTACTGAGCATGTTGCTCACGATAGGATCGATGGGCTTGGTCGGTTTCTCACCGAACCTCAGTGTGTTGATCTTGCTCTTTTTGATAGCTTACTTTGGCAATTCCGCTTTTCATCCCATAGGTGCCGTGATGGCCAGGGGCACCAATCCATACTTCCTTTCGATCTTCGTGGCCGCTGGGACGCTCGGCACTGCGCTCGGACCAGTTTTCATCACACACTTCGTCTCCAGCTACGGGTTCGAAAGGATCTGGATCAGTGCCGTCATCTTCATGATCGTTCTTTCATTCCTGTACGTCAAAGAACCGAGCAGGATCAACAAAGACAGGGTCCAAGGTGAAATGAATTTGAAGGACAACATCCGTGGTTTGAAGAGGATAATCGTGCTGTGGTTCGTCGTCACGGTGAGGACTCTGATCATATCACTCTCGAACACCTACGGTCCCATCATGGCGAGCAAGAACGGTCTACCTTTGGTGTTTGGAGGGTTGCTCCTCACCCTCGGGGTCGGACTGGGTGTCGCCACCACGGTCATAGGCACGTGGATGAGCAACAGATACGGCAACCACATCACGAACCTGGTGAGTTTCACGGGTATGGCGTTGGGTGCTCTGATCCTCTCCCACCCCAAGTCGGCCATCCAGTTGATAGTGGGCTATCTTTTGGTGAACGGCTGTGGCTATTTGACGATGTCGACCAACGTCGCACACGCCCAACAGTTGATGCCGGAGAACGCAGCCTTGGCTTCCTCTACGGTCATGGGGTTCGCGTGGGCCTGCGGTGTGGCTCTGAGGTACGTGGTGATACTGCCATTCGGTGAAAACATCTCGGCGCAACTTCTCTTGTTGTTCGCAGTCTCACTGGCCATGGTACCGATATCGGCGATGAAGATCGAAAAGAGTCATCGACACGCCCACAGGGGTGGTGAGGCTTGAGAGAAAGAAACCTCGCCATGTATTACACCTTGATCTACGCAACGGTGTTGACTTTCCTTTGGATCATTTTCAAACCGTTCTTTCAGATATGTCTGTTCAGCTTCATCCTGGTGATGGTGATCGACGCCGTTGCGAGCTTGCTCACAAGGTTTTTCAAACTCAAGCGCAAAAAACTCGCCACCACAATGGCCATGTTGTTGTTTTTCTCCATCCTGAGTTGGAGCTCGGTGGAAGTGGTACCGAAGGCGTTCACGCAGATTGCAGATTTTTACAGTCTTTTGGCGAAGGTGATCCGTGAGAAAGCTTGGCAACCGTACCTTACGAACCAAGAAGGTTTACTCCAACTGCTCAACGATCTGGCCGATTCCCTCGTTCCATACATCGACAATCTGGCAGGATTCATCCTGAAATGGTTTGCAGGCACCATACCGAACTTCATAGTCGTCACATTCTTCACCATTCTGTGTGGGATCTACGCTTCTTTCTACGCCGGTTCGATATTCCAGTTCATTCCAAAACTCTATCCCATCAGGTGTAGGGACATCGCTGAAGAATTTTTGAACGATCTGAAAATCAGCATGAGAAAATTCATAGGGGTTTTGGCTCTGAACGCCACGATAGTCGGTTTGGGTTTCGGTCTGCTCTTCACCTTTCTCAGCAGTCGCTACGCACCGCTCATAGGGCTTTGGGCTTTCATCACGAACTTCATCCCCATCGTTGGAGTACCCATCGAACTCATACCGATCTTGCTGTTTTCGATCACGCTCGGACTGGACAAACTGCTGTGGGTGTTCATCTTCGCCTGTGCAATACATCTGTTCGTTTTCATACTGTTCTTCGAGGTCACGAAGAGCACGATGCGGGTCAATCCAGTTCTGATGATCATTTCGATCGTGCTCGGTGGTATGATCTTTGGTTTCGCTGGGGTTTTCATAGGTGCGCCCATGGCTGCGTTCGCCACGATATTCTACAGACATTTCTTGCAGCCAAGATTCGAAAGCCATGAATGGTAGGAAAATTCTGCTCATTTTCCTTTCAGTCATCTTGACATCGCTGATCGCGGCAAGTTTCGAAGAGCTCGAAAAGAGCTGGCTCGAGCTCATAGACAGGATAGTCCGTGAACCTGGTTCGGATCAGTTGATAGCTCTGGGAAAAAGGATCGCTGCGAAAAGAAGGCTTGCCGAGATCGAGGTGTTGAGAGAGGCTGTCCTCGATGAAAATTTTGAAAAGTTCATCGCCAAGCTCACCGAAGCGAACGAAGTCAGGGAAGATCTCTTCGACGAGTGCTTGGTGCTGTTCCCAAATTTGAAAGACGAGATCGCGGCGTTCGAAAAAGGTGATTTCACCAAGCTTGGAACGGTTTGTCCACTCTGGAAGGTTGGCTATAAACCCAAACTGCCTCAAGATCTTGGAAGTTGGTTCGTCAGAGCCTTTTTGAAAGATCCATTTTTGCTCGATTGGAACTTCGTCTTTTTCTTGAAGAACGCCGTGAACAAAGAAGTGGTTGCCAAACGGATCAGAGAAGAGTGCGAAAAGTTGAAAAACGAAGAAGACAGTTACCCCGCACTGTACAGACTCGTGAGCCTTGCAAAACAGTTGGACGGGGTTTCCTCAAAACTCGAAAGCGAATTGAGCACGTACATGGAACTTTTGACGCACTTACAACGTCTTGCGAACGAAAACGTTTCGAAAGAAGAGCTCAACGAGATATCACAACGGCTCAACGGCCTAACTTTGAGAAAGGACAATCTCAAAAGTATGTTGATGCACGTGGCGGAGAGAACGGGCACGAAGCAAGTTTTGAAAGACACAACCAAGAAGAATTTGAGCGAAAAGATTTCGAAAAACCAGCTTTTATTTATCTTTCCCGCACTCGCTCTGCTGATCATCTTCCTTCTGCCCAGAAAATTGAAGATCAAACTGTTCACTTTCCTGAGGGCGTACAAACTAGCGATAAAAATCTGTCAAAAGGAGCTGAAGATAGAACCAACGAACATCGAACTGAGAACACAACTTGCGATGTTGTACGAACGCACAGGTGAAATGGAACGAGCCTTTCAAGAGTACAAAATCGTGCGCGATCTGTCGAGGATGATCAAGAAAGATCAGACTCGCTCACGTGCCTGACGCGCGAAGAAACCTTCAGTGCCGTCTTTTCCCAAACACCAGAAAGATAGAAAAAGAGCTTCAAAACACTCCTGAAGGACATATCGCTCATCATGCCGAGCCAAGCACCCAACAAACCCAGCTTCAGCTTGGTCACGAGGACGTAGGCCAAAGGCAGTCTTATGGCCCACATGGAAAAGGCCAGAACGATCATGCTGAAGGTCGTGTTACCAGTCGCTCTGAGCACCCCGTTCATGCTCGATTCCAAGGCAAGAAAAATCTGAAAAAGTCCAACCAAACGCACAGGTATCTTGGCGAGCTCAACGATTTCCGTTTGGTTGGTGAACAACCTTATCATGGGCTGTGGAAAAAGAAAGATCAACACACCGGCCGAGACTTGGATCAGGGCGGCGAGTGCGAAACCCTGTTTAGCCACGGCTGCAACCTTATCGAGATCTCTCCTGCCGTTGTACTGACCAGCGAGCGTCGTCACCGCAACCGAAATACCCCAGCCTGGCATGAAGGACAGAGATTCGATGTTTATACCTATCCTATGACCAGCGTAAGCCATCGGCCCAGATCTGAGCAGTATGCTCGCAAAGACCAACAAACCCGCAGAGAACATGAAGTTTTCACCGGCTGCAGGAAGTCCAACCGAAACTATGTCTTTCAAGGTGGCCAATTCAGGCTTGATGGCTTTCTTCAAATCCTCGTTCAGATAGGGATTCTTCAAAATCGCCAGCAGCATCACGATCACACCGACGAAGCGTGAGATGACGGTCGCTAAGGCGGCACCGAAGACTTCCCACCTTGGAAATCCAAATTTACCGTATATCATCGCATAGTCTAAAAACACGTTGAGCAGGTTCGCGATCCCAGTTGCGAGCATGGGCGTCTTCGTATCTCCCGAACCTCTCAAGGCTGCGCCCAACACGGCCATCAAAGATAGGCTCGACATGCCGAGCAGGATGGTTCTCAGATACTGTGAGGCGTACCGAAGAACGGTCTCATCCACACTACCGAAGATCTTCAAAAATCTTTCAGAGAAGATCGATAGAAACATCAAAAAGAAAGCCCAAAACAAGCACAGTTGAATCCCATTCCAAAGCGAGCTACTCGCTTTGTGCCTGTTTCCCACACCCGTGGCGTTCGAAACGATCACGTTGACACCCACGGAAGAAGCCACGATGATGACTTGGAAAACGAAGATCAGCTGGTTCGCCAGTCCAGCCCCGCTCATGGCCTGCCAAGAAAGATGACCCAGAAAGGCGGTATCGACCATGCCGAAGAGCATCTGCAGAGAGTTTTCCGCCATGGAAGGCAACGCGAGTTTCAAAAGGTTCCTCGAGATGTTTTTCAGCTCTTTTTCTTCCACAGAAACCTTCAACAGAGAATACTTCACCCACACCACCCAGATACATTCTTAACAGAAATCGGTTGTCAAAATTGGTTCGCACAAGTAACTTTTTGACGATGGAGTTTTGGTATACTGGTTTCATGCCATGGGTGGTTATTACAGTCTGAAAGATCAGACGTTGAAACTGAAAGTCGATATAGATGCCAACCGAGTGCTCGTGGTCAACACGGGGGCAGAGGATGTGTTCACCAAATTTTTGTCAGAGAAAGCCGTCTTCGTGACGGTAGAGGAAGAATTCATGAAGATGGCCGACACGAAATCCATCAGGTTACTCATGAACCCTGTGAAACTCACCTTCGCTCCAGAAAGTTTCGATGCTGCGATCTTGTTCTTCACGTTCTTCTACCTACCAAAACACGAAGCGATCATTGAAAACGTCAATCGCGTTCTGAAAAAGTGGGGAAAACTCTTCATCTGGGACGTTTCCATACCTAAAAAGATGGCACACAAAAGCTTCTTCGTAGTCCCACTCTTGATCGACACCGGCCAAGAGCTCATCAGAACGGTTCACATCACCAAATGGAGACGGGAACAACCGGTAGGTTTGGTGAAGAAAATAACCAGAGAAAGGGGATTCAAAGTCGTAAAAGAAGAAATCTACGATCAAATCTTCTACCTTGAACTTTTAAAGATCGCACCAGCGAAGCAACATTCGCTTTGAGTTCACATGGACGCTAGTTTCACCAGATTGTTCACCGTTTCTTCGAAGGTGGGCTTTTCTGAGATGTCCTGCTTCAAAAATCCATCTATCAATCCCTTCATTTTTATGGCTTTGTCGATCAACGGGTTCGAACCGATCTTGTAAGCACCCACGTCGATGAGATCTTTTGCCTCTTGGTAAGCCGCCATCAAACTCCTCAGCGTTCTGCTCGCTTTCAAATGTTCCTCGCTCACCACGTCGATCATCAACCTGCTGATGCTCGCCAAGACGTCTATGGCTGGGTAGTGGTTGAGTTCGGCGAGCCGTCTCGAAAGCATGATGTGGCCATCGACGATGCTCCTCACAGTGTCGGATATCGGCTCGTTGAAATCGTCCGCCTCGACCAAGACGGTGTACACACCCGTGATGCTTCCCTTGTCCGAATTTCCGGCCCTTTCGAGGATGCTCGGCAAACCAGCGAAGACGCTGGGTGGATATCCCCTCGCAGTGGGAGGCTCACCTATCGCAAGGCCTATCTCCCTTTGAGCCATCGCCCAGCGTGTGAGTGAATCGACCATCAGCAGAACGTTGTAGCCGAGGTCTCTGAAGAACTCGGCGATGCTCGTGGCGGTGTACAGAGCCTTGACCCTCAGCAGTGCAGGTTGGTCGGATGTGGACACGACGACCACGGATCTTTTCAATCCTTCCCCCAAATCTTTCTCTATGAACTCTCTGACTTCCCTACCGCGTTCTCCCACCAAAGCGATGACGTTCACATCCGCAACGGTGTTTCTGGCTATCATACCGAGCAGAGTACTTTTTCCAACGCCACTACCGGCGAAGATACCTATCCTCTGGCCCTTACCCACCGTGATGAAACCATCGATCGCGCGCACACCCACAGGCAATGGTTCTGAGATGCGTGTTCTCCTCAGCGGATTTGGAGCTTGATTGATCAGAGGATACCTTTTGGTGGTCACTAAAGGCTTACCATCGATGGGACGTCCCAGTCCATCCAACACCCTGCCGAGCATGTCCTCACCGACGGCGACGTCGAGCAACCTTCCCGTTCCGAAGACTAAAGTTCCGTGTTTCGCTCCAGAGATGTTCTCCAAAGGCATCAAGAGCACTCTGCCGTCTTTGAACCCGACGACCTCACAGAGCGCCCTCTTGGAATCCAAATCCACCTCACACACTTCGCCCAGAAAAGCGTCTGGCCCGACCGATTCAACGGTCAAGCCAACGATCCTGGTGATCTTTCCGTTGTACTTTGGAAAATCGAGAGCTTGGAGCTTCTCTTTGAACCTTTTGAGCAGTTCAGTTGGTTCTGGCAGATCCGAAGACCTCCTCGATCAGTTTTTCCACCAACATCGTGGCAGCCCTCTTCGTCCCATCCAGAACACCAAGGTCCGTTTCCACGAGTACCTCGCCTGGCTTCAAAGTTGTCGATTTGACCACATCGAAGCCCAGTTCCTCACACTGTTTAACGATCTCTGGAAAGTTCTCCGCATCCTGCTGGCTCATGAAAACTTTCGCACGCTTGAGTTCTGAAAGTTTGCTGAACAACTTTTTCATCTTTTCAGAGAAGTCAGTTTCATCGAGGTATCTGAAGGTGAGTTTCTCTATCAAGATCCTCAGCGCGTCTATCAATTGATCGGAGATCTCTTGTTTTTTCTTTTCCAACTGCCTTTCGAAGTTCGACACGAGCACGTTCAATCTCTGTGAAACTTCCTGCGATCTTTTTTTGATCTGTTGCCTTTCAATCTCGATCTCTTGGAGTACCTTCTGCTGTTTTTCTCTAGCTTCCATGAGGATCTTCTCAGCTTCCCTTTTCGCCTCTTCCACGATCTCTTGCGCCTTTTTTTCGGCCTTCTGAAGAATTTCTGTAGGATCGAACGAACGTTCGTTTTCTGGCTGAGTTTCTTTCCGTCCACCTACGATGCAAGGAGCATCTATGAAAAGCTGCTTCTTTTTTATGATCATGTGATCAGCTCCTCACCGCCACCACGTGCGATGATGATCTCGCCAGCCTCTTCGAGTCTCCTAACAACGTTGATGATCTTCTGCTGGGCTTCCTCGACGTCTTTGAGCCGTACAGGACCCATGTACTCAAGTTCGTCCTGTAACAACTGTGCCGCCCTCTTGGAGATGTTCTTGAAGATCTTCTGCTTCACTTCTTCCGAAGCTCCCTTCAGAGCGAGGGCCAAATCCCTGGTTTCGATCTCTCTGAGGATTATCTGTACAGATCTGTCGTCGAGTTTCACAAGGTCCTCGAAGACGAACATCCTTCTTCTTATCTCCTCGGCCAACTCGGGTGAATCGTACGAGAGTTTCTCCATGATCTTCTTCTCTGAAGATCTGTCTATACTGTTCATGATCTCCGCCGCGGTGTCGACGCCACCCACTTGACTGAAAGTCTGCATCACGAAGCCTGAAAGCTTACGCTCAAGGTTCCTCTCGATGTCCCTTATCACGTCGGGTGAAGTGCGTTCGAGTAAAGCGATCCTCTTGACTACTTCCACCTGTAGATCTTCCGGCAGGGCCGATAGGATCTTACCTGCAAGCTGTGGTTCAAGATAGCTCAGTATCACGGCAACCGTTTGAGGATGTTCGCTCTGCAGAAAGTTAACAAGTTGCAGAGGATCTGCTTGGCGCAAGAAATCGAACGGCTTGACTTGCAAGTTCGAAACCAACCGCTCGATGATCCTCATGGCCTTCTCTGGGCCGAAGGCTTTCTGCAGAACTTCTTTTGCGTACTCTATACCACCTTGAGTGATTATCTCTCGTGCACGCGCTATCTCTTGAAATTCGCTCAAAACTTGCTTTTTTTCTTCGTCTGTGACCTTACCGATGTTCGCTATCTCTATCGTGAGTTGTTCCACATCCGACTCATCCAAATGTTTCAAAACGGAGGCCGCCTTCTCGGGACCTAGCATGACCAAGAGGACCGCAGCTTTCCTCTTGCCTGTGAGTTGTTTTTTCTCTGGCATATCATGTCCCTCTCTCCACGAGCCACAGTTTTATGATGCTCGCCACTTCTTCTGGATCTTGCCTGTACACCTTTTCTAGATTCTCCTTCAACTCCTGCAAGGCTTTCTCCTCAGGGGAAAGTGGAACTTCTTTCACCTTTTGCTCTTCAAGCATGCGTTTCAACTCTTCTTCTATCTTCAACTTTCTCGCCTCGATCGCTTTTCTTGCTTTCACACGTTTGATCTGCAGTAAGATCAGATACACCAACAAGAACGCCAAACCTGCCAACAGCGTGAAGCCCACCATCATGGTGATGTACCTTCTTCGCCGCAAAAGCTCCATTTGACTTCGCTTGAGCTCTTCTTCGAAACTCTTATCGAACGGGAGGAACGCGACGGAAACCGACAGACTCTGTTCAGAGGAACTCGCTCCGATACCTTTTTCAACGAGGTCGGAAACGATCCTCGCCCATCTGTTCATCTCACCCTCGCTGAAACCGTTGAAAACCGTGGATGAAGCATCGATGATCACAGAAAGCGATACGGATCTGATCTCGCCTTCCTTGTTCTGCACCAGGTTCTCCACCACGGAGCTGAGCTCATAGTTCGTGATCGTCCTGGTCCTCTCATAGGTGGATGTACCTTGTGGGGTGAGACTGGGATAAGTCGGTGGGATGTTCGCTTCCGTTCCGACCGGTCCACCCGTCGGTGGTAGGTTGATACTCTTTTCGCTCTCTTGCTCTTGGCTTCTGATCAAGCCGCCCTGTCTACCGATGGGTTCGAACTTGGTGATCTTCCTCTCTACCTTCTCCCAGTCGAGCTTGACATCCGGTATCACTTCGACCCTTCCAACTCCGAAGACCGTCTCGAGCGTTTGTTTGACCTTCTTCGCGTAGTAACTTTCGAGATTGATCTTCAGCTCCGTTCTATCGGCCGCGGTGATCATCTCCGTGGATGTGACGACCCTGTCGCTCAACACACGGGAATACTGATCTATCACACGGACGTTTTCGAGCTTCAGTCCCTCAACGGCTCCCGCCACCAGTTGCATGATTCCCTTTATTTGATTTTGGCTCAGATCTTTTCCAGGTTCCAAGACCACCAGCACCGACGCCCTAGGTTCGGCCATCTCGCCCCTCACGTAGTACGTGTACTTGGGAAGCGTCAAATGCACGCGTGCGCTCTTCACACCAGTGATCGTCATGATGCTCCTTTCGAGCTCTCCTTGGAGAGCTATCTGGTAGCGCACCTGCCTGTCGAAGCTCGTGGCACCCAAACTCTGCTGATCGAGTATTTCGAAGCCTCTGGTCATGGGACCCAAAACACCGGCCGAAGCGAGTCTCATGCGCAGTTCATAAACGTTGTACTTCTTGGAGACCAAAATCCTTCCAGGTTCCACCTTGTACTTGACACCCATCGCGTCGAGCTGTTGTACGATGTATCCGGCCTGTTCTTCGGACAAGCCACTCACCAAAGGCACATAACCGGGTGCAGCGAGTACGATGGCCATGACCAAGAGAACGACTATTATGGATGCGATCGTTCCACCGAACAGGATCTTACTCGCCGTTGGCAGGCTTTTCCACCTATCGAGGAGTTTGGTGAAAAACTCCCTAACCCTCCTGAGAAACTCCAGAAGGATCACTCCTGTAAGCATATTTTATCATCTTCGAGTCCATTTGGTTCCGAAACAGAGTTGTAATGATGCCCTGCCACAAGAATGTTTAGAATCTTTCGTGTAAAATCGAATTGGAGTGAGTGCGTTGGACTGGACGATGAGTGTGGAAGAAGTTCTACTGAAACGAAGGATAATCTTGCGCGGTGTCTTCGAGTCAGAGTACATAGATGCTCCAACGGCACGTTGCAGAGTCGTCGAACCGATACAGGTCAAGATCGTCGCCGTCGCCGCCCGAGATGGCATAGCGGTCGGTGGGTACGCAAGAACGGTCATAGAACATCCGTGTGATAGATGTTTGAAACCAGTTTTGCTGAAAATCAGCGGGACCGTTGAGGCTCTCTACAAACCCATCAGCGAAATGCCCACGACGGAAGAAGAAGAGTTGAAGTCGCTCCGGAACGTGTTATACTACACTTCGGACCGGATAGATCTCACCGATAGGATAATCGAGGCCATCGTCGTGGAAGTGCCCATGAAGGTTCTGTGCAGTGAAGAATGCAAAGGATTGTGCCCACACTGTGGAGCGGACCTGAACGAAGAGAAAAACCACAAGTGTGTGAAGTTTGACTTCGATCCGAGGTGGAAAAAACTGCTCTTGGTGAAGCAGGATTTGACGAAGGAGGGCTGAGCTGTGGCGAACCCGAAACATAAAAGATCGAGATCGAGAACCCATGCAAAGAGGGCAAAGACTTACAGGGCGATAAGCGTACCTGTATCCAAGTGTCCGAACTGTGGTCAACCCAAGTTGCCCCACAGAGTTTGCCTGTATTGTGGCTATTACAACGGTAGACAGATCTTGGAAGTAGCGGAGTGAGGCATGCCAAAGATAGGTCTCGACGTCATGGGAGGAGACAAGGCACCCGTTGAGATCGTTGAGGGTGCCAAGCTGTTCATCGCTGAAAGAAAGTGCGATCTGGTTCTGATCGGAACGAAACAAGCTTTGGAGAAGATAGAAAGCGTCGAAAGAGTGGAAGTGGACGACTTCCTCCCGATGGACGTCAAACCCACGGAAGTTCTGCGCAGAAAAAATTCCTCCATGTTCGTGGGTTTACAGCTTTTAAAAGAAAAGAAGATCGATGCCTTCGTGAGCGCCGGAAACACTGGCGCTCTTTTCGCTGGTGCGACGTTCATACTTGGAAGGATCAACAACGTGGACAGACCGGCGCTGGCCGTCCCCGTCCCATCGCTCAAAGATTTCACGATACTCATAGATGCAGGTGCGAACGTGCGCGTGAGGGCGGAACATTTGCTCGACTTCGCGATCATGGGGTTGGCGTACGCCAAGATTTTGGGAAAGCATCAGCCAA
>JANXCS010000009.1 GCA_025060105.1 Pseudothermotoga sp. | reverse complement strand
GTCTCCAGCTCTGTTGATCCTAAGACCTGAAGAGAGTTTCTCGAGCGTTTTGCTCATCGAATACTGTGTTTCGCTCATGCTCCTCCAAGCGTTCAACGCGTTGATGTTGTGGTTTATACGCATCTTCACACCTCCCTGTAACCTTCACCGCCTCCCTGGCGGTGATCACTCTTTCACCCACGGGCCCATGGGCTTTCACTATGTATATCGGCAGGGAGGTTGAAGATTTTAGAGATCGACGAATTTGAGGAGTCTACCAACCTGTTAAAATCATTCAACTTTTGGAGAAAGATTTCGCATCTATTATTTTATTTTTATTTTGAATTGCTCAATGGAAAACTAATCGCTTCACTCTAGGTTCAAAAATCGTCTTTGAAAATATGTCTTTAGAAACTCCAAGAAGGATACGTTGAGCTGTGTCAACACTCGTTCACCTTGCAAGTCGCGAGGAAGAATAATTCAGGCATTGGCGATGAAATTAAACACAAGCGAGAAAATCAAATCTAAAGTATAGTGAATGTAAATTGTGTTTTTTGATGTATGAATAAAATCTGAACTAAAGGTATGCGTTTTGGATTCTGGATACTGCACTTGTAAAATTAGAAGCTACAAACCAAAACTATATCATCTCTCAAAATTGCGATCTTTGAAACCAGGTACCAATAGTCTTGATTGTGATAGCTTTGTACCATGTAAAGATTCTGAATCTTATAGCCAGCCGTTATGGCGATCTTCATCAGGGTGTACGGTGTGAACCAGTATTTGTGATCTGAGTTTATCACTTCTAACCCTTTTAAAGCAAGTTCAAAATTGCTGATTCTGAAGGCGTTGGGAGTCGTAATGATCACTGAATTTACTAGACCGAAGAGCTTTTTTTCTCAAGCTAGTGAGAAATCGTACAGGGTCGTTAATGTGCTCTATGACTTCTCCAAGCAAAGCATAATCCCAACGTGCAGATCGAATCTCGGTTGGAAGATCAGCCTCCACGATATCCAAGCAAAACACGTTCGGAATGGACAGTTTCTCTCGGGCAAATTCCACAGCTTCACAGTCGATGTCTATACCCACACACTCTTGCGATATTTCGATCAATCTTTTGTGTAGCCATGTATTGTTCTCAATCTTTCTCATAATGAGGTCTTTATGATCAGCAAATCCAATGTGAATAACGGTTTTGTTTTTCAAAAGTTTTTCTAAAAGTTCAAATCGTGTCAAGTATGGTTGATCTGGTATTTGAAGATGTAAACCTGCTGAAAAAGCTTTACCTTCGAGAAAATCAAGCAGAGAGGGTTGATTTTTCTCAACCATTGCGAGTCACCTCTGTGAACACAGCAAACTTGAAATTCGATGGATCTGTTTTTCGATCGAATGACTTTCTTCTATGAATTTTCGATATGATTCTGAACCATAATCGGTTAGTTTTGTCACTATCTCGTCTAGGAAGTTGTATATTAGCTCTTTTGGCCACTGCGTTTTTGCACCTGCATAGTTATGAATAATTGGTTTGATACCTCTCGCCATGGCTTCCATGATATTGTAAGGATGGCCTTCATGAATGCTTGTTGAAAGGAGATAATTCTTGTCTTCTAGGAATGTTTCTATATTTTTTACAAAACCGTACAGCTTCACATTTCTTTCAAGGCCAGCGTCTTTGATGAAGTGTTTAAAGTAATTTGCATAGCGAATTTCTTGAAAATCTCCTGCGATGTGAAGAGTGTACCTTTCATCCAATTTTTTAAGCATACCAATGACTTGCAACCACATGGCAGGATCTTTTTTGTGATTTATATGTGCAACGATGGCTAAGTTATAACCAGGCGAGTGCACTTTGAAGGAGAATTTGTTCAGATCGACTCCGTTAGGAATTATAATGATCTTGTCACACACTTCCTTGTAAATCTGCGAATGATAATCTTCAAGGATATCACGCATGTGATCGGCGACCAGAATGAGCACATCGATGTTTCGCCAGTTTATTTTTTCTGGATAACCTGCCAAGGCTTCGTAACTGTGCAATCTACACAGAATTTTCTTGTCACCTTTGCTCAATTTGTTCGTTATCTCCACGGCCATCTCGTTGGCCCATTCGAGCCAGACGATGTCGGACCAGTTGTACGCCTCCACGATCTGTTTGCTGTCGGTCGTCACGACCAATTTCACATCGTATATGTTCGAAAGTATGTCAGCGATGTCCTTTATGAAGTTGTCTAAGCCAGGCAAACAAAAAATGGCAAGTTTTTCAGATCTTTTGTATTGATCCTTCGCCTGCTGGTACTTTTCTTTCATCTGTGGAAGATTTGAAAGTTCCGCAGCTTTCCTGTAGTAGTGGATAGTCATTGCAAAATTGTTTTGTCTCAGCTGTGTATCACCGAGCATGTCGTAAACTTCCCAAGTTTTTTGTTTGATCCTCGTCAGATAACGCCACGATTCAAAATAATCGTGATTTTCGAAAAGAACTTTTGCATAGTTGAACAGTGTATCGTCGTGCGTAGGATCGATCTGGAGAGCTTTTTTGAAATTGTCCATAGCTTCGTCGAGTCTACCTTCATGATAAAAAATGATGCCCAGCACGTTGTATCGATCCACGTCCGAATCGATCTTGTCTACAAACTGCTTTGCTTTTTGAAAGTCCCCACGCTGAATGAATGTTGCAATTTCTTGCAAAATTTGATCCATTTGCTTTCCTCCAATAAAATCATTTTTTAAAGACTAGGAAAATTCCGAGAGCTGGCCACTTCAATTTGAGGAAACTGACAAGGTGAATCTCCACCAGAGTGGAACAGTTCTAGTGAGATCAAAGATGGTTGGGGAGAATGTTCTTTGCACTTCGACCTTCTTTAAGAATTTCGCCGAGTCATTTTTAACCATTTCGCGGATATTTTTCTAAGATTTTTGCTTCTGAAAAGCAGCTCAAAAGATCTTTGTTCTTTCCAAAGATGAATCTTTGAATGGCTAGATGTTTTTCAAAATTCCTGTCGAGCCCGTCAACGTTTGCACCGAGTGCGACATCTAACCTCTAGTAAGTTTCGATTCAACGTAAACGGGTGCTGTTTGTCAATTGTATGCTCTATTTCCTTCTGGGAAAGTTTCCCAACAGAGTTTATCCTCGATATCGATACCGTACTTTTTTGAACCATACTCTTTAGCTTGGGAATACCGCTTGTTAGTATTTAATTACACTTAATGGCACTTCGAAGTTCAGATCTGTTTTGGCCACAGACCTTCGGCTATCAAGTTTTCAATGATTTTTTTAAATCCGTTTGGAGATCCTCGTGTGACAACGGAACGAGGTCTGAATGGGCAGACGTGTCTTGCTACCTTTGTGAAGATATCGAAGGTGCCAATCTGTCTAGCGATCTTCACCGTTTCATCTTTGTCCATGCCTATCAGTGGTCTGTAAATAGGAACGTTCACAACACTCGATTCCAAAAAGAGGTTTTCCAAGGTTTGGGAAGCTACTTGTCCGAGCGAATCACCCGTGACGATCCCAAAAGCCGATTTTTCTCTCGCGATTTGTTCGGCTTTTTTGAGCATTAAAGCTTTGCAAAGAACGCACGTCCATTCTCTTTTTCTCAATTTTTCAAGCTCAGCGATGTACGGTGAAAAATATTCGGTGTGATCGACAACTATGAGTTCGATGGGTTCAGAGGAATAATCATTCAGAACTTCGATCATCGATCTGGCATGTTCTGCATGACCTTGGTCGAAGTGGATTGCTGTCAATTCGACACCTCTTTTGAGCATCAAGAACCCTGCCACTGGTGAATCGATGCCGACACTCATCATCAGAACCAATCTTCC
The DNA here is from genome assembly GCA_025060105.1 of Pseudothermotoga sp. Taxonomy (NCBI): domain Bacteria; kingdom Thermotogati; phylum Thermotogota; class Thermotogae; order Thermotogales; family Thermotogaceae; genus Pseudothermotoga; species Pseudothermotoga sp. Next base: position 62,108 of record JANXCS010000009.1, on the reverse strand, counting down.
TTGTGTGCCGGCAGGAAGGCCACCTACACCCTTCAATGTTTCGAAAAACACATAAGCTTCTCCTTCGATCATTTCGATACCTATAACGAGTTCTGGTTTTTCTAAATCTACTTTCCATCCAAATTTTTGAACGATGAAAGCTCCGATTTCTTCGTTGATCTGCTGTGAATTTTTATGAAAGCCTTTCGCGATCCTTCTAGCCTCTATCTTGAACGAAGAAGGATTGAAGTTCTTCAGTTGTTCGTATAGAAAGTTTGACACCTCTTCGTACTCCATTTTCCAAGCTGGTGAAACAGAAACGACACCAGGTACCTTCTTCACAAACTGTGCAGCTTGGTGGGGTGCATCAACGATCAATCTACCTTGAGTGATATGAATTTTAGCTTCAAACCCATGACGCTTTAAAACGTTTTTTATACACTCAATCAACTTCCTTTGAAATTCGCCTCTGTTCTTGCCTTTGAGTGCTAGTTCTCCGTAGCGAACTAAGATCAGATCAACTCACCTCGAAGGAGAAAATCGAGTGATTTTCTCAGAATGTAGTGTCTCAAAAAGTAAGAAGATCTGTGTCCTACTGGTAAAGACACACGTCGAGCGTTTGGTAGAAGCTCAAACAAACGGTCTGAACTCTCAGAGACGATGATTTTGTCGAACATGCCTTTGAAGAACAGTATCGGTTGATCTACAAATTTCGCGTATGAAATTGGATCGTAATGAAAACAAATTGGTTGAAGTTGAAAGATCTCTTCGATATTCTTGAGCGATGAAATTTTTTCAAGCGAGGCTGATCTGTTCTTGATACACGTTTCTTCATCTCCGCATCCGTATTCGTTGCTGAAGTTCAAATAGTCTTTTCTGAGTTGTTCTGTGCGCGATGAGTGCCAGTTGATCCATCGCCAATCTCCACCTGTGAAAGCTAGGATACCTTTTTTCAATCTCTTATCGACTGCGAGGGCCATCGTTGCGATCATACCGCCGAAGCTGAACCCCATGATCGCTTTGGGAAGGTTCGATTTTCTATCAACATAATCTAGAGTTCTGAGTACATCTTTCACAGCTTGATGAAACCTCACAACGCAGTGATTCGGAGAGGTCGAAAAGAAAGGCTCTCCCCCCCGCCAATCTTTGGGTGCACGGAACCAATGGTAAGGAAGAATGAGAAAATACGTATTGATTTTGTGTTTTTTGAACCTTTCGGCGAACCAGAGGAGATAAGGGATATTTCTATTACCGATACCATGGATGAAAACTAAATTCAACTTCGGCTCTTCCGCGATGAATTCGTACACGTACACACGGTTTGACTCTTCGACATCTGTCTCATAAACGGCGTCGAAAGAAACGAGGTTGAAATTGAGAAAAGTTTTCTTCTGCAGATTGAAAGGCTTGTTTCTATCGTACTCGAACGGCATGGTTAAAATCTTCGTTTCACATTGAACTTCTCTTCAACTTGGTTGATGGTCTTTTCGAACAGCTCGTTCACTTCCTCATCGGTGAGCGATCTGTCTGGAGCACGGTAGATGGCGTAGAAGGTTACGCTCACAGTTCCTTCAGGAATACCCTTACCTGTGTAAACATCGCTCACGCCGACCCGTTCAACGAACTGGTGCGATTCTTTCAAAAATGCAAGTATGTCCACCGCCTTGCTCCCCACAGGCAAAAGTAAAGAGATATCCCTTCTCACGAATGGGAACATGGCTGGCGTAAAGACTGTTCTGAAAGGTTTATAACAATTGAAGAGTGTTTCCATGTCCAGCTCGGCGAAATAAACCTCACCTTTGAAATCGTACAGTTCGTTGAACTTGCGAGATAACATACCGATCACTCCAACTTGTGAACCGTTGAGGTATACGAGGGCACTCCTGCCTGGCGTGAGCCAATCTATCTTCGCTGGCTCAAATTCGAAATTTAAGTTCAAATGCCTACCGATTTCCTCAATTACACCTTTTAACCAAAGCAGAGATACTTGTCTTGTGTCGGTGTAATCGTCTTCTTCAAGCTTTCCAGAGGCTATCATGCCAAGTTTTTCACATTCGAGTGTCACGTTTCTCACACCGTAGACCTTGGCAATTTCGAAAAATTTCACATCCTTGTTCTGCCTTCTGATGTTGTAAGCTACGCAATCGATGAGTCCAAACAACAGTGAAGGTCTCAAACAGTCCATATCCTCAACCATGGGGTTGTCGAGCATCAAAGGTTCTTGATTCGTAGTTTGCTTAACCAGTGAAGATTTGCAGAATGAAAGGTTCACCACTTCGTTGAAACCGCAAGCGAGCATCAGTTGTTTTACCCTGCGTCTGAACTTTTGATAGTCGCTCCAGCCACCAGCCAGTGTGAGGACACGCGGAGCCTCACTCTTTATCTTTTCATAACCGAAGATTCTGCCGATTTCCTCTATGAGATCTTCCTCGATCGATATGTCTGGTCTGTGCGTTGGGGCAAGCGCGCTCCAACCGTTCGGTGTTTGCTGAACTTCCATACCAAGTTTTTCAAGTATTCGTTGAACTTGACCATCTGGCACGTTCATACCGAGAACTCTTTGAAGTCTTTCTCTCCTCAGTTTCACAGTTCTTCGCTCTATTTTTTTAGGATAAACGTCCACGAACCCTTCCGCACTCAATCCACCTGCCACCTGCTGAATCGTGCTGATCAAAATTTTCATCACGTAGTTCGCATCGTTCGGGTCCACACCGCGCTCGAACCTATAGGAAGCGTCGGATTTTATGTTCAAAGCCTTGACGGTTTTTCGGATTCTCACTGGATCGAAATAAGCCACTTCCAAAAGGAGTTCCCTTGAAGTTTGGGAGACGCCAGAACCGTGTGCACCCATTACACCACCAACTGCGAGGATGTTTTCACCATCCGTGATGAGTGTTTCGATGCCGTTGAGCTTGTAGAGTTTTTCATCCAGTAGGATCACTTCTTCTCCTCGCTTGGCACATCTGACAATTATTTTTCCACCCCTCACCTTGTTGTAATCGAAGACATGCACAGGATGTCCCGTGAGCAACATCACGTAGTTCGACGCATCGACAACGTTGTTTATGGGCCTAATTCCACAAGCCATAAGCCGTCTTTTCATCCAGATGGGGCTATCTTTGACGATGACGGATTTTATATAACCGGCACAGTATCTCGGACAACCATCGAGATCTTCTATCTGAACCGAAACGAATCTTTCCACAGGTTCATTGAAAACTTTCAGGTTCGGTGTCGGCAATCTAAGTTCTTTATCGAGGAGCACAGCCACCTCACGCGCGATACCAACCATACCTAAGCAATCTGGTCTGTTGGGCGTGATGTCCAGATCAAAGACAGGTTCGTCCAACTTCCAGTGTTTGATCAAATCTGTTCCCGGTTCGATCTTTTCATCTATCAGATAGACCCTTTCAGATCTTTCTTCCAATCCGAGTTCTTGGAGTGAACACATCACCACTTCAGAAAGAACGCCTTTTATGTTCGTTTGACGGACCTCGGTTCCATCGGCGAATTTCGAACCAGGAAAAGCTATCGCGACCGTGCTGTTTTCTTTCACGTTCATGTCCGAGGTGATCGTTGTGTGGTGAGAAGTGCCATCGAAAACTTTGCATACTTTCAGTTTTTCTGCGTTTGGATGTGGATAAGTTTCGACCACCAGAGCGGAAACGAACTTTCCTGAAGCGAATGGGTTGAAGATTCTCTCCACGCTTACGCCTGCCATCGTGAGTCTGTGTGCGAGTTCTTCAACACTCAGATCTATGTCGACGAGTTCTTTGAGCCATTCGAATGGTACCAGCACGAGGATCACCCTTTCAGAAACATTCGAGGAACCTTTCGTCGTTTCGAACGAAATCTCTGATATCCCTTATTCCGTACTTCAGCATGGCGATGCGTTCTACTCCCATACCGAAAGCAAAGCCTGTATACTTCTCTGGATCGTACCCGACGTTTTTGAAAACGTTTGGATGTACCATGCCTGCGCCAAGAATTTCAAGCCAACCTGTGTATTTGCAAGACGGACAGCCCTTTCCATTGCAAATACCACAAGAAACATCGACTTCAAAACTTGGTTCTGTGAAGGGAAAATAACTCGGCCTCAGCCTGATCTTTCTTTCTGATCCGAAGATGCGTTTTGCGAAGATCTCTAATGTGTATTTCAAATGCGCCACACTGACGTTTTCATCGACGTAGAGTCCTTCCACCTGTGTGAACATTGGAAGATGCGTTGCGTCGTAATCTCTCCTGTAGACTCTTCCGGGTGAGATGATAGCAATCGGGGGTTGTTCAGCGAGCATCGTTCTTATTTGAACTGGTGAAGTGTGAGTGCGCAGCAACATGTTCTTCAGATAGAAAGAATCGTGCATGTCTCTGGCTGGATGCCATTCTGGGGTGTTGAGCGCATCGAAGTTGTGCCAACTATCTTCTATTTCTGGGCCTTCAACGACTTTGAAACCCATCGAAACGAAAATGGTCTCTATCTCTTCCAGAACCTTCGAAATGGGATGAGGATGACCCACCCTGCGGATCGCACCAGGTAGCGTCACGTCGATCCAAAGTTTTTGTAAGCTTTTCTCTGCTTCTTTGGCTTCTAAAAATTTTCTCTTCTCCTCCAGTGCTCTTTCTAAACTGTCTCTCAATTCGTTCAAAACTTGCCCCGCTCTGGGTCTTTCTTCTAAAGGTAGCTTACCGATGGACCTCATCTGTTCAGTTATGAGGCCCTTTTTTCCAAGGTATGTGACCCTTATTCTTTCAAGTTGAGTTAAGTCTTGAGCCAACTCGATTTCTTTGAGAGCTTTTTCTTTCAGCTCGTCGAACATGCGATCACCTCTTGCAGAAGTTTGTCAGCGTAACATTTCAGCGCATCTTTCCATGTGATGAAGTCATCGTGCACCACAAAGCCAAAGCGATCACTTTCCACTTTCAGCAGAGGAAGTTTTATAACCCAGCTCGATTCTTTCTGAGTGTGAAGGACGATGTCTGGTTTCAAAAACTCAGCCACTTTCTCGATCAATCTGATTCTGACAAGTTCACCGAACCTTGGATGGTACGGTCCCGCAACGATGTTTTTACGTAGCTCTGTGGGCACGTAGAGACCCAGCCTGATCACTCGCACGTCGTGACTTTCAAGCACGGCGAGCATGTCGCTACAAATTTCTATAGCTTCCTGGAGATTCATGGGTGTGTATTCACCACGTTCATAGATGGATTCGAGTGGAGAATCTTTTAAAACGAGCGTTGGATGGATTCTGCAAGTTTTAGCACCTAACTTGACCGTTTCCCAAGCGCTCGAGATATCTTTGGTTGTATCATCACCGATCAAACCGATCATGAGATGGATTCCAAAATCTATACCACAACGCTTAAGGGTTTGACATGCCCTCACCACATCGTCGTGTGTGTAACCTCGTCCGCTCGCTTTCAAAACTTCGTCGTCGAAAGATTGCACACCGAGTTCAATGAAACTCACTCCACGGGTTTTCAAAAATTTTGCTTTTTCCTCATCTATCTCATCGGGTCTTGTGGACAATCTGATCCCAGAGCAAACACCAAAGCGAATATACTTTTCAGCCCAGTCAAGATAGTACGTTTGCTCTTCTCTGCTCAAAGCTGTGAATGTTCCACCATAGAAGGCTATTTCGAATTTGTCCGTGGTGGTGAGATAGTGTCCCACTAATTCATCGAGTTCTTCAAGATTCATCGGTTCATCGGAACCGACGATGGCTTTTTGAGAACAGAAAACACATTTGTTCTTACAACCCCTGTTGGGTAAGAACACGGCTAGGATCTTCAAAGTCCCATCTCCTTCAATTTTTCCATTGCCAACTTTGCTGCGTTCTTTTCAGCGTCCTTTATCGAAGGTCCCTCTCCAATTGCGAGGGATCGACCCTTCAATTTCACCTCAACGAAGAATTTCTTCATGTGTGGTGGTCCTTCTTGACGAACGAGCACGTATTTTGGCAAAGCTTTGTATTTTTCTTGAGCGAGTTCTTGCAAGGCAGTTTTATAGTCGAAGATGACTTTACCTTCGATGATTTGAGAAACGTAACGAGAAATGTGGGGAATCAGAATCCTATCCACCACTTTGAAACCACCGTCTAAATACAGGGCTGCCGCCAGCGCCTCGAGTGATCCTGAAAGGATCGAATCCCTCTCTCGACCCGCGTTCAGTTCTTCACCGTGACCCAAGAAGATGTAACGGTTCAATTCTATATCTCTAGCAACCTGTGCTAAAACTTCTTCACTCGCCGCGGCTGCTTTCACCTTCGCCATGGTTCCCTCAGGTGCTTCCGGATAGTTCTTGTAAAGATGTTCCGCCATCAACAGATTTAACACGGCATCGCCTAAGAATTCGAGCCTCTCGTTGGATTCGATATCCTTCCTTCCCCGCTGCTTTTCCTCGTGCGCGTAAGAAGAATGACATAGTGCTGTGAACAACAAGGATGGATCGTAGAAACGATATTCAATTTTATCCATCAGTTCAATTATTCGCTTTATTTCTTCCTCCTTCATGATAAAAGTTTTGCCACCCTTTCGGTGATCTTAACGCTGCTCAAACCGTAGAGTTCGTACAGTGCTTCGTAAGGTCCAGAAACGGCATGCTCTTCGACTGCAATTTGTTCAAATTGATTCGGAAAGATCTTCTTACTCATCATGTATTTGGCGAGCAATGCCGCGAGGCCAAGCGGTGCGGCATGATCTTCGACGACGAGAACTTTTTTACCATCACAGTACTTTCTCAAAACCTGCTCGTCGAGTTCGAGTGGACAGGAAACGTTCAAGACCGAAACTTTACCTTTGAAATTGTCGGCGGCAGCGACCAAGTTTTCCACGATCGCCCCACACCCTATGAGCGTCACTTCGGACCCTTCTCTGATCACATCTATTTTCCCATATTCAAAAGTGTAGTCATCGGCGAAGAAAGGTCTCCCATCTTCGCGCTTGATGATCGACTGCTTTGCTCTACCCATGGCGATCACAAAATTTCCGTAAATCGATGCGACGTAGCGAACGACCCTATCAGTTTGGTTGGGATCGGCTGGGACGATGATTTTGTAACCGAGCCAGTTCGCGGGGGCAGAGATATAGTCCAAGCCGTGGTGCGTCTTACCGTCTTCCCCAACGTTCAAACCGCAATGTGTGACGACGAGCTTCAGGTTCGTATGGTTTATAGCGTTCAACCTGTGTTGGTTGTAAGTTTCACTCACACCGAAAACACCAAAATCAGCGAAGAACGTCACGACACCGTCAGCAGACATGGCTCCCGAAACGGTGGCTGCCGTGTGCTCCTGCACACCTATCTGAATGAACTTGTCTGGGACATTTTTCATGACTTCATCAGTTCTGGTAGAAGCTGCAAGGTCGCAGTCCACAACTACAACCGGTGTTTCACTGTTCACGTTGGCTTTCACAATGTCCAGGAGAGCTTTTCCGAACGCGCTGCGATTGTCAGTCTTCTCCGTGTAGGTCTTCGGTGCAGGCACGCTGATTTTGATTTTGTATTCGATTTTCAACGGATCGTGTTTGACTAAAGGCAGTTGTTTTCTGAGCTGAATGTATTTTTCAACATCGTTCTCTATGCCAAGTTCGGCGAGCGCTTTTTCGAGCTGCTCCTTCGTGAGGGGTTTACCGTGATAAGAAACATCGTTTTCCATGAAAGAAACGCCTTTTCCCATGAGTGTGTGTGCCACGATGGCGACGGGATTGACCTTGTCTTCGACGGCTTCTTTCAATGCGAAGAGTAGTTGCTCTATGTCGTGACCATCGACTTCGATGACCCTCCAACCATCCGCTAGGTAATTTTCCTTTATATTCACCGGCATGACATCTCGTGCTCGACCAGAGATCTGTGCATCGTTGTAATCTATGACGACCGTCACGTTGGACAAACCGTACTTTTTCGCCACCCTACGTGCCTCGGCGACCTGACCTTTCGCCTGTTCAGCATCGCTCATGGCGACGAACACGTGGTAATCTTGTTCCTTCACTTTGGCGGCCAGAGCGAATCCAACACCGGCTGCCAGTCCTTGGCCCAAATTCCCAGTAGACCAGTCTACGCCGGGGATTCCGCGGGTGACGTGACCTTCAAAAATACTAGAGTGGTGTCGGAAGCCAACTAAAACTTTTTCTATATCAACGAATCCGAGTCGAGCCAGAACTGAGTACACTCCTGGTGAGGTATGGCCATGGCTGATGACGACCCTATCACGGAGTGGATCGAAAGGATTCTTCGGATCGATGTTGGCAAAGCTGTAGATGCTCAGGAAGATCTCGATTGAAGACATCGACCCTCCGGGATGTCCCGAATTAGCTATGTAGGTCATCTTGAGCACATCGCCACGACATATGCGCGCCAACTCTTTCAGTTTTCTCACCGTTTCCTTGTCGAACCTCTTCACACGTATCCCTCCTGAAGTTCATCTTCCAAATCTCGAGATGATGAAAAACAGAACCGTCAAAACAAGGCTCAAAAGCAAGCTCGTCATGATGGGAAAGTAGAACACGAACTTTTCTCTTTTGATCACGATATCACCAGGAAGCTTTCCCAGCGGTGTGAATCTGCCTATGACGTACAGCACCAATCCGGTCACCAAGAGTACAACACCGATGAAAATGAGGAACCTAGCCAGTACTACCATGCTCGCTACCTCCCCTGAAGTAGGAGAACGGTACATAGAACATGGCATCTTCGGCCTCCGATACAGCGAGTACTCTTTGCTTGAAAACATCTATGGCCTGAACGACGCAATTTTTACCTTCATAGACGAAGGTTTCACCTTCGTCTGGGATACCTTCGAGCATCTCTTTGTAGAACTCATACTCGTAAGTCAAACAACAGAGCAGCCTTCTACAGGCTCCCGAGATCTTGGCGGTGTTGATCATCAACTGTTGTGCTTTCGCATGCTTCAGTGTGACACTGTCGAATTCTCTCAGAAACACACTACAACACACGCTGAGTCCGCACAAACCGAGGCTTCCCATGAATTTGAGCTCGTCTCTCACACCAACTTGCCTGAGTTCGATGCGGGTTTTGAATATGCGCGCCAGGTCTTTCACCAATTCCCTGAAATCGACCCGTGTTTCCGAGCTGAAATAAAACACGAGCCTAGATCGATCGAACATGTAGCGAGTGTGAAGTAGTTTCATAGGTAGGGCATGTTCCTTGATCTTTTGTTTACATATTTCGTGAGCTTCTGCGGCGTCTTTCAAATTCTGTTCGTGCTGTTTTAAATCTTCTTCCGTGAGTTTTCTGATGATCGGCTTCAATTCACTCCCGATCTGTTCTATGCTCAGTTCTCTTGGACCGAACAACACACGACCTACGTCGAGACCGAACTCGGTCATGACGATGACAAGATCGTTCGGTTTGATCTCTTCACCGTTGTCCGCATAGTAGGTGAGCTTACCTTTTGGCAGAAGCTCTATCGCATAAACGACCGCTGTCATATCCACACTTCATCACCTCTTGGCTGATCGTCTCAATTTGATCAGCAGATTGGCAAGTGTCAGTTGACCGTTGAAATTCAAGAGTTTGTTCTTGAGGACCGAGTTGAACCACTTGTAAACAGATAGATCTTTTACACCGTTGTATTCGAGCAGTACCTCGCACAAAGATGAGATTTGAACTAATGCCTGGTTCAGATCGATCTTCTTGGTTTGCTCGATAGAATTTGTATAGATCTCGGCAAACTTTTTATCATCGATCTCACCGTTTGCGAAGCGTTTGAAAAGATCGTTCAGCATCAATAGAGCTTTGATCTTTCCTTCTGGTCCAAATCTTTCAACTTTAAAAATAGAGAAAAAGGAGGAAGGTTCAAACTGAACTTGTTCAGCCACTACGCCTTTTTCTTTCACGTGAGCGGCCACATCGAAATCGGCTTTACAGAGTGAAAGTATCAGGTCAGGTTCGATCGGGATTTTTTCTCTCAACCCATTATAAAAATCTTCTGGTACGAACAAGTCGAACACCTTCACCCTGCTCCGTACGGTTTGAGGCAAGTCACGAAATTTTACACAGGTCAAGACGATCAAACTGTACACGGGGGGCTCTTCGAGTGTCTTCAAAAAAGCGTTGATCGCTTCGATGGAAGAACGCTCAAATCTGTGGAACAGTGCTGCCTTTACGTCATCGCTGGATGCGGTGAAGAGGAACTGCTCTGCCTCTCGCACATCATCTATGGAAGGTTCTTCGAAGATCAAGTATTCTTTAGTGAGATGACCGATGACATCTCGAACTCGACGCAACAAGCTGTCATCGTGCGAGCGTACACACACAGAACTACCGATGTTCTTCTCAAGGAAAAGCTTGAGACGTTCAAAGATTTCCTCCACTGGCATCACCTGTAGATATTTATCAACAAACCATAGATCTCTTCGATCTTTGCCGACAATTTTATCGCACCGTTCTCGGCTTGAAGCAAGGTAAAGGCTATTTCGTTCAATTTTTCGTCGATTTGATTCGCCACAACGTGCAGGTCCACTCCCGCGTTCTTCTCAATTTTGTAGAGTTTCTTTTCAACCAATTGGATGAACTGCTTGATGCTCTCGCGATACTTTTTGAAATTTTCTTGAGTCGGGGATCGAATCAGCTCGTTACCCCTATCCACAACAGTTTTTATGGCTTTTTCGAGCAACTGATTGTAGGTTTCTTCTTCGATTTCTTCGAGCACATCGAGAAAACCACCCTCACCGCTCGCCCGAACGGAGAGTTTGCTTTTAACGATCTTTTTGTTTTTTACATGATGACTCTTCATGTTGCCATCTTCCAATGGATTTATCCTCAAGCTTCAACCCCCATGATTTTCTTCAAGTTCACTTCGTAAGGAGGTCGCACGATACCTTTTTCGGTGATTATTGCACTGACTAGTTCGTGCTCGGTCACATCGAAAGCAGGGTTGTACACTTTCACACCTTCAGCGGCTATTCGCAAACCAGCAACATGAGTCACTTCCGTGTGAGAGCGTTCTTCAATCGGTATCTGCGAACCATCTTTGATGCTCAGATCTATCGTCGAAGTTGGTGCAGCTACGTAGAACGGTATACCATGTCTGTTCGCAAGCACTGCGAGTGTGTAAGTACCTATCTTGTTTGCCACGTCGCCGTTAGAAGCGATTCTGTCAGCACCGACTATGACCGCATCGATTTTACCTTGTTTCATCACCCAACCAGCCATGTTGTCACAGATCAGGATCGTTTCCACACCGAGCTGGACCATTTCCCAAGCCGTGAGGCGCGCTCCTTGCAAGTAAGGTCTCGTTTCATCGACGTACACCGTCAATTTTTTGCCGTTTTCCACGGCAGAGCGTATGATACCGAGTGCTGTACCGTAATCGACGGTCGCCAAGGCTCCAGCATTACAATGTGTCAAAACCTTATCGCCATCCTTCAAGAGAGTTTGACCGTGTCTGCCTATGGCCTTGTTAGTCTCTATGTCTTCTTGTGCAATCTTCAAAGCTTCTTTTTCGAGCACGGTTATGAAATCTCCGTTTTGATACGACAAGAATTTTTCGTGCATCCTTTTGAGTGCCCAGAAGAGGTTCACGGCTGTCGGCCGCGTACCAGCGATGGTATCGTGAACCGTACGCATAGCTTGCAACAGCTTCTCACCTTTCAGCTGAGAAAACTGCTTGGCACCGAGCACGTAACCGAAAGCCGCCGCGGCGCCTATGGCTGGTGCGCCGCGGACGACCATCTCTTTGATTGCCTGAGCAACTTCCTCGAAGGTTCTGCACACAACGTTTTCAACGACGTGGGGAAGCTTTCTTTGATCGATCAGTATGAGCGAATCTCCAGTCCAATGCATCGTTATTGTCTTGAGTGTCATCGCTGTTGAGTTCCCCCTTGTTGTTCAGTCAACAAATAGATCTTTATATCGCTGGTCTGCTTGAACTTCAAAAATTCTTCTTGAATCCATCTCTGCCAAAGTTCGTTCGCTTTCGATTGTGATAGATAGTTCCTTATGTCCGTGGAAACTTCTTCGAGTGATTTATAACCTTTGGGTCGTTTCTCAAGGATGCGGTATATCTCCCAACCGCCACTCGTCTTCATCGGGCCAAGTATCGCACCAGTTGGAGTCGCGAATATTTTTTCCTCGACTTCCTGAGCGAGTAAACCGCTGTACCGTTCGACCCATCCAAGGTCCCCGGCTTTACCCTTCGTCAACGGATCGATAGAAACTTCGCTGGCGATCTTGGAAAAATCTTCCCCAGTTCTCAATCTCTCCAGCACCTTGTTCGCTTGTTCCTGCGTTTCAACGATGATTCTCAACAATTTTGCGGACTCTTCTACGGCAAAGAACTCTTTGTTCTCTTCGTAGAATTTCTTCACTTCCTCGTCCGTAACCGTCGCGTTGGCGGTCACTTTTTGTTGGATCTGTTGAAGTGTTTGTTGAACTTTGAAGATCCATCTCAATCTGTTTTTGAAGGTCTCGAGGTCTCCTAGATTGGCCGTTTTGAGATACCAATCCAGATCGCTCTCAGTCATGTTGTACTGAGAGAGTGTCTTGTTCAACTCGTCGGAGACCATTTTCTCTATCGTGTCTTTAGATACACTGACATTCATCTTCTCACCGATTTGAACTATCAGAATTTGATCGATCAAGTTGTTGAGCACTTCTCTTTTGTAACGCTGTATCAGTGCGAGACCTTCTGGTGTGGTGGTGAGTACTTCGTAGAATCTCTCATCGATCGACTGTAGTTGCAGTAGCAATCTGTTCAAGTTCGCTTCCCTGTCGAGTTCTTCTTGCGTGACTGGTCTACCGTTGACCTCAGCCACCAACGTTTTTGACGTCTCTTGGGCGAAGATGACCAGACTCAACAACACCATGACCGCTATGAACAGTTTTCTCACTTCACTCTCCTCCCTTCGCTTCTTCCCACAGAGCGTCGAGTTGTTCCAAAGTCATCTTGTTCAACTCGAGCCCGCGTTCTTTCGCAAAATTTTCAACCATTTTAAACCTAGAGGCGAATTTCTCAGTAGCTTTGCGCAACGCTACCTCGGGATCAACGTTGGAAAACCTTGCAATGTTTACCACCGCGAACAGTAGATCTCCAAGCTCTTCCTCCACACACTTTGAATCACCGTTTTGCAACGCTTCTTCCAGTTCCTTGACTTCTTCTTTGACCTTTTCCAAGGCACCAGACACATCGGGCCAATCGAAACCAACTGCCGCAGCGTTTTCTTGTATCCTTCTGGCAAGGCTCAATGCTGGCAAAGCTTTGTTCAACTCGCCGATGGCTGAAGTTTTCGTTGAACCTTTTTCTTGAGATTTGATCCTCTCCCATTGTTCATAAGAGTAACCTGGACTTTCACCAAAAACGTGTGGATGACGTCTGATGAGCTTTTCATTCAAAGTTCGTAGCACATCTAGCACATCGAACGCGTTCCGTTCTTTAGCTATCTGGGAATGAAAGATCACTTGCAGTAAAACGTCTCCGAGTTCTTCCATCATTTTTGTGTCGTTCTTCTCATCGATGGCGTCGAGAAGTTCGTAGGCTTCTTCGACCATGTAGGGTTTCAAAGAATCATGGGTTTGGCTACGGTCCCACTCACATCCACGTTCAGAACGGAGTGTCTCCATGATCTGAACGAGTCTTTCAAATTCCTCACAGATTTTTTCCAAGTTATACCCTCCTCTTGAGCGACACGATCTGGACTCTGTCGGAGCAGTCTTCGGCCCTGTCTGCGATGTCCGCGATGCTCCTCACCAAATCCTTCAAGTGCATCTTCTGGCCGTGAGAAATGTCGGATATTGCAAAAATCTGTCTCAACAAACTTCTCTCGATACCATCCACATCGTGTTCTCTCTCCTCCGTTTTCTTGACATAACCAACGACTTGATCCAAATCTTCGAAGAGATAATTTATGGATGCTTTCAAAGCGTTGTATGTTTCCACACTCATGTCAAGCAATCTTCTGATATCGGCGTGTAGAGATAGTGGAATGTAAGGTCTTTCGATCTCGAGCACGTCAGCAACGTATTCGGCTTTGTTCGCCACCTTGTCTGCCGCCTCGATGATTCCGAGTAGATCACCTCTGAAATTTGGTAAAAACGCCCCACCGTACATGATGTTCTCAACTTGTCTCCTAACGATATCGGCTTCGTGTTCCAACCTTCGGACCTCTTCGGCCAGCTCACCGATGCGCTCGAACTGTTGAGAAAGGTAAGCTTCGAGCAGATCGGTCAAACTGGCCAGCGTTTCACTGATTCTGTTGAGATGTTCTCGCACGAGATTGACGATCTCTTGTTCCTTTTTACCCACAATCCAACTCATTTCTAACACTCCCTGTGAAAGAGGATCTCCAAAACTCCAACTCTATTATACTGACCCTTCATGGATGAAAGGTGCGAACTTCGTTACTTTTGGCGAAGGGAAATGAAACCTAACTTGATCTGAACGACTCGAAATCCAAATTCGTGTTTCAATTTTCCATCTTCCTTCCGGTAGTGGCATCTTCCAGGAAAGTTTCATTACCTAACAACGGCGATCATAGTACAGAATGCAAAAATTATAGGATTGGAATAAAGAAATGTATGATAACATTTCAAATAGACTGGAGCTTCGATTGGGATGAGGTGCCATGATGCTTAAATTCTTTCTTCTTGTGTTCATGATGCTCGTGTCGAACATTACCGTTCTTTCTCAGGTTTCAGACCAAAAAGAATATTGGTATCGCTTTTCAACGGCAAGGAGCCTGCAGGATGTCGAAACGATAGAACGATTGATAGATGAGCTGCAGGAAGTCGTCTTGAAAGAAAAAGCAGATGGTATCGAACACAAATTGCTGTTGGCTGAGGCATTGATCGAGCGTGCGATGCTCTCGAGCGATGCGAAAGAAAAGAAGAAACATCTCGAAACGTCTTTGAAAATTATAAAAGAAATCCTATCGATGGACGTCAACGTTGGGAAAGCTCATTATCTGTACGCCTTAGCCATTTCAAGACTCATGGAACATGTGGACGTTTTTCGAAAGCTTTCTATGTTGAAGGATTTCGATCATCACATGCAGAAAGCCGTCGATCTTTTGGACGAACCACTCTATTTGGGTCTAGCACTGATGGGTTTTGGGATCAGATACATGAGCCCACCTTGGCCTTTCAACGATCACAAAAAAGCGAGATTTTATCTTGAGAAGGCTACCGAGTATATCCCAGATTATTCTGGAGTGTACTTGTATTTGGGCATTTATCATTTGAAGTTTGGGCACAAAGAGGAAGCGAGGAAGATGTTTTTGAAAGTTTTATCGACCAAGCCACACCAATTGTTCATTAAGGCGCACGAAGAAAATGTGAAAGAAGCACTCGAATATCTTGAAAGAATGTGAGGAATGTTTGGATGAAACTGGCGTTTTGGTTGATAGTTTTTGCCTGGTGGATCATGGATTTTTATGTTCTTGTTCTCAAGAGAAACGAGTATCACAAAGTTCTGGACAAGAAGAGTAAATTCATCATGACTGTGCTCATCTCACTTGGGGTCATCTTGGCTATCTCTCCGGAAAGTTTCAGAAACACGTGGCGTAGCAGGGAGTTTGGCTTTTACCAAATTCTTGGAACGATCGTGCTTTGTTTTGGGGTGATTCTCAGGTTCATCGCGATCCTCACACTCGGTAAGAATTTCTCAGCGGATATAGTGGTTGCGAAAGAGAGAAAGCTCGTTTATAAAGGCATCTACAGATATATCAGACATCCCAGTTACACAGGTGAGATCATTTCATTCCTCGGCTTAGCTATCGTCTTTCAGCATGTACCTTCCTCTATTTTTATATTCGTATTTCCTGCGATCGCGTTCGTTCATCGTGCGCTCGTTGAAGAGAAAAAACTCATGGAAGAGTTCGGTGAAGAGTATCTGAACTACAGACGAAGGACGAGGATGTTCATTTAGCACGGCTCATGTTATAAAATAAAAACGGTGTGGCGGAGAAGAGGAGAGAAGACCATGCCCCTTTGGGGTGTGGTCTTTTTTGATTTATCGATGGGGGTGTGTAGACGATGCAACGCTACATTTTGGCGCTCGATCAAGGCACAACGAGTTCGCGTGCGATACTCTTCGATTCAAACGGTGACGTGGTTGGTATGGTGAACCAAGAATTCGCCCAGATCTATCCTAAACCCGGATGGGTCGAACACGATCCATACGATATACTCGAATCTCAACTGAGTGTTGCAAGAAAACTGTTGCGTATGACGAACATTGAACCGAACCAGATCGCCGCCATAGGCATCACGAATCAGAGAGAAACCACGATCGTGTGGGATAAGAGAACAGGGAAACCGGTTTACAACGCCATAGTTTGGCAGTGCAGAAGGACTGCAGAGCTCTGTGATCAACTCAAAGTGAGGGGTCTTGAGAGCACGATAAAGAGTAAAACGGGACTAGTCGTGGATGCATACTTCTCCGCAACGAAGCTTCAATGGATCCTTCAAAATGTGCCTGGTGTTTTTGAGAAAGCGAAGAAAGGCGAGATCGCTTTCGGTACAGTCGATAGCTGGCTCATCTGGAACCTCACGGGTGGAAGAGTGCATGCAACGGACGTGTCGAACGCATCCAGAACGATGCTGTTCAACATAAACACACTCACGTGGGACGAGGAACTTTTGGAAATCTTCGGCGTGCCTCGCTCGGTTTTACCTGAAGTGTTGCCCTCAAGCTTCGTGTACGGATACACCGAAAAAGATATTTTCGGGGTTGAAATAGCCATATCTGCGGATGTCGGAGATCAGCAAGCTGCTCTGTTTGGACAGATGTGTGTACACCCTGGCATGGTCAAAAACACCTATGGCACAGGTTGTTTCATACTCATGAATGTTGGTGAAAAACCGGTACCATCTGAATCTGGCCTGCTCACCACCATCGCTTGGAAGCTGAATGATGCAGTCTCGTACGCTTTGGAGGGAAGTGTTTTCATCGCGGGTGCGGCTATACAATGGTTGAGAGATGAGCTCAGAATGATCGAAAATGCTGCAGAAACGGAACAGATTGCGTTCAGTGTTCCAGACTCAGCGGGTGTCTACATCGTTCCTGCTTTCGTTGGGCTTGGGGCTCCTTATTGGGATATGTACGCTCGGGGCGCGATCCTTGGTTTAACTCGTGGATCAAGGAAGGAACACATCGTGAGGGCTGTGCTCGAGTCCATCGCTTATCAAACCAGGGATGTGATAGAGGTGATGTGTAAAGAGTGCCAAAAACAGTTGAAATCCCTCCGTGTAGATGGTGGCGCCTCGAAGAACAATTTTTTGATGCAATTTCAAGCTGACATACTGAACGTGCCTGTCGAAAGACCGAAGATCAACGAGACGACCGCGTTGGGTGCAGCGTACCTGGCAGGTTTGGCCGTCGGATATTGGGACAGTTTGGATCAGATAGAATCTCAGTGGCAGCTGGATAGAAAATTCGTTCCAAATATGGACGAGGAAAAAAGGCAAAGACTCTACAAAGGTTGGAAAAAGGCCGTTGAAAGATCGAGAAGGTGGTTAGAGGCATGAAAAACAGTGGTAGTAGATATTTCGCCCATCCAGTAGTTCCAGCGATCAGGAACGAGGAAAAGTTGCGATGCGCAGCGGAAAGTCTGGCTACCTCGGTGTTTTTACTGTACGGAGATCTGCTCGATCTGAAACGCTTGGTTGAATATCTTCATGAATGTGGAAAGAGTGTGTTCGTGCACCTAGACTTGGTGAAGGGACTCGGTAAAGATGAGAGTGCAGTTGAATATTTGAAAGCTGAAGTCATGGCGGATGGCATCATAACGACGAAGGGAAATTTGGTGGATGTGGCCAAAAAGATAGGTTTGGTACCTATACAAAGGATCTTTCTTCTCGATTCGCAATCACTCCTCACGGGCATAGCGCAGATCAAGACGCATCGTCCGGACTACATAGAGGTGCTTCCGGGTTTGATACCAGACTTGATCGAGCAGATCAGCAAGGAAACGAGTATACCGGTGATCACTGGTGGGTTGATCAAGACTGTCGCTCACGTGATGGAAGCACTGAAGAAGGGAGCGGTGGCCGTTTCAACGAGTGAGGAAAGTCTGTGGAATTTGAGATTAAGCTGAGTTAACCCTCTTCACAGTCCTGGTGGCGATCACATCTGCACCGGTTTCCAAAACGTTCTTGATTATCACATCGCCGACTCTGACCGGAGCTTCTACTTTAACGTTCTTCACCGTCTGCATAAACTGCGAGATGAGTCTGCGCGGTATGGGCTTGGATGTTTTCACAGAAACCAAGGGCATCTCACCGTTAATGACTCTAACGCTCGTTGGAACGATCCTTTTTGGCTCCCTCAACTCATCCTCGAGATAAGAAACTCCCCTGGGGCAACGATTACCTTCGAGCGAGATTATCTTTCCATCGACTGCATTGTACTTTATCTTACAGCCCATCGGACAAAGGACGCACACGATCTTTTCCATTTTCACACCTCCTTCAGTTCGACGACGATTCGGTCCAAGCCAGAGAGCTTTTGATTCGGGATTTTGGCCACGATCATCTCACTGGGTATCAGATCTTCAAAGATTTTTTCAAAGTTACCAACTTTCAACATGGCTTTTTCCATAGGTTTTTTGCATCTGACATAAAGTGTGAGATCATCGACAGCGTTGTAGAAATTGGGAAAGGTCAGCATGACGTTCTCACCTGGTGAGATCGGAACGTTCTGTGAAAAGCGTTCTCCCATGGCGTAACGTGAGGCATACTCGCCGGCACGCTCGCCTTCTTTCGTAACGTAATCGACCAGATCAAAAATGGCCGTGCAGTTGCCAGCTGCGAATATCCATTCTCTGGAGGACTGACCAATGTTTGAACATGCCACACCTTTGGTTCTTCTATCCGTTTGAACTAGACCATCGAGCATCTCCACTTGTGGTATCAACCCCACCGAAAGGATCAGTGTGTCCACCTTGAAGCTCCGTTCAGTACCTGGGATGGGTTTAAATTGCTCATCCACGTTCGCGATCACAACTTCTTCGAGTCTCTCCCTTCCTTTGACTTCTATAACTGTACTTGAAAGGTACAGCGGTATGTTGAAATCTTTCAAGCATTGTATAACGTTTCTCAAAAGCCCTCCCGGATAGGGCAACCTCTCCACGACCGCCACCACTTCGGTTCCTTCCAAGGTCAACCTTCGTGCCATGATCATCCCAATGTCACCGGATCCAACGATCAAAGCCCTGTGTCCCACTTTTCTGTTGTCTATGTTCATGAGACGTTGTGCGACGCCCGCCGTGAAGATGCCAGAGGGCCTGTCTCCAGGAATCATGAGTGAACCGAATGGTCTTTCACGTGCTCCAGATGTGTACACAACAGCTTTTGCTTCAAGTTCTAAAATGCCTTTCGGTGAGACGAGCAAGGCTTTTCTATCTTCACCCAATTTCAGCACGTGACAGTCTGTGAACACTTTGATTCGGTCACTGAGTTTTTCGAGTTGTTCGCGAAAACGTTCTGCGTATTCTGGTCCCGTGAGTTCCTCTCTGAAATAATGAAGGCCAAAGCCGTTGTGAATGCATTGATTGAGAATACCACCAGTGATCTCGTCACGCTCGGCGATGACAACGTTCAATCCCCTCTTTGCTGCAGCGATCGCAGCACCCATGCCAGCGGCTCCCGCACCTATCACGAGTACATCGGTTTTCATTCTCTCACCTTCCCATCGACGATCCAGCTGCCAGGTGATTTGAGGGTGATGTTCGAAGCGTCCGTTCCAAGTTCACGTTCAAGGATCTTTAAAATTTTGCTCATACAGAAACCACCCTGGCAACGCCCAAACATGGCGCGTGTTCTGAACTTCACACCGTCTAGAGTTCTAGCACCTCTGCTGATGGCTTCAACTATCTCGGCCTCGGTCACCTCGTTACAGAAGCAAACCATTCTTCCCGCAGACGGTTTTCTCGCAACCACTTCTTGCCATTCTTCGAGACTGAGTTGCGTGTACTTCTTTATAGCCTCTCTCTTCGACTTGAAATTTCTTTTTCTTTTCAGCGTTAGTTTCAGTTGATCTTGTATGAGATCTTCGACCACGTACTTTGCTATCGCTGGAGCTGCCGTGAGACCTGGTGATCTCATCGCCATGACATTGATGAAATTTTGAACGGTTCGACTGGCTGAGATGAAGAAATCTTTCTGTGGACTTTCTGGCCTCAGGCCGGCGAAGGTCTTAACGACTAGGGAAAAGTCTATATCTGGAACGAGCTTGAGGACAAAGTCTTTGATCTGCTGTAACCCTTCACTCGTCGTGGTTAAATCGTGTTTCCTATCACTCGGCAAGTCTTCGGCTGTTGGTCCTAGAAGTAGACCACCATCTATCGTTGGTAACACCAAGATACCTTTGGATTTTTCCGTCGGGGTTGGAAAGATGACTGAATTGACGATTTTACCGAGTTTCTTATCGAGTAGAATGTATTGACCTTTCCTTGGATGTAGTGGCACATATTCTGCGCCAGCCAACTTCGAAATTTCATCGGCGAACAAACCAGCCACGTTTATGACTATGTCTACAGAATGCTCCTGCTTATTGGTGATGATCTTTTTGATCTTGCCGTTGGACTTTTCAAAACCGATGACTTCTTCATTCAAAAACAGCTTCAACCCATTCTCGAGTGCGTTTTCCACGGCGGCGATTGCAATCATCCATGGTTCCGTTATACCAGCTGTTGGTGCCCAAAGTCCCATCTTCACTTTTGGATTGACCCTCGGTTCCCTCGAGAGAATCTCATCACGATCGTGAAGTTCGAGACCGGGAACTTTGTTGACTTCACCCTGTTTCAAAAGCTTGTGAAGCACACTGATTTCCTCGTCGTTGAAGGCAAGAACGTATGAACCGGTCCTTTTGATCTCGAAATCCAACTCTTTGGCGAGCTCTGTGTACATCGCATTACCAAGGCTACAGAATTTCGATCTCACACTACCGACTGGATCGTCATATCCAGCGTGGAGAATGGCGGAGTTCGCTTTCGTCACACCCCAGCCAACATCCATATTTTTCTCTATGAGTAACACTTCTGCATCGTACTTACACAGTTCTCGAGCGATCAGTGAACCAACCACTCCGGCTCCGATCACTGCGATTTTCAAATCCATCCCTCCAAAAGAAAAAGCCACACCCCATGAGGGATGTGGCTTTCTCCAATTCTCTACCACACCAATTTTATTTTAGCACACGGCATGTGAACATTCAAGCGTACCTTTATGATTCTCAAAGAGATCAACGCACATCTAGTTCTTAGGAAATGATCAAAAGAAAACTCGATGGAATACGAAGTGAAAAAACTCTCACTCGTTCGTGTTCTATCTGGCTATATTCTTTCGGATACTTTGAAATGCTCTCTCAGCTCCTCATTGAAAGGTAGATTCAGAATTTCTTCTAAAACATTCAGGACTTGTTCGTAGGATCTTGTTCTGTGGTCTCTGATCAAGATTTCTTCCAAAACTTTAATATCTCTGCTGATGAACGCTTCCAAGTTCCATTCCATTCTCAATATTCTTGGCCACAGATAGAATTTTTTGATCCTGTCTGTTAAATCCGGTTCTATTTTCTCTCTTTGAATTCCATTTTTATCCACCCAAACTGGGAGTTCCATCACCAAATCTTTCGGAAAACCTTCGACCGCACCTTGATTTTCCACGTTCAGGAACAGCCTCACTCTTTTTCCATTCACTATCGCATTGATGAATGGAATATGCTGTTCGCCACTCAATCTATCCTTCGCGAAGATTTGTGGTAAGCGCTCTGTGAGTTTTACCCTGGGATCAGTTTGAACTTCTTCTGCCAATTTGACCAAATTTTCCCTTGCTTTTCTCAGCTGTTGGTGGAATTTGGTTCTTTCAACCTCGTTGTCGATGCCACCGTATTCTCCAAACCACTTTTTCTTTGTTTCCAGATTCCAATGATACTTCCATGTACCGTTTCTAACCGTGTCACCGATCGGAAGCATCCCGTAGAACTTGTACATGTCTATCGCTGCTGGAGACATCTGTATATCCCAAGGATTCCTTGGCTTCCATTTGATAGATTCTTTCTCTATCCATTCGTCCAAGAGTGGATAGGCGTTTTGGCCTTTGTATCTGAACCTGTTCAACCAGATACCGTGGTTCACCCCAGCAACTTGCCAATCAACTTCCTTTGGATCCAAACCTAATCTCTCGAAAACTTCGTAAACACCGGCAACACCATGGCAAAAACCTATTATCTTGGCGTTGGTCAACCTTCTCACAATTTGAGTGATCTCGAAAACGGGATTCGCAGTTTGCATCAAATAAGCTTTCGGGGCTGATTTCTCCATTTTCTGTGCGATGTCCAGAGCAAGTTTCACGTCCGGGTAAGAAGCCAGAACGTAGGTGTAAGTGGATACCATGTTGAACTCTTGAGAATCTATCCCCCTGTAATAACCGTGCTTTTCACCTATCTTGGTGACGATATCCCATCTTTTGGCTCCATCTTCGTGGAAGCGAGGATCGTAAGGATAGGCAGTGTTGATGATGAAGTCCGCACCCTCTATCGCCTCGTCCAGAGACAATGTTTTCGTTATCCTCACGGGCGAGTCGAGCTCCTCTACGTACTTTTTTGCAAGGATGTACGAAGCGTGGAGCCTTCTTTCGTTGATGTCCATCATGTAGATGTGAACGTCCCGCGATAGTTCTTCTGTCTGAGCGATATCCCCTATGAGTTGTAATGAAAATCTCACACTTCCTGCGCCGATGATGGATACTTTCATGGAGAAATTCCTCCTTCCAAGGTACCCATTTTACCGATCTCTTCTTCAACGATTCGGCACAGTCTTTCTTCTTCCTTCACGACATCGAGACAAGGTATGTTCAGTTCACGCTCGATCATCTTCGAAAGCTCACTCAAATCAATCTGGGCGAGTGTGAAACCTTCCGCTCTTCTTTCAGCGTAGCATGGATTGATGGTCACACACAGCAATTTTGGTTTTCTCATCACAGCAATGTCGATTTCTTGCAAAAGTTTTTCAAGTTTCGCAAAATCTTCGGTGAGCAAAAGGTGCATGGGAGATTCGACTGAGATGGATTCACCACGAAACATCGAGAGTTTTTCGGTGCTGATCAAACCTTTTAGGACCTTTCGAGTCCCTCTTCCCAGCGGTAATTCGAAGGTTCTGATGATCACTTTCGTTTCTAGGAATAGAAAGTCTATGTTCGTTGACCTTGAAGCACCCACTGCAAGTATCACGAAGTCCGCATGTTGAAACGGCACGATCCTGTTTATAGCACCGTCCACCAAGAAGATTTCGATATTTTCACTCCTCAGCGTTTCTGCAAGGGTGAGGAGCCCGTTGCTGCTGTGTGGTCCGACGAGCACGACCGTTCCAGGTTGTTTTACTCTGTAAATGCCAACTGGGCCCAAAGCGGTCGTTATTTCTAGTTTTTTGAGTAATTGCAATTTGGCGGTCGAATGTTTCGCGGCCATTTCGCTGGTGGCTACAACGGTACTTTCTTCCACAAAAACTTTCGGCTTTGGAAGACCAGTGATGTGGTCGAGATCCTCTCCATCGAAACCTATGCTCGTTATGGCCAAAGGTTTGTCACTCAGACATTTCAAAAGAGCGTTGGTAGTCGTGGTCTTACCTGTATTTTTTGCTGTACCGAGTACTCCGAGGATCAACACTTTCTCACCGTTCCTCTACCTGCCCTGCCTGGATTCGCACCTTCCTCTCTCGTTCCAAACAGACCTTCATAGAGAGAAGCCACGAAATCTTCCCTTTTCGCAACTTTCTCGAGAGTTTCGTAGATACCATTCACTATCATCTGAGCATATTCTTCGGCCCTTTTCGTCGGTTCGATCTTCGCTTGTCCAAAGAACCTGAAGGCTTCTGCTATGGCTCTGAGTGTATCGATACGAGCACTCACGGTGATGGCACCACGAGCATAAGCCTCATCCGTAGAAGCGATGGTTATCGCGTCGAGTCTCAGAGAACTTGCGAGTGCGGCGTGAAGAGCCGTCGTCATAGCCGATTGGATCCTGTCTTCTGTGTGAGTCATGAATCCAATGGGTTCACCAGGCCATATTGGAGCGTCCATGATCTGCCGCAGTGCGATCACCTTTGCTACGTTGTAATCGATGTAATTGTCTTTCATGTAATCGTTGATCATCACATCAGGTGAATAGCAAAACAGTGGCTTCAAGATAGGTTTAGCGTTCAGCTTCACCCCAAGGTGTGCAACCACGAGCATACCAGCGAAAGCTTTGGGTGCAGGAACTCCACCGAGTTCTTCATTGGTGGGGATATCGAATGGCAAATTGTATTTCGCTGCAAGCTTTAGAGCGTACACACCATCCACAGTGAGTCTTTCTGGATCGGTACCGCCGTTGAGCGAACCATAGACCATGTTTATCTTCGTCAGGTCTGCTCCGGCACGAGCTGCGAGCAAGATCGTTTCCGGCGTGTTCAATCCTCTGTGCGCCCTGACGCACCAGAGAGTTGAAACATCGAGAGACGATTTGATGAGCTTCAAATTCTCTAAAGTTATTATCGAACCATCCTCTTCGTGCGCCAGTAAACCTTCGAGTAATCCTTCACACCTCGCACCCCAAGAAGGATCAAAATGCAATACACCATCGGCCCCCCAAGCTTCACTCACTTTGATGTGCATCGCATCCATGAAAGGACAACCTGTTCCGTACTGAACGAACACGAGAGGTTTGTCGAGCGTGTGGCGGAGGATTCTGTCGTCTAACTTCAGGCTTTTTATCAACTGATCGAATTTTTTACTCTCTTCTCGGGTTATGAACCTCACTTTCTTTGGTAAAAGGTTCTTTTTGAAGTAAGAGACAACCGTTTCATCACAAAACTTGAGGTATTCTTCGATCAAATCCTCACCTTCGAGCATTCTTTCTCTGATCTTCACCCTTTCGATAGCTGGACTAGTCTTGTCTTTAACCCAATCCAAAATTTGGTCTGTGATTTTATCGAGCAGTTGTTTGAAGGTTGGTTCGTGCACACGATAGGTGTAACCTTGAGTGATGTCGCGCTTATTCTTTTTGACTTTGAGTTTTTCTTTCTCCATTTGCCTTCCTTCGACATAAGCGATTACTTCTTCCCAGCTCGTTCTTTCACCAAATCCAGCATCGTAACCCAATTCCGCCGCCAACTCCTTCGTGATCGCTTTGCCCCCCACCACCACTTTGCATTTATCTCTCAGACCTGCCGCATCCAACATATCTATGAACCTTGCAAGCAGTTCTGCAGCGCCATAACCAACCGTTCGACTCACCATGATGAAATCTGGCATCTCCCTTTGGCATAACTCGATCACTTCTTCCATTTTGGTATCCGGGGGTAGTAAAATCACTTGGTGTTTTCTCTTCACAAGTTCTCTATTCAACATCTTCAAAGCCACGTCGTGGACAGGGTCGAGGGGAAAAAGTACAAATTTCATTTCCCATCGCCTCCAAAGACCCACACATATTTGTCGCCAGGTCTGAAGATGTAAGCGCGCAATCGAACTCGCGCCGCAAAGCCGTTATGCTCGATGAACACCACATCGACATCGTTGAAGCCCAGAGATTTGAAGTACTGTATAGCCACACTCTTCGCTTCCTCTTCACTCTTGGCGAGCAGTGTTGTTTCAACGTCGAGTGCGTCGATGATTTTGTCTATCATCAAACCCACCTCACTTTTCAGTAGGCTCATTCTTTCCAAGCATCTGGAAGGATGTAGCCTTCGGCCACAGTACGGGCATCGCCTTGAAGATAGACATTGACGAACCGTTCATCGATCAATTCGAAACCGACTTTCAGTCTTCCACCCCTCACTTTCACCTGCACAGGCGGTTCGACACGACCGATCAGAAAGCAAACGATCGAAGACGCGACCGAACCAGTACCACAAGCGAGTGTTTCGTTTTCCACACCACGCTCATACGTTCTGACTGTTATGTTCGACCCATCAACGATTTTGATGAAATTCACGTTCGTACCTTTTGGGAAAACGTTCAAAGTGTATCTGATCTTTCTTCCCCATTCAAGTAATGTGCCATAGTCCATCGATTCGACGTCCTCTCTGAAGATCATCGTGTGTGGCACTCCAACTGTGGCGAAATGATACTCAACTGGTCCGAAACCAAAATCGTGTTTTTGAAACAGTTTGAAGTTGTCCAAACTCAGATCTGGAAACATGATGCGCACCTCATCATCCACTAAGAGTGCCTCGTGCACTCCAGAGATCGTTTCAAACTTCATCGCCTTACCTGCCACACCAATCATGTTCGCGAACCGCGCTATGCAGCGCGCACCGTTTCCACACATCTCTCCTTCAGAACCATCAGAGTTGAAGTACCTCATTTTGAAATCGACTGTGTTCGAATTTTCAAGTAGCATGAGTCCATCTGCACCTATGGATTTGCCTCTACGGCAAACCATCTTAACGAAGTGATTGATATCAAAATCTGCAAGGATGTTCTCTCTGTTGTCGATGACTATGAAATCGTTTCCCGCACCGTTCATTTTGAAAAATTTTATTTTCAATTGGCCACACCCCTTCGGAGAGGATGAAAAGGGGCGCTTGACGCGCCCCACATCGTTCACATGAGGATGATCGCAACGATCGTAGCGGCAACGTAGCCAAGGATGACCGGCATGAAGTTCTTTCTGGCGATCTCCTCCGGCTTAGTCTTGCACACAGCAGCGACAGCGATGAGTGCCCATGGAACGATCGTTCCCCCTCCACAGTTCACTGCGGTGAGCTGACCGAGAGCGGCCATGACGGATGTCTTCACCTTGGCGACTGGCGCCAAACCACCCGCGAGTGTTCCCATCAGCGGTAAACCGGAAAAGCCCGATCCATCCAAACCTGTGATAGCACCAATGACTGCTTGCATCGGGCCAACTGCGAACTTGTTCAAAGGCACTCTCTGAGCGAGTGCGTTCGCAAGATCGAACAACAGAGGTCTTCCAGCATCACCGAATATCTGTTTGGCTGCACCGCTACCCATATAGAACATAGCCGCGATAACGAAAACTGGCGCGAAAATCTTCACTCCGAACATGAAGCCCTCCCTAAGGAAGTCAGCTCCGATTTCGAATCCTTCTTTCTTGTACTGAGCGAGAGTGAACACGAACAAAAGCATTGCTGCAGTTCCACCGAGCAATGCTGTGGCATCTCCTCCACGCAATTTCAAAGCGAGCATCAGGACTATATCGATCAGGAAAGCGAGTGCGACTATTGCAGCCTCAGCTTTTGCGAATGTGCTGAATTCCTCTCTTTTACTCTTCATGACGCTCTCACCGAACAGTTCGATGTCTCTGCGGGGATCGTAGTTTCTGTTAGCTCTCATCGTCCAAAAATAACTCAATGGAATCGCAACGACTGCCCAAGCTATGATGAGGGGCACCATCGCGACCATGACTTCACCCACACCTATGCCAGCCGCTTTCGCCGTCAGAGTCGGTGCACCTTGGATGACGAAGTCGGTGGTGAGGGCCACACCGTAGGCGAACATAGCGATCGCCACACCAGCTCCGACCGGAGAAAGACCAGCACTGACAGCAACAGGGACGAGCAAGCTACCGATGAGCGCAACAGACGGTGTTGGCCAGATGAAGAGTGCAAGGATAGCTGTGATGATGCCGACAAACCAGAAAGCAGACTTCGGACCCTTGATAGGTTTACCCAAAGTTCTTATGAGCACTGCTGCAGCTCCACTCTTTTCCATCTGCTTGGACAAAGCCACCATGAGTGAGATGACCACGACGATACCGAGTAGCTCGACACCGGCCACGACGATGGCGTTGAACACGGACTGAATGGCGCCAATGAAAGATTTTGTCACAGCCCAGCCGATGAGCAACGAGCCGAGCAGACAGATCAGTGGTGTGTCTTTTCGCAGGAACATGGTGACGACGACCGCGACCATGAAGATGAGGTACAACCAGTGAGCCAACGTCAACTCCACCACGGACGGAGCACCCCCTCAAACTAGTTTGGTGTTGAAGATGTTCTTCAAACCAGCATTGTTAACCCTTTTTCTGATCTCTTCGACGTTCGTAGTATAGAGTCCCTTCTGAACCATCCTTTTGAAATAGATGGAACCTGAGAAGGTGTATTTGTACTGACGGCCCTCCTCTCTCTTCATTTCTGCGATCACGTGGTTCACAAAGTCACCGACGGCGAGTCCATCGGGGTATCTCAAAAGTTTTTCTCCCAGCGCCTTCCTCACGGCGTTGTGACCAGCCAAGGTTCCAGTGACGATCGCTTCCGTGTGACCCACCATGGCTCCAGCTTTTTCACCAGCACAAAACAGGTTGTCCACAGGACCTATCGCTTGAAGTTCGGGCGTGCAGTTGGCAAATCCAAAATATCTCATTGAATTGCCCTTTCCACCAGCGATCGGATCTTCGTATCGAGCCCTCTCCATGCCAGGCACTTTCCTGAGTCGTTCGAGTGGAAAGAATGGGGTCATCAGTTTCACAGGACCGGTGTCGAGCAGAACCAAATTCTCAAGGAACTCTTCTGAAGCGTATTGCTGACAAGCCTTCATACTGAGCAATTTTTCTTCTTCTCTGGCTTCTGGTGGTACTGGTATGAGTACACAACCTTTTTCTTCGAGTTCTTTCACTATGTCTGGGGCTATAGAATCTTTACACAACTTGCATGATCCACTCATGGCTCCAACAGTGCCGTCGGATTTTTTGCCGACCCACTCTTCGACCCCAACTTTAGTTGTAATGCTCACCCTAGGACCAAAGCTGTGGCATCTGAGTATACACATAGCGCAACCGTTACCGTATTTTGTGCAGTTGGCAGGAACAGCGGAAGTACCTGTCGCATCGATGAACACGTCTCCATGTATCGGTTCATGATCCTCGACAACGACACAGCTGATTTTTTTGCCTTCTCTTGCCACGTCTATGACACGTGCGTTAGTCAATATTCGAACGCCAAGGTTGGAGAGATATTCTCGAATGGCTGGTTCCATTCTGTAAACGTTGTACAAACTTACATGTTTGTGGCCGGGAAATTCAATGTTGGTGTGCGTGGTGCATTTGTCCATCACTGAAAAAATATCCGCACCCATCTCGAGCATTTCCTCTGCCGCGGTGAATCTACCGTTGTTTCTGAATATACCACCAACGAGCCCTGTTCCTAAAAGCATGTCTGCCCTTTCGAGCAGAATAACCTCGGCGCCAGCCTTACGTGCGGCCGCTGCGGCCGCACAACCACCCCATCCTCCTCCGACGACGACAACCTTCGGTGCCCGCACCATGACCCCCACCCTCTCGTCAGAGAACATTTGTATATTTTGCTACGATTTCTATCAACCTAACTAACCCTCTAACAGCGAGTCTCACTTTGTCTTCAATGATATCTCCATTTTCATCAGTTGTGCCGAGACCTAGTGAAACAAATATGTTTCCATCATATGCAATTGTTTGTACAATACCCATCGCGTCGGTTCCGATCTGGAGTATGTTGGTACCCGCGTACATATCTTCGATGGTGAATATCGGGAACGGTACACCTTTCTCCCAGCAATCATCGTAATTGATCTCCACAGCACCGGAGTTGTAACTCTTGGAGATCTTGAAAATATGCTTGATGCGTGAATCCATTTTGGAGAATTCTTCCAACGTGATTTCATAGAGTTTGTCCACGTTCTTTTTGAACTTATCAGCTTTGTTCTTCAAAGCTTTCAGTGCGGCGATGGCACCTGCGAGTGCTTCTTTACCTGGATCGAACGTCACGTAGGCTGCTTTCCCATAGCTGGACCAAGTTCCATACCTGTCACCGTGAGTGCCCATGGCTCTCCTGAGGGAGACCATCACGTCTTCTTTTCCAATGATCAAACCGCACGTCGGTGCACCTGCAGCTTTGTCCATACTGTAGGTCATCACCCAAGCTCCTATCTTTCTTGGATCCGTTCCGATGAACGGTACACCCCACGCGTTGTCCACTATGTATGGCACGTTCAATTCACTCGCAAGTTCTCCGAGCTTTTTCTGGAGTATCGGCACACCATCTTTGTCTTTCTCACCGTAACCGTAGCCAACGGTATCGTAACCGAGTGAGGAAAAACCTGCCAGTGTATCGATGTGTCGTTCTGCGATTTGTTCAATTTTCTTGAAGGTCTCTTCGGCCTTGACACCACTCAAGAGGACAGCAGGATGATACTTTATCCCGTGGACCGTGTAACGAGCTCCGACCATCGGGACTACGATCACATCGACGTTCTCAAGTCTCTTTCCATAGAATCCCAGTTCTCCGGCGGTGCAACCTCTGTCTGCAAAAACGTCCTTGTAGTGAGGTGGAAAAGGTCTACCATATCCGCCGTGATGGTGGAGGTGCCTCTCGTAGGGGATGATGTATCTAGTTCTGTACTTATCACCCCTACCAGTGAAAGGTGGTGAAACCAACACATCGAAGCTCAACCAGAGTGCCGCTTCGCATGTATTCACTAAGAGTGCATCGTAATCATCGCCATAGTGATCTTTGACTATATCTCTGATCTCATCAGCGAAGACCTTGTTCGGTATCACCTCACGGGCCACCGCACTGATAGCCTCGTCCACTTCTTTGGTGATGAGACCATGACAACCAGATATCGCACCTGTTAGACCGAACTTCCCTCTCCATTCTTGTGGGATCCCGATCTCATCAGCAGCTTTTCTTGCATCTTCCAAGATCTTTGGCAAAGATTGCTTCAAATGTCTGTACAGATGGTATCTGTACTTGAACATACTCATCCCTCCCTCTCAAAGACGATCACGTCTTGAAGTTCCAAACCGAGTTCTTCGCCGCTCACCAATTTCTCAGAACGTATGACGATGTTTTCGTGGTTGGGCATGTGTGTTTCGTCAAAACCTACCAGGGTGCCGATTTTCTCGCCACTACTGAGCTTGATCACATCTTGGAAAACGATCACTCCAGGCTGGACAATCTCTATGAAAGCGATGTAGGCAACCCGATTCACAGTTCTGCCAGGTGCGGCCTCCTCTTCATCGGTGACGAGCAACTCGTGGATTTCTCCAATTCTCAAGGCTCTCGAACGAGGATCTATCAGATTGAGACCTCTGTTTTCGAGTTTTCCCCTCAGAACCGCCACAACTTTTCCAACGACTGGTTGTTTTTTTGCGTAGGGATCGAATTTCAACATGCCAGCAGAGTATGGTTCTTTCATGCCTTTACCTCCTTGATAGCGATCACTTCAATTTCAACTTGTGCATCCCTTGGTAGAGCTGAAACTTCGACGAAAGACCTCGCAGGTTTGTGGTTCTGAAAATATTCACTGTAAACTTCATTGATCGCTGAAAAATTGGAGATATCTTTGGTGAACACAGTGACCTTCACAACGTCACTCAGTTGACATCCGGCTGCGGCCAAAATAGCTTTGATATTTTCAAAAACTCTTTTAGTCTGTTTTTTTATATCCCCATCGACCAGCTGACCAGTTTGTGGGTCGAGCGGTATCTGACCTGAAACGAAGACGAAACCGTTTGCTTCAATCGCTTGAGAATACGGTCCTATAGCCTTAGGAGCTGCATCTGTCTGAACGATCCTCATCGTGTACACCTCCTCAGATCATTATCGAATCATTTTTTCTTCTTGCTTCCCTCAGGTACGCATACACTGTGAATTTCGAATTTCCAAGTTCTCGTGCGAGCATCTCGACGGCGCCTTTCAGCAAGAAAAAACCTTTCTCGTCGAGTTTTTTGATGACAGCTAGTTTCTCTTCCCTGCTCGCAAACCTCAGGGGTTTTCCTGTCAAACTCTTGATTTCCTGCATGGCCTCTGCCAAGAGTTCGTCGACTTTACTTGCAAACTTTTCTTCTTTCGTCCCAGCTATCTCTTCTAGATTCTGAAGCTTCAAAAATTGTTCTATGAATTCTTTCACTGCGGTTGCTTTGGTCGTATCGTAGTTGATGCACAAAAAACCTATCGTCGTGTTGAATTCATCTCTGATGAAAACTGTGGTGGAGCGAAGTTTCCTGCCATCGTTCGTCCTAGTGAGATAGTTAGCCACATAATCCACATCTCTGAACCTCGGTGATCTGAGCAGGTACAATCCAAAATCAGTTAGGGGTGAACCAACGTTTCTACCCGTGATGTGTCCATTTTCTATGGCCACCACGGAATGTTCTGGATCGGAAACATCGTGTAAGACCACTTCACAATCTGGCCCCAACGTCTCCGCCAAAGCTTTCACCAATGGTACGAATGCCTTGAGAATTGGATGCAGTTTCTTCACCATGATCCCTCCCCATTATACAACTTATTGATATCTCATACAAATTTTTGTTGTAGATGATACAACAAATTATTTTAAGGTACAGCGAGATCTTTCATGATATTCAAACACAAAAGTCGATATTTTGGAAGAAATCACGGAAAAATCGTCGGAACTTACCTGTGAGATAATCCTTCATAGGAGGTGTTGTCGATGAGGACAGAACTTTACAGATTCAAATACGAATCGCTCTGCAACATGGTCAAACCGATCCTCGAAAAGAAGGGATTTGAGGTTTACATCGCTGAGGATGAGAA
Source organism: Pseudothermotoga sp. (assembly GCA_025060105.1). Classification (NCBI taxonomy): domain Bacteria; kingdom Thermotogati; phylum Thermotogota; class Thermotogae; order Thermotogales; family Thermotogaceae; genus Pseudothermotoga; species Pseudothermotoga sp. The sequence goes on along the minus strand of JANXCS010000009.1, from coordinate 29,642 downwards.
ACAGATACTACAGATCATTGAAAAACTCATACCAGCAGGTTCAACTGTGAGTTCAGGTGGTTCGGTCACTCTTTCTGAAACTGGTGTGATAGATCTTTTGAGGTCTGGAAAATACAGCTTTTTGGATAGATACAATGCACCCGATAGGAGGGCTGTCGAACTGGAAGCTTTTAAATGCGATTATTATCTTTGTAGTGTCAATGCTATAACGATGAACGGCGAGCTGGTTTTCATGGACGGTGGTGGAAACAGGGTTGCGGCGGTGACGTATGGTCCGAAGAACGTGATCATCGTTACGAGTGCGAACAAGATCGTGAAAGATCTCGATGCCGCACGAGAGCGAATCAGATACATAGCACCTATGAACGCGAAAAGATTGTCTCTCACGACACCGTGCGCTGTGACGGGAATTTGTCAAGATTGTGATTCACCTAGAAGAATCTGCAGGCATTATCATGTGGTATTCGACTCGAGGAATCAACCTGGAAGGATCAAGATCATCCTCTCTTTGAAGGAATTTGGATTGTGAGTGGTTGAAATGGAGAAAAGATGGCTCGATTTGTTTGAAAGACTCGTTAACATCGATACTGGCTTCGATTTGGATGTGGAAACGAAGCTCTCTAGAACTCGGTTCGTGATGGATTCTTTGAAAAAACTTGGCTTTGAAGTACACGAGGAGAAGGCAGCACACGTTGCTGAGAAAGGCCAGCCGCCCTATTTGACGCTGATAGGTCACCTCGATACGGTTTTCAAAGAGGGTGAAGCCATCAGAAGGCCGTTCAAGGTAGAAAACGGTGTGGCAAAAGGCCCGGGTGTCGCTGATATGAAGGGTGGCGTGATCGTTTTATTGGCGACGGTTGAGGAGGCTTTGAAAGAGAATTTGGATGGTTTGTGCGTCGTTCTCAACGTTGATGAAGAACTCGGTTCGAAGGAAAGTAGAAACACGTTTGAAAATTATGCCAGAAAGAGCGTATGTTGTCTTTCGTTCGAACCTGGAGGCATCAACGGAGAGATCGTCACTTCAAGAAAGGGTATAGCTTCTCTCGATATCGTTGTTAAGGGAGTTAAAGGGCACGCCTCGAGATTGGAAGAAGGTGCCAATGCTATCGTTGAAGCCTCGCACAAAATCTGTCAAATCTATTCCATGAACGGAATTGTGGGAAGTTTGAGTGTCAATCCGACGATCATCAACGGTGGAGAAAAGTCGAACATAACACCGGATCTATGTAAAGTTTACTGTGATGTGAGATTTTCGAGCAAACAAGAACTGAAAGAGTTTGAGAAGAAACTCGCTGAAATAACCCGAACGAGTTTCGTAGAACGCACCACGTGTGAGTACAATCTCAATGAAAGAAGACCCGCTATGAGTTTCATGGAAGAAATGAAGCAAGCCCTCGAAGAAGTTTTCCAGAGACTGGGTAAACGCTATGAATTTGAGCATTCAAGCGGAGGAGCGGACGGGGCTTTCTTCACGGCGCTGGGCGTGCCAACGCTGGATGGTCTCGGTTTGTGCGGTGGAAGGTTTCATTCAGAAGAAGAGTTCGCGTTCATTCAAAGTTTCGATGAACGCGTGAAGCTATCTTTGGAACTGCTGAGATATTTCGACGAAAGGAGGTGACGCTATGAAGTTCGTCGATACGACTCTGAGGGATGGACATCAATCGCTCATCGCGACACGCATGTCCATCAACGATATGTTGCCCGCACTCGAGGCCATGGACGAGGTTGGTTTCTATTCACTCGAAATGTGGGGCGGAGCCACGTTCGATGTGGCTGTGAGGTTTCTCAACGAAGATCCTTGGGAAAGGTTGAGAAAGATAAGAGAAAAGATCAAAAATGCCAAGTTACAAATGCTTTTAAGGGGACAAAATCTGGTTGGGTATAGACACTACGCGGATGACACCGTCAGACTCTTCGTTAGAAAGATGGCGGAAAACGGGATGGACATAGTCAGGGTCTTCGACGCTCTGAACGACGAACGTAACCTCGTCATCGCCGTGGAAGAAGCAAAAAAGTGTGGTATGCATGTGCAGGGAGCGATTTCCTACACTGTGAGCCCTGTGCATACACTTGAGTACTATTTGAATTACGCAGAAAAGCTCGTTGAAATGGGCGTCGATTCCATATGTATAAAGGACATGGCAGGTTTACTCACACCTCAAGATGCATACAAGCTCGTTAAAGCTCTCAAAGAACGCTTTGCAATAATTGTGGATGTGCATTCTCATTGTACTTGCGGATTGGCTCCCCTCACATACCAATCCGCCATTGATGCTGGGGCTGACATCATAGATACGGCACTTTCTCCTTTCGCGCTTGGAACTTCTCAACCCCCATTCGAGCCGATTTACTATTCGCTCAGCAAAGAAGGTTTAGTCCCACCGCCGAAATGGGAACTACTCTCTTTCTTGAACGAACATTTCTCGAAGGTCAGACAGAAATACGCAGACTACGATGTGAAGATGTTGACTGTGGATGCCAGGGTGCTATACGCACAAGTTCCTGGTGGTATGTACTCGAACATGCTGAAACAGTTGCAAGAACAAAAGATGCTCCACAAACTCCACGAGGTCCTCGAAGAAATACCAAAGGTTCAGAAAGACTTGGGATATCCTCCTCTCGTCACACCTACCAGTCAGATCGTTGGTGTGCAGGCTGTGCTCAACGTGATGACCGGTGAAAGATATGCAAAGGTTACCCGTGAAGTGAAAGACTACGTGAAAGGATTGTACGGAAGACCTCCTGCACCGATCGATCCAGAACTGGTGAAAAAGATCTTGAAGGACGAGAAACCCATAGACGTTAGGCCGGGAGAACTCATTGAACCAGAGGTGGAAAAAGCAAGAAAACAAATCGGCTTACTCGCGAGGAACGATGAGGATCTTTTGATATACATCATCTTGGGCGAAGTCGGCAAAAAATTCTTACAGAAGCGATATTTCGATCAGTTGAAAGTCGATCTGGAGCTCGTCAAAGAGTTAGAAGCTCCCGTTCATCCGGTATGATCCTTGGTATCGGTGTCGACGTTGTTGAAACAAACAGATTGGACGAAAAGATCGCTGTTAGAATTTTGGGCGAAAAAGAATTCGAAGAGTACCATCGTGCGAGTGACAAAAAGCAATTTTTAGCCTCTCACTTTGCCGTGAAGGAAGCTTTCTTCAAAGCTTTAGGTACAGGTTTGAGAGATTTTTCTTTCAAAGAGGTAGAGCTCGTGCACGATGATCTGGGAAAACCCGTTCTTATTTTCCACAGGGATGTCCATTTTAACTTTGCACACGTGAGTTTATCGCACGATGTCTTCACCATAGCCATGGTCGTACTTGAAAGGAGCGAGGGTCACATCTATATCGCACTTGGTTCCAACGTTGGTGATAGGTTGAGGAACATCCAAAACGCGTGTCGCTTGATGGAAGAATTTGGCATTGAGATAATCAAAACCTCACCGATTTATCTGACGAAACCGTACGGTTTTTTGGAACAAACAGATTTTCTCAACTGTGTGGTCGAGGTAAAAACCGATTTGACGCCGTTTCGACTACTTGAAGTGCTTTTAGAGGTAGAAAAACAGCTTGGAAGGACTAGAAAGCAAAGGTGGGGACCGAGAACCATAGATCTAGACATCGTGCTGTTTGGAAATCTGGTTTTGAAAACAGAAACGCTGACGATACCCCACTACGATTTGATCAATAGACAGTTTGTCTTGAGACCGCTCTTGGATTTAGCTGAACTCAGACATCCAACGGAAGGTGAGCTGAAAAAATTTTTGAAAGAAGGTGAAGAATGCCAACTAGTGACGAGGAACTGGTACAAGAATTGATGCAAATTGAAATAGAACTCGACAGAGCCTTAGAGCAAGAGGACTTCGAACGTATGAACTTACTTTTGGAGCAGAGAGAATTTCTACTGAAATCTCTTTCAACTGTTCCTGAAGAACTTGCAGAATCAATAATTCAAGCTGATAAAACGAGGCTTGAAAAGATGAACGCATTGCTCGAAAAATTCAAAAATCAAGCCTTACAGATTCGAACGTCACAGCAAGCCTTAAAAAGTTACTCCACCAATCAACGGCAATCCAATTTCGATGAAAGAAAGTGAAAGCGGGGCATAAGCCCCGCTTTCGTTCATGGATAGATACCTCTCAGTTTGACTGCTTTCGCCACCCGATCGATCGCTACGATGTAGGCTGCCGTTCTGAAATCTGTGTTGTATTTTTCTTTAGTCTTCGCAACTTCTGCGAAAGCGGCTTTCATCATTTTTGCGAGTTTCGTTCTGACGTCGTCGATGTCCCAGAAGAAGGATTGTAGATCTTGCACCCATTCGAAGTAAGATACAGTTACACCACCTGCATTGGCTAGAATATCAGGTATGACAGTTACTCCCTTGGAGCGAAGAATCTTGTCGGCAGTCGGAGTGATAGGTCCGTTTGCACCTTCGACGATGAGCTTAGCTTTGATCTTGTCGACGTTTTCCTCGGTGATCGCATTCTCTAGGGCTGCCGGAATGAGTATGTCCACATCTAACTCGAACAGTTCTTCGTGTTTGATTTTCTGAGCCTTCGGATAACCATCGATGAGGCCTTTGTTGCTGTCTCTGTAAGCGATCAAATCGTTGATGTCCAGCCCGTTTGGATCGTAATAAGCTGCAGAAACATCGCTGACGGCTACGATTTTTGCGCCAAAATCTTCGTGCAGTATCTTTGCAGAGAACGATCCGACGTTTCCAAAACCTTGTACTGCCACCTTCGCTTTGGAAATGTCTTTACCCAAGAGTTTGCATGCTTCAGCCGTCACCACAGCAACTCCTCTACCCGTCGCTTCGTTCCTACCCACTGATCCCCCGAGTTCCACAGGTTTACCCGTCACGACACCGAGTGCGGTGTAACCAACGTGCATGCTGTAGGTATCCAGATACCATGCCATGACCTGGGGGTTGGTGTTCACATCGGGTGCAGGAATATCCTTGTGTGGACCGACGAACTGTGATATCTCGAAGAAGAATCTTCTGGAGAGCCTCTCAAGTTCGTTTCTGGAAAGTTTACTCGGATCGACCTTGACTCCGCCTTTTCCACCCCCATAGGGTAGATTCAGCAGAGAGCATTTCCAAGTCATCCAGAACGCGAGCGTTTGGACTTCGTCAAGGGTCACGTTTGGGTGATACCTTATGCCACCCTTGGCTGGTCCAAGCGCCGTGTTATGCTGGCAACGATAGCCAACGAACATTTCCACTCTACCATCGTCCATCAGTACTGGGAATTCAACGATTATTGTGCGCTGAGGCCTTTCGAGGAACCTTTGAATGTTGGGATCGAGTTTCATGACACCGGCTGCTTGTCTGAAGACCTCGAGCGCCTGTTCATAAAGTGATTTTTCCATTTTAAAACCTCCTCTCACGTAGGGTGAATGGGTCGCTCGGTTCGATTCGTGAATTAGTTCACAACTTCATTCTACCATCACCTTACTGAATCATGAAAATCCAATGAAACGCCGTTTTCGCCACCATTCGAGTTTTTTTCATCAAAAAACTCGTTACTCTTATTCCATTCGCACTCGCTCTTAAGTATGCGCAGGTATGCTCCTTCTGTTAAATAGTCTTTGCCAAACTTGACTATGTCACGTCCAAAGTGCTAAGCTAATTTGACGGGGGTGATGTTGTGAGGAAATTTTTAGTTTTGAGCATGATCTTGATCACATTCCTAGCTTTCGCACAACCAAAACTGGTGATTTGGTGTTCAGAAAAGCAAGTGGACATACTTCAAAGGCTCGGTGAAGAGTTCAAGGCGAGGTACGGCGTGATGGTCGAAGTTCAGTACGTGAACTTTCCAGACATCAAACCAAAATTCCTAACGGCGGCACCAGAGGGACAAGGTGCGGACATCATCGTCGGTGCACACGACTGGGTTGGAGAGCTTGTTGCGAACGGCTTACTTGAACCGATCCCAAGTTTTGCCGAACGAAACCAATTCTTCGACAGTGGTTTGAGTGCCTTCTCTTATGGGGGTAGACTCTATGGACTTCCTTACGCACTGGAAGCCATAGCGCTCATCTATAACAAAGACTACGTGTCAAAACCTCCCAAAACGGTGGAAGAAATGATCAAGATCGCTAGGCAGATCGATGTCGAATTCGGTCGGGGTGTCAGGGGACTAGTCTTCCCAGTGACGACGTTCTATTATGCGGTTCCGTTCATCTTCGGTTATGGTGGATACGTCTTCAAAGACACACCGACGGGGCTCAACGTCAAAGATATCGGTCTTGCCAACGAGGGTGCCATCAAAGGTGCCAGGCTCATAAAACGTTTTGTGGATGAAAAGATCGTTGATCCGGCTGACAACTATCAAATCATGGATTCGATGTTCAAAGAAGGTAAAGCAGCCATGATCATCAACGGTCCTTGGGCTATAAAAGACTATAGAGACGCTGGAATAGACTATGGTGTTGCTCTGATCCCCGACATGGAACCTGGTTTGGTCGCTAAGCCGTTCGTCGGTGTGCAAGGATTCATGGTCAATTCCAAGTCACCGAACAAATTGCTCGCTCTAGAGTTCCTGACCAACTTCATCGCCAAGAGAGACACCATGTACAGACTGTATCTGGCTGACCCAAGGTTGCCTGCTAGAAAGGACGTGCTGGAACTAGTGAAAGATAATCCCGATGTCGTCGCGTTCACTCTGAGTGCTGGTAACGGTATACCCATGCCCAATGTGCCTCAAATGGGTTTTGTGTGGGGCGCGATGGATGACGCTCTGAATTTGATCGTCAACGGGAAAGCCACACCGGAAGAAGCGATGAAGAACGCTGTAGAAAGAATCAAAGCCCAGATTCAGTGAACTCGACCCGGGGCAGAGCGCCCCGGGTTTTTCGAGGTGAAATGAGTGCACGGTTTTGGAAAACTTTTGGGCTTGTTTTTTGTTGGACTGTTGAATGTTTTCTTTTTCTGGATCGCATTCTTCCTTTTCGGTAACGCTTACTATGCTCTCGGCACACTGTTCATAGTCTTGGTGATGCTGATAGATTTTTTCATTTTCAATCCAAGAGGTTATCCTTACAGATACGTCGCTCCCGCACTGGTTCTGCTAACCGTACTCGTGATCTATCCAATCTATTTCACGATCAAGACAGCCTTCACTAACTATGGGACAGGACATTACATGTCCAAAGAAGAAGCGATAGAGAGACTCCTTTACGATCCGGTGTACACTTACCAGGTTGAAAATGACTCGGTTGAGTACAAAGTTTTTGTTGCTTACGATGGGTTCACCGCATCTCACGATGACTTTTTGATCCTTTTTAAAATCGACGGTGAATTGTTCGTGGGAGAAAAACCTTCGCCCGTTAAGAGGAAAGGAAAGGATGTTCTGCTGAGTGAAGCTCAGCTCACACTGGTCAAAGGTTCGGCTTATCAACTGGTTCCGCAGTCCAACGAGTTGGCACAGATCAGAATGATTCTTCTGGGAGAAAAGACTTACAAAGCTTTCTATTCACCGCGCGAAGAATTCTTGAAGGTCAACGAACCGACTTTCAAAAGTCGTATTGGGCAGATCCATCTTCACAGATCCGATTATGTTCATCCGAGTGGAAACAAATACGCGTTGAGGATGGATCGAACAGGCGAATGGAGTTTCGTTAGAATCGAAAGGTTGTACAGACTCGATCTGCTTCAAACAGCTGAAGATGGAAAGCCAAAGACGAAGGTAGTTGTTGTTAACAACAGAACGAACAGGCCGTTGATCGAAAAGGAAGGTTCTTTCTACGATGTGAACGAGAATGGTGAAGAAGTTTACCTCATAGGTTACATAGATTTCGTGGGATGGAAAAACTTTTCAAGGGTTTTGAAAGATCCAAGGATAGCTGGGCCTTTCTTGAAGATCTTCGCTTGGACATTTGTCTGGGCGGTGTTGAGCGTAATTGTGTCTCTCGCGGTTGGTTTACCGTTCGCACTCGTTTTGAACGATCCGAAGTTGAAGGGGAGGAACATTTACAGAACTTTACTCATCGTTCCATGGGCGATCCCTGTGTTCATATCGGCGCTCGTGTGGAGGAACGGCCTTTTGAACGAAAGCTATGGGGTCATAAACAAATTTTTGCTACCCGCTTTGGGTTTACCGGCACTCAGATGGATGAACGATCCCTTCTGGGCGAGGGTCGGGGTCATTCTGGTGAATGTCTGGCTCACCTATCCTTACATGATGACTATATCGCTCGGAGCACTTCAGGGTATACCCTACGAACTGTATGAAGCTGCAATGATCGATGGGGCTGGCAAATTTAAGCGTTTTTGGAACATCACTTTCCCGTTACTCATGACGGTGATCGCTCCCTTGCTCGTGAGTAGCTTTGCTTTCAGTTTCAACAACTTCACGATCATTTACCTCATCACGGGGGGAGGACCTCCCATACCCGGATCCACCACACCCACAGGATACACAGACATCCTCATCTCTTATGTGTACAAGCTTGCCTTCCAAGCTGGTACAGGGCAGGACTTCGGTCTAGCAGCAGCCATATCGATTTTGATTTTCTTCCTTGTGGGTGGCATCAGCTATTTCAATTTCAGATTCTCTGGTGTCTTCGAAGAGGTGGGAAAATGAGATTTCACGTACATCTGATATTGATTTTCTTGATCGTAGTCATCCTCTTTCCAACCGTTTGGGTAGTGATGACTTCTCTGAGAAGAGATGAAGCCGCGTTCTCGACGGATCTCTTCTCCAGCAGACTCACATTTCAAAATTACATAGACCTCTTATTGCCGGAGCAGAATGTGCCAATACTCATCAAAGAACTCCAAAATCTCGTTGCTCGGGTGAAACCTTACGACAGAATGAGCTTTGAGCAGGTTCAGAAAAAAGCGAATGAACTGCTGAAAAAGTTGAGAAGATACATAAACGAATCGAACAGGTTGAACGAATCTGCGAGGGCTTCTTATGATGAGATAGTGAAGCTCCTTGGTGCAAAATCAGATTCAGTGAAGACGAGTGTTTCGAATGATCTGCGCCAAGTTGAAATGGATGTTGAACGAGTTTTGAACGAGCTGAAGATCGATCAAAACGAGATGGCTTTCGTACTCTATGAAGCGTTAGCCAAAGAAAGGTTCAATTCAGAATTGGAAAAATCTCTCCGCCCAGTGGTAAAAGAGATGATGAATTTCGATGTTCTGAGTGAAGAATCTTATTTGCTCGCACTCGAGCAGTTGAGATCGACCTATGAAAAATTGGGTGGAATTTCGTTGGAAGAGTTGAAAACAATCTCTTCGCAGATTTCCTCGCTCAATGGTGAAATAGGAAATATTATGAAAATTTCACAACCTTTGGAAAGGTCCGTCATCGAAACACAACTTTTGTTGAAAAAAGATGTTCTCAGTGAGGTACGTTCTGTAACTGATGCAGTGTCTGCATTAGTCAAGATGAAGGATTCCTTAGTTCAAACCTCAATGGTGAGTGTTCTTCCCATTGATGATGCTATTTTTCTGCAGAGTGCAGAAACTCTAAGTCTCAGGTTGAAGGATATGGCGTCATCGATGGAAAATTTTGAAGATCTTTCAGAGCTTCGGAGTATCGTTGTGGATTTGGCCACAAAGCTTACCCATCTTGCAGAGGTTGACGAGCAATACAGAGCCTTGAAAGCTTACAGTGATATGGTGAAAACTTATTTAGAGATCAAGCCAAAACTTGAACGAATATGCGATGATCTTCAATCACTCTTCGAACGTTATCAAGACGACATCTCGAAATTGGCCGAGCTGAACAGAACGTTGAACGAGAAGAAAACCGAACTAGCGCAGCTGAATCAACGGTTGAATGAATTGCAGCAAGAGAAAGCCTCTCTCGAGACGAAGTTGAAGGAAGAGCGAACATGGTTACAACTTTATCTCTTTCGCAATGACTTGAGGGTGAGGATTTCCACCGTCGAAGCGATCAAATCTCTATCGAGAGTCGATCTTCAAAGGTATTCGGCCGTTCTGACTTGGCTCAGAAATTTCGCCAATTCTTATGAACCTGATGACAGAGTCAAGCAAAGTGTGCGGAAGGCCATTGATGATCTGAGATGGATCGAGGAGTACAGAACGTTCGTCTTGCGTTTCGAGAATTACTCTAGAAATTACGATCAAACGTTGAAAGAGTTCGATCGAACGTTGAATGACTTTGAAAAAATTTACGATAAGCTCTTAGTCTTATCTCAGAGTGGTGTTTTTGTTAATTCAGAGCATCTCACAAGGTTGCTCGATCTGGTGAAACTGGATTTCGTCAACAAGGTTCGAGCGGACCTTTCAGTCGTTTCCAGAAGGGTAGGAACTTTAATAAAGATTTGTCCTTTTTCGGAGATGGAAAAGTTTTATCGTGATATAGACAAGCGTTTGTTCAGGATAGATCAAATATGGAAAGAGAAAATGAAACACTACTTTGGACGATGGGTGCTGAACTCCATAATCGTTTCGGTGATCGTTGCTCTCATAACTACCTTCGTCTGCGCCACGGCAGCTTATCCATTCAGCAGGATGAGGTTCGTAGGCAGAAGGTACGGCATACTCAGCTTTCTGCTCATTCAGATGTTTCCTGGCGTGATCTTCATGATCGCGATATACAACTTGCTCAATTTCCTTGGAAAGTACATACCCCTCCTTGGTATCGACACCATAGGAGGACTCGCTTTGGCTTACCTTACGAACATCGCGTACAACGTTTATCTCATAAAAGGTTTCTACGATCTCATACCTGCTTCACTCGAAGAGGCTGCCATAGTTGATGGGGCGACAAAATTTCAAAGTTTCTACATGATAGTGTTGCCACTCGCTAGACCGATCCTCGTTGTGGTCTTCTTGCTAGTTTTCATCGGTACCTTCAATGAGTACGTCGTTGCAAGGATCGTGCTACAAAACGTTAGAAATTATACTTACGCTCTGGGGCTGCAATCTTTCGCTGTTGGACCTTATGAAACTGAGTGGGGATTGTTCACCGCGGCCGCTCTACTTGGAATGTTACCGATGGTCATACTGTTCTTGTCCATGCAGCGATATCTCGTCAGTGGCTTAACGAGAGGAGCTGTGAAGGAATGAGAAAGGTGTGGAAAGTGGGTGCTTTGATGGTGATCTTACTCGTCAGTTCGGCGATCGCCTCTGAAAGAGAGTTCATTTTCGGTGTCGACGTGTCCATGCTACACGAGATCGAAAAATCCGGTGGAATTTTCTACGATGGAGACGCAGCTAGAGATTGTCTTGAGATTCTAAAAAGTCGTGGTGTCAATTGGATAAGGCTCAGGATTTGGAACGACCCGACGGATGAGAATGGAACACCCCTGGGTGGTGGAAATTGCTCCCATGTGAACATGGTTGAGATAGCGAAGAGAGCGAAGAATCTTGGAATGAAAGTTTTGATCGATTTTCATTACAGCGACTGGTGGGCAGATCCTGGGAAACAGAACAAACCGAAGGCGTGGCGAAACCTTCACGGTGAAGAGCTGAAAGAAGCCGTGTACAAGTATACAAAATTCGTGCTCGATTACATGAAAAGCAAAGGTGTGCATGTGGATATGGTGCAGGTTGGAAACGAACTGAACAACGGTTTTCTATGGCCCGATGGGCAGATATCGGGTCCTGGTGCGGGAGGATTCAATGAATTTGCCGAGCTTTTGAAATCTGCAGTGAAAGCTGTTAGAGATTTCGATCCAAACATTCGCGTGGTGGTGCACCTTGCCGATGGAGGAAACAATTCTTTGTACAGATGGTTTTTCGATGAGCTTTTAAAACGCAACGTTGATTTCGACATCATAGGCGTTTCCTTCTATCCTTATTGGCACGGAACGCTCTTGGAACTGGCCTTCAATTTGAACGATATCGCTGCGCGGTACGACAAAGATGTTCTAATTGTGGAAACTGCTTACGCTTGGACCTTGGAAGAAGCAGACGGTCATCCCAACATCTTCGGTGATGAAAAATTACAATGGTTGGCGGGCTATAAAGCCACCGTCAAAGGGCAAAAGAGTTTTCTGAGAGACCTTGTGAAAGTCTTGAAACAGGTTCCGAACAACAGAGGCCTTGGCTTTTTCTACTGGGAAGGTGCTTGGATACCAGTCAGAGGTGTTGGATGGAAAACTGGTGAAGGAAATCCTTGGGAAAATCAAGCACTTTTCGATTTTCATGGTCGTGCTCTGGAAAGCTTGAACGTGTTCGAAGAACACGAAGAAAAAGTCGAGATAGCTGAGCTTTTTCCGATATTGATTGAAACGATCGTTGGACAAAAAATCGATTTGCCTGAGAAGATCAAAGCGCTGTTCTCCGACGATTCTGTGAGGTTGGTTCCTGTAACTTGGCAAGTGGAACTCGAGAAATTGAAAGAGGCTGGAGAGTACGTAATAGCTGGAAAAATCGTTGATTATGATAAAGTCGTTCAAGCAAAGTTGATCGTACGAGAGCCATACAACTATATGGTGAATGCGAGCTTCGAAACGGGATCTTTCGATCCGTGGATCGTTGAGGGTGATCGGCAAGCTGTGAAGGTGGTGCGCGCCAATCCCCCGCAGAACGCGCGTCATGGTGTCTACGCCGTCAACTATTGGCTCGACAAACCTTTCGAGTTTGAGATGTACCAAACTGTATATGGACTTGCTGAGGGAACGTACAAACTGTCGATGTGGATTCAAGGTAGCGGTGGGGACGACGTAGAATTGAGTGTCAGTGAACATGGTGGAGAATTCAAATCTCTCAAAGTGACCAACAGAGGCTGGCTCCAGTGGAACCATCCGACGATGGAATTTTACGTAACGACTGGTAAGGTCAAAGTCAAACTGCGTGTGAAAGGAAAAGCTGGCAATTGGGGCTGGTTAGATGAGTTTCAATTGATCAGGATCAAATGAATTTTCACTCATTTTTTCGGTTTGAAGAATCGCACTCCTGTTATTAAGCTATCGCTGTTGAAAATTTTCACGATGATCCCCAGTAGAACCGCTGCGAGTACGAAATTGTACAAACTACCATATATCACCAAAAGATAGTTGTTGAGGAAGATATTTCTCACGGAAGTCATAGCGTGTGTGAAAGGAATCGCGAAGGCTACGATTTTCAAAATTCCAGGCATTGTGGTGAAATCCTTGAACATGGTCAACATCATGCTGAAAAGTGTCAAGGCTACTAAGGGGAAGGTCATAGTTTGAGCGCTCTTGAAATCTCTAGAGATCAGTCCCAAAAGCATTGCCAGACTTATACCGCAGAGAAGGGCGGAGAACATCGAAAGACCGATCAAGCTATAATCTGGTAAGCTGATTTTAAAGTTCGATTGAATCGGTGCTGGAACCTCGAATGACTTCATGTAGAAACTGAAACCAACCATGTAGATGACCGCCATGATGAGACCAGAGGTCGCCGCAGCCAATATCTTCGAAAGTATGATGTAGCTTCGTCTGACAGGCATGGTGAGCAGTGTTTCGAGAGTTTTATTTTCCTTCTCGAGCCCCATCGACGCGATCACGGTGCTACCAGACATCAATATGAGCATCATTATAACAACGGAGACGATGAGCCACCTGTTGGAGAAATAACTCAAAAGTTGCGAAGGGGATAGACCCTCCAAAATCTTTCCAAGATACATCGTCGCTTCTTCTTTACCCAAAGGGTCGAGCACGAAGCTGGGATTATCAACGCCGTACTGCGTCAACAAGGCCACGGTCATTTGATGTTCCAACGTGTCCAAGAATTTGTTGAAACTTTCCGAAGGAACGACATCCATGATACCTAGGCCTTTCAGAAACGAAATCACTTTGATCTTCGCTTGTTGTCTCGAGGCCAATTTTTGGCTGAAATCTTCTTGAACGATGAGTAAGGCAGAGCCAGCCTCTTTCCGCAATCGCTCAACAGCTTCTTCAACACTCGAACCTTTGTAAACCACCTGCGCGAATTTATCTATGGCATCTTCGAGCGCCTTTCCAAAATCGCCTTTGTCCATGTTCACTACGGCCACCACAGGTTTCTTCAACGCTTCCTCGGTGACACTGCCGATACCTTTACCTATGAAGGCATAAATTGCGGAAACAGCCACGATTGATATTAAACTCGAAACGGTGAGGATCTCTCTCAGTTCTTTTTTCAGCAAGTTCCAGAACATTGAACCACCTCCGCAAAGACCTCCTCTATGTTCGAAGCTGAATATTTCTTTTTCAACTCCTCGGGTTTACCCATTTCAACTATCTCACCATTACTTATCAACGCGATTCTGTCGCAGAGGAACTCCACTTCAAGCATGTTGTGCGAAGATAGAAGAACCGTTCCTCCATCCTCCACGAAGTGCTTTATGATCGATCTCACTTCTCGTGCGTTGAGAACATCGAGACCTGAGGTGGGTTCATCGAGTATGGCGAGCTTTGGTTTAACCATCAAGGTTCTAGCGATGAGGAGTCTTCTAGTCATACCTTTGCTGTAAGTGGCCACCTTCGAACGTAATCTATCTTTGAGGTTAGCTATTTGAATTCCATCCTCGATCATCTCATCAAACTCGGCGTTGTTCTTCGCGAAGAATCTGGCCACAAATTTTAGATATCCAAGCCCGGTCAATTCTCTGTAAGCGCCAGCTTCCTCTGGAAGATAACTTATGAGTTTTCTGACCTCTTGAGGTTCTTTCTCGACATCGTATCCGAAGACTCTCACAGTTCCACTGTCAGGTTTGAGCAGGGTCGAAATGATCCTGAGTGTGGTCGTTTTCCCAGCTCCGTTCGGTCCTATGAGACCAAAGATTTCACCTTTTTCGATTTCAAAACTTATACCTTTGAGTGCCTCTATGGAACCAAATTTTTTCCTCAGATCAACGACCTCAACGACCACGTTGATCATCCCCCGTTCCTCAGTTTCTGTACATCACCATGGCACAGATTGGAGAAACCTTGATCGTGCCGCTCAGTGTGTAAAGAACATCGGTTCCTGCTCTGTCTTTATCGACGACGACGTTCCATTCTCCTTCAGGCAGTGTGAATTCCTTCTGGGTCAAATCACCGTTGTAAATCACCAGAATTTCTCTCCAAGAATCATTGTTGGCATGGTCTTTGATCAAAAAGGCTACAGTTCTCCTCGGTGAGTCAAGGAAATGCAGATGTTTCTTAATCTCCTGAGCCGATCTCATTCTGAATGCAGGATGAAACTTTCTGAGCTTGATCAAGCCTTTGTGGTACTCGAAAACATCGAGGAACTGAGCTTTTCTCTCGTAGTCTAACGCATTCAATGAAAGCGGTGCATTGTAAGAATTGTCGTTGAAGTTTTTACTTCTGCAGAAATCTTGACCGGCGTGTAAAAAAGGAACACCTTGTGATGTCAAAAGGATGGCCGCAGCCAGTTTTTGAGCAGATTTGAGCTCATCTTCGCTCCACTCGCGCTTGTCGGCTTTCGCAGCGAGCACGTTCTTGTCCCACAGCGTGTGATTATCGTGGCACTCAACGTAGTTTATCGTCTGTTCTGGGCTCGTTGCGAAGTCGACGATCAATCTGTTATCGTAATTGATACTGCCCACAATCCCCCTTTTGACCAAATTTTCCTTGGCCAAAGCTCCCATCAGAAAGCCTTTCGCTTTCGCATCGAACACGGATCCTCTGAGCGCATCTCTGAAACTATCGTTGAAAACAGCTACCCTAAGATCGAGCAACTGCGATTTGGCGAACCTCACTTTTGCACCCCATCCTCCCCAAGGTTCTCCATATATGATCACGCTCGGATTGATCTTCCTCAAGGTTCTTTCGACCAAAATCATCGTTTCTCTGTCTATCAATCCCATCTGATCGAATCTGAAGCCGTCCACGTGGTATTCTTCCACCCAGTGAACTAGTGTATCGATGATGTATCTCCTCATCATGAGCCTTTCACTGTTCGTGGTGTTACCACAACCAGTTTCATCTATGTACTGACCCGTCTTAGTGATCCTGTAATAGTAATAAGGTACCGCTTGATCGAGAACAGAGAGCGCCCCCACGCCGTAAGTGTGTGGAAAAACTACGTCCAGTATAACACCTATGTTGTTTTTGTGGAAGGTTTGGATCATCTTTTTCACTTCGTATATCCTCGCCGTTGGATCTTTTGGGTTCAGACTGTAACAACCTTCTGGCACCATGTAGTGGTAAGGGTCGTATCCCCAATTGTAATGTTTCTCGAAATCTCTGTCTTGTTCATCACCTGTGTGGAAATCGAGTATGGGAAGTATGTGGACGTGTGTCACACCCAGTTCCTTTATGTGATCCAAACCGGTCGTAACACCGCTTGGACCTTTTGTACCCTCCTCGCTCATACCAATGTACGAACAACGGTTCTTCACCCCACTGTTCACAGAACCGGTCATATCGGCGATATGGATCTCGTAGATGATAGCATCCACGTAAGAATCGAGTCGAACAAAACTGTCTTTCTCCCATCCTTCGGGATTCAACCGTTTCATATCCACGATCGCACCGAGTTTACCCTTCAAAGAAAGGGCCTTCGCGTATGGATCGACGGCTTCTCTGATCTGACCATAACTGTGGTAACGATACTTGTAGAACCAACCCTGCAAATCTCCATCAACTTTCACATACCAGACACCTTTTTCTTTTCTTTCCATGCGCAGAGTACGTGTCGGTTCATTCTGTTTGGCGTCACTGTAAAGGAGCAGTTCGACAGAGCGACTCACCGGTGACCAAACATAAAATTCTGTATGGTTGGGTGTGTAAAAGAAACCTAGAGGACCGTCGTAATAAAGTTGATCGAGAACTTCAACGGGAAAAACTCGAGATTCTTTAAAGCCTTCAACGTACAAAAAAATGTCTCTGTGAAGGTCTTCCTCATCGAGTGGTTTTGACAGTATCACTTTGAAATGTCTTGTACGAGAAATATCCGTAGGATCAGACTTCTCAACTTTCGCTACATCCACAGCTTTGCCATCGATTTCAACCCTCACTCTGTCAGTCTTACCCGATGTATCGAAAGGATTCGTTGCGTAAGCTTCGATCGTGGAAAAGTCGATCAATCGAGCGAACATTATCCTCGGACTCGTATCTGGTTTCGTTCTGAATATTTCTTCGACACCTTGCAATATCCACACCTCCGCAAAACCGTTTTCTATATCTATGAACCTATCTTTGGCCACATCTTTTTCTTCCCATTGTCTCAACCTAACGATTATACCGACCTTGTTTAAATCCCAAGGAAGAGTTATCGTTACCTTCATGCCAAAATCATCCGTCTCGTCAAATTCATAAGCGGATCCTTCCCGAGATATAGGTTCGACGGGCCATATCCAAAGGTTCCAACCATCATAATTGCCATCGAACCGATGATAGTGAACCACGATTTTCGTCGATGAAAAAACGACAAAGCTCAAAATCATCAGCGACATTAGAAAGAATCGTTTCATAAGTTCACCTCCAGCGAAAGTTGAAACAAGATGATTGTGTTCTCAAAATCCAACGAAACACACATCTTCAGTTTCGAGTTCTCAAATTGAGTACACGTGCCAACTTTTCTGCACTCTGTTTCAATCCACCTGGTTTGTTCAACTCGAGCCACAGTTTTTCATAGTCTTTCAACATGTGTTCGAACTCTTCCTCGAACGATCCCCAACGTTCACGTGGGATCTTTTCAATATCTTTGTGTTCGTTCATCAACACTATCCACTCCATCGATAGTCTCAACATTTCGGCATTGTTGATGATCTGATCGATCCATGATTCAAGGTCAGTCTTATCACGGATGGATCGAAGCTGTTGAATCATAACTTCGACTTGTTCGATATTCTCTCTCATCTTTTTGATGTCCTCCTCGCTCATCGCTTTGATCGACTCAAGAAACCTTTCAGGAAGCATCATCGTCAAAAAATACATCGAAGCGTTGGGAATTTGAACGCTCACTTTTTTGTAGAGATTTCCAAGAACATACAGTTTTCTTGATAAAGCCACGTTCGACTTAAAAATATGCACATCTGTTTGTTCCAAAAGTTTTTCCGGGGACAATTCTACTGAGCCGTTCCAACCGAGAGAGGCTGCGTGTGCAATCGGAACAATTGAAATAGGAAGATGTTGTGGATGGCCATTATCCCCCCAGTCGGTGAGCAAGAATCCAATGGCACCATGTTTCTTACCATTTTGAATGGCGTTTTCGATGTTCTTCAACGCGTTATCGATTCTACCGACGAACGAATTCCAACTCGATGTGCCCGGGCAAACGTAGAACGGCACACCGCTACCAGCAAACAACGCACACTCTTCCCAGTAAGGATGAGCTTCTTCATAACCCCATATCAGTGCGACGATGTCTTTCGGTAGCTCCGCCACAAGCTCTGGGTGGTTCTTTATGATGTCACCCCAGAACATCATCGTTCTACCGTGTTTTCTAGCTATTTTGTACAAACTCAGAAGGAAATTCAAGTATACTCTACCTTTTCCAAACTTCTCACAGAGCTCCTTAGAACGACCAAGGCCAAGATCGAAGGTTTCATCCGCACCGACGTTCACTTTGGAACTCGAGAAATGGGGTAGAAGTTCATCCAAAAGTTCTTCAACGAATTTCAAAGAATCCGGCACAGCTGGTGACAACGAAAAAGGTCCAGACGCAGTTCCCCAAGGAAAAATAAAACCATCTGGACATTCAGCGAGGTGTTTGTAATCTTCATGAGCAAGCCATTTTTCCAGATGTCCGAAGCAATTCTGATTTGGAACGAGTTCTATGAACCTTTCTCTACAGTATTCATCGAGTTCCATCACTTCCCCATGCGTCAGAGGTGAATAATCTTTCCAGACTTTTTCATGTTTTTCGTAAGCAAAAGTGTGTTCCATATAGAGCTGAAGCTGATTGAACTTCAATTCACAGAGTAAGTCCACGAGTTTTTTCAAAGTCTCCAGTTTCGGTACCCTGTCTCGGCTGATATCGAGCATGAACCCCCTGTTTTCAAAATCTGGCTCATCTTCAATGAATAAACAGGGAATTTCGAATCCATGTTCCCTCAAAAGTTGTTTGAAAGTCTGTATTGCATAGAACAAGCCTCGATCAGAGCCAGCGACTATACTGACGCGTTCAGTTCGCACGATGATTCTATAGCCTTGTTCATGGTGAACTACGTTTCTGTCTTCTAACAACTCGATCTTTGAACCGCTGTTGGAATGAGCAACGATGGAAAAATCTAAGCCAAATTTTGAAAGTTCTTCGCACAGCAACTTTGCAATTTTAAAAGAGCCTCTGTGTGTAAAGATTTTCCCAAAAGCCAACTTGAATTTGCCAGAAATAGCCTCAAACTTCTTCACTGGAGGAATCATGGAATACCCCCTCTCATTCTTTCCCAACGCTTCAAGTTCGCTTTTTCATCGAACCTTCATCCAACGAATGATATCAGATGTTTAAATTGTGTGCTAACATGGTTTCAGTGAGAATCGTTGGAGGATGATGTTGTTGAGAAAGTATTTCTTTTTATTCTTCACCGTGCTGATGGTCTTTCTTTTAACAAACTGTGGTGCACCGACATTGATACCGCAACCACCAACTAGCTTTTCAGCGAAGATAGTGGGGAAAGTGTCTGCTTACGTTGGTGATGTGACGAGATCTTTTGACGCTGTTCGATTTGTCCCATCAGAAAACTTGAACACGGCAGATCGCATTGAAGATCAATACGTGGTTCATTTCGACGCCGAGAAAGTTCCGCTCAACGTGAAAGAAGAGCTTCAAAAACTTGGGGTGGTGTTGGATGAACTGCGTTTTGAGAAAGAAGTTTTTTATCTTCTCAGAACTGAATTGAACATCCCAAGGCTGAAAGAAATTTTATCGTTGATCCCTGGCTTTTTGAATATCGAGCCAAATTGTACTGTAAGTTTGCATTCTCGAATAGTTCCGAATGATACATACTACAATTGGCAATGGAACTTGACGATGGTGAATCTTCCATATGCATGGTCGTACACGATAGGTACGGACATTGTCACGATAGCGGTTATCGACTCGGGCGTCGATTTCTCACACGAAGATCTCTCTGGAATCTTTGTAGAAGGATACGATTTTGTCGAAAACGACAATTATCCACAAGATGAAAATGGACATGGAACACACGTTGCAGGTATCATCGCAGCTTTGACGAACAATTATAGAGGTGTTGCAGGTGTGACGTGGGGTCAAGCAGTGAAAATCATGCCGTTGAAAATCGTCGGAAGCAGTGGCAATGGAACAGTTTTTGATTTTGCGAAAGCTGTTGTGTACGCAGTCAATCATGGAGCAAAGATCATAAATGTTTCGCTTGGAACTTCTAGACCATCCAACTTGTCCCAAGACGTGGTCAGGTACGCTTATCAAAACGATGTTGTCATGGTCTGCGCTGCAGGTAACGATGATGGACCTGTAGGTTATCCCGCCGCTTATCCTGAAACCATAGCTGTTGGTGCTGTGACACAGAGTGTTATGAGGGCTTCTTATTCAAACTATGGACCTGAATTGGACGTCGTCGCACCAGGCGGTGATGAACAAGGAGGGATTTTGAGTACTTATCCAAGCTATCTATATCCTTATGTAAAATACATTGGAATGGCTGGAACGTCGATGGCGGCACCGCACGTGACGGGTTTGGTTGCTTTGATGATCTCTCAAGGAATAGTCGGTGTAGAAAACATCAGAACCGTTCTTCGAAGAACAGCTATAGATCTTGGATCAAGTGGATACGACATTTACTACGGTGCTGGGCTCATCAATGCTTATGCGGCTGTGACTTGGCAAGGTGGTTGGCAACCGCTTGTTGTGTATAGCGTCGATGAGAGTGGAAATCCTGACAGTGTAACTTTTGCCGACGCGCTGGGGCGTTTTGAGCTTAAGGTTAATAAACCTAGGGTGAAGATCTATGCCTGGCTAGATTTTGATGGAGATGCCAAACCGAGCTACGGTGATCTGCTTGGATATTACGGTTATGCTGGTGGAAAACCTAGAGATGATTTGGCTCAGACTTTGGTTTTGTCGATGAACGAAGTGAAGTTGATCGATCTCAACATAGCTCCGATCGTCGAAG
This sequence comes from Pseudothermotoga sp., assembly GCA_025060105.1. Lineage (NCBI taxonomy): Bacteria > Thermotogati > Thermotogota > Thermotogae > Thermotogales > Thermotogaceae > Pseudothermotoga > Pseudothermotoga sp. The sequence continues at coordinate 8,671 of JANXCS010000009.1, read as the reverse complement.
CAAGCTTTACACTAAGTCTTTCAGTTCAAGATCTTGAAAAGCTTGTGAATTTCAAAAACCAGATCATGAATGAGCATTACAAAAAATTGAGAGATGATCGTTGAGGTACGGAAGTATGAAAGATTATCTTGCGCTCACTTGTGAGGAAGTTCAAAAGCTCGATAGAGAAAAGACGGTGCTCGTTTCTGTGATTTCCCCAATAGAAACACACGGTAAACACCTTCCATTCGGCACAGACGTATTCATCGCGCAGAGGGTGATGGAGGAAACTTGTAAGTATCTTGAGAAAGACCACGAAGTTGTGAAACTCTTTGAGATTCCACTCGGTAGTGATGCTCAACCGGTGTTCGGCTCGATTTGGTTGAAATATAGAACTTTCAAAAATCTTGTTCTGGAAGTTGGTTACTCTCTTGCAAAGATGGGTTTCAAATATTGGATCGTGTTCGACAATCACGGTGGGCCAAGACACCAACTCGCCCTCGCCGAAGTTTCGACGAAATTGAAGAAAAAGTTCGGCTTCAATCTCATCGTCCCTTTTCTTCATATCTTCCAAGAAATGTTGAACGATTCACCCGAAATTGGTATACCTGCGGGGATGAACGGCGATGTGAGAGACCTACATGCCGGTACCAACGAAACTTCCTTGATGATGTACGTAAGGCCTGAAATGGTGAGGACAAAAAATCTTCCTCGATACTTTCCGACCAAAAGAACTGTCCTTGGTAACCTTTTGAGATTTCTCAAAACTGAAAGCTTAGCCGTCACGGTGGATTGGATAAATGATTCTGAAAATCCATATTATCTCGGTGATCCTTCACTTTCTGATGCAGAACGCGGAAGGAAGATGGTTGAATACCATGTGAAAAGAACACTCGAGTTGTTCGAAGTAGCAAAACGGGGAAATTACACTCCACCGAAGCTGTTCAACCGTACGGTGAAGTTACTTTTGAAATTGGTTCAATAGATCCATTTTTCCACAGCCATTGCAGTCCTCTTCGTTGCTTCAATAGCTTTATCTGAAAGCAAGAATTTCGTTTGCTCAAACAGCACTTCAAGAACATGTAACTGTGCTATTTTTGATCTTATCGCCCCACTTTGGAATGGGCTTTCCCTGATCGAAGTGAGTAGGACGAAATTCGCATGCTCAGCTAGTGGGGATCGTGCATAGGCTGTGACCGCTATGATACAAGATCCATTGTGCTTGGCCAAATTTGCCATGTCTACCACGATCGCTGTGGAACCACTCTGAGAGAAAGCTAGAACACAGTCTTGTTCGTTGCATTCAGAGAGCCACATCGCTAGGAGATGTGGATCTTGATTGTATCTAGCGTCTATACCTATCCTCATGAACTTATAAAAGGCATCCATAGCGGTTACGCCAGATGCTCCTACACCGAGTAGATAAAGCCTCCTGCAGGTCGCAATCCTAGTAGCACACTCGCGAACGATTTTTTCGTTCACGCTTAAAAGTTTGGATGTTTCTTCTATTGCTTCTATGTGATTTCGTCGAACCACGTCGATCAAACTCTCGATCTCGTGGTTTTCCTCTGAACTCTGTCCTAGGCTTTTCGCCAAGGCTATTTTGAATGGATGAAAACCCGAAAAACCGAGCTTCTGACAGAATCTCACGATAGTTCCTTGACCGATTTTCAATTCATCCGCAAGTTCTGTGATGGTCATGTATATGACTCTCTCAGCATTTTCCAATACAAAATGAGCTAATTCAGCTTCTCTGTTGGTGAAAATTTTTTCATTAGTCTTTATTAGGGTCACAATGTCCTCAGACACGATCAACACCTCAAAAGGTTTTCTTCAGCGTAAAGTGCCGCTCCTATGATGCCAGCATCGTTTTTGAGTAGTGAAAGCTCAATTTGACTCGGTTTATAAAGAGACTTCGTCGAGTGAGGCTCAATCTTTTTCCTGAGTACTTCCAGTACTACTGGTCCCAATTCTGAAAATCCTCCTCCTATGACGACAACTTGTGGGTCGATCATGAGAAAGACTTTATCAATCAATACCGCTAGATCCTCACACATTCTTTCTAGACCTTCGATCACCGCTGCTTCTTTTTTCTGAAACTTTTTGATCAGTTCCTCTCTGTTCTCAATTCTACAGTATCTGTGAAGTACTTGCATCGATATGTATCGTTCGGCGCATCCTCTCTTTCCACAGTTACACAACTTGCCTCTTGGTTTCAAAATCGTATGACCAATCTCTCCCGCTTCGTGATTGTATCCATGTATGAGTTTTCCATTCAATACGATACCACCACCCAACCCCGTACCAATGGTTAACATGACTAAACTTTCAATGTTCCTGACTTTTGCCTCACCAAAAGCCGCAGCTTGTGCGTCGTTCAAGACGAAGCAGGGTAATTTGTACCGCTCAGACAGATTCTTGGCGATGGGGGTACCAGTCCAGTTTGGAATGTTAGGTGAAGCGTACAAAACTACACCTGTTTCGATATTGACCCTACCCGCTGTTGCTACAGCGATAGCTTCAATACGAGTCTCAATACTTAAGAACTCTTCGATCAGTTCGAAGATAGCCATCATGGGTGTAGAGTAATTGGTCAAGACAAATTTATTTTTAAGAAATCCTTCTTTGGACACTAACCCTCCTTTTATTGCCGTACCACCTATATCGAGTGCGATTATCATTCCTTCAGACCCCCAGTGAAGACTTGCACCAGATATCTCTGTACATAAAAGGAAAATAGGAAAGGTGGTATCACAGCCAAAGTTGTCGCTGCAGCGATTCTGCCCCACTGAACGCCCCAAGCGGTGATGAATAGACTCGCTCCAACCGTTAATGTCGTTGCCCTTTTTACACTCAATATCAAGGCAAATAAAAATTCATTCCATGAGTATATGAATCCCAAGACAAAGACGGCGGCTATAGACGGTGAAATCATAGGTACCACGATCTTGGAAAGAACCTGTAGTTCAGTTGCTCCATCGAGCCGAGCCGATTCTTCTATCTCGTGTGGCACATCTTGCATGAAACTGCAGAGGAGTCCTAACGCGATAGGAACATTTACTAGAATGTGAATTATGATTATAGCGAATTGATGGTCAATGAGGTTCAATCTTTTAAACAATATGTATACAGACGGTGCAAATATTATCAGAGGGATTGCTCGCAAGTTGGTCACAAATGGGAATAGAAATTTGTATCCTATACCGATTTTCACAATGGCATAGGCTGCGGGTAAGCAGATCAACACGGTGATCAGAGAAGAACTAAAAGCTATTACGAGACTGTTCATCAAGAATCTTGTAAACATAAAGGTGGGATTCGTGAATATATCACGGTAATGAACCAAAGTTGGTTTGAACAACAATGGTGGTGGAGATTGCGAAATAGTAGCGTTCGTCTTCAGAGAAGTCATAGCAACATTGATGAATGGTAGATTGAGTGTTAAAACAAGAATTATCAATACAAACCAGTCGAGAAAATTCCTTTTTCCGGTGATGTTCACCACCGCCTTTTCATCATCTTGGCGAAGATTATTGCTGGAATCATCATGAAAGCGAACAGTATCATACCAGCCGCGCTGGACGAACTTTGATCGCCCATTGTGAAACCAGTTCTATATATGAAAATACTGATGCTAGTAGTTAAGTAACCTGGTCCTCCCCCGGTTAAGACATAGATTGTATCGAAAACCCTGAAGGACTCCAAAAATCTGAGGAATCCACCGGTTACCAAGGCTGGTGTTACATAAGGTAAAACCACATACCACAAGACGTGGGAACGTTTCGCTCCATCTATGCTTGCCGCTTCTATCAACTGTGGTGGTATTGACAGAAGAGCAGCATAAAATACCAAGAAAGTAAAAGGCGTCCATTGTAAGACATCTATCGATATCAAAGTCAGAACGATATTTCTCGGTGAAAAAAAGTCGATGTCTATTCCAAACAGAAATCTCAAATATCCAGGGATTAACCCAATAAAATTGTTGAACAGTATCCTGTTCATCAGTCCAAACAAAGAAGGTGCCATGAGCATAGGAGTTATGAGCAAAGTGAAAACCAACTTGTTACCTTTAAACTTGGAATAATAAAAGTATGCCAGAGCGAATCCTGTGACAAGTTCGAGTAAAGTCGTGACACAACCGAATATCAAACTGAATCTCATGGCACCCCAGAATCTTGGAGTTTTCAGAATCTTGTAATAGTTACTGAATCCAGTAAATTCTGAGCCTTCCACGAAACCAAAATAGACATTCCTTAAGCTTATATTTACAGAAGATAACAACAAGTAGATCAACAAACCGACCACTGTTATCAAAAGTGGAACAAGGAACAGATATCCAATAATCAATCTATGACTTGATAGCCTAATGTTTGTTCACCTCTCGAGTGAAGGAAATGAGCCCCGCACCGCGGGGCTCGCTTTTTTATTACTTTCTTTTGAGAATAGCCTCACATTCGCGTTGAGCTTGATCAAGTGCATCTTCCAATTTCATCTGTCCAGCCCAATAAGCTGTCAGTTTGTTCGATAATACCTCAAGAATGGCCATAGTTTCTCCAAGTGTGCTTTCTACATACCCATATTTCTTCACATGTTCTGCTATGGCTGGAAATTCAGGTCTTTTTGAACCGAGCGCCGTGAGAATTGGTTCTACGGGAGGAATACCACCGTTTTCTGCATACATCTTCATAGCTTCTTCGCTAGCAAGAAAAGATAGAAACTTTAGAGCCGCATCTTTTTTCTTGCTGTATTTGCTCAGCGCGACACCGAGGCAATGAACATGAGTAGACGGTTTTGGACCTGGTATTGGTGCCAAAGCGACCTTATCGAACACCAGAGGAGATTCTTTCTTATCGGTCAATATGTGATATGCAGCAGACCATTGAATCATCATGAACGCTTTTCCTGTTTTAAATGCTTCATTCGCCTCTCCAAACTCGTAAGTCATAACGCCTGGTGGAACAGTACCTAGGTCATAGAGTTCTTTAAACAAAGCCGCAGCTTTTTTCGCTGGTTCTGTGTTGATCCTAAAGTTACCACTCTGGTCAAACCAAGTACCACCCAAAGACCAAAGTACGTTGTTCCAAATCATGATGTTATAAACCAGATTTTTCATTTGAAGGACGTTTCCATAATCGACGGGAGAATCGGGGTTGTATTTTTTCGTGAAGAAAATAGCCGTTGCTTTGTAATCCTCCCAGTTCCATTCTTCTGGTTTTTTCGGGGAGAGTTTGATACCCAAGTACTTTTGGCTTAAATCTTCATATTTAGATTTCCACGTCGCATCTGTCAGCAGTTTCAGCATTAAATCTTTTCTGTAATAGAGGAAATGGTTACTGACATCGAGTGGAAGACCATAGAGAAAACCTTCGAAGGACATACTTTCTAAAGCAGACGCTATGAAAACTTCTGGATTCAAATCGAAACCTTCCAGAGGTACCAAATGTGGGGCAAGTCGACCAATGATGTAGGTGGCAACGAAGATGATGTCCACTGCCGAAGATCTGGCATTGAGTAATGTTTCCTGCTTTTCCCAAAAACCTTCTCTGCTGAAGTTGATGATTTCAACTTCGATACCTAACTTCTTTCCGTACGTCGCATTCCAGTGATCCACAACTTTTTGCATCGCTTCACTTTCTGGGCCGGGCCAGTAGACCATGGAAACCTTCGTTGCGGCAAAACTTGTCAAGACCAGACAGATCACTAGCAGAGTCAGAATCTTCCTCATCCTTCATCCCTCCCCTTTATAGATAGGGTTTTACACGTTCAACGAACTTCTTAATAGTCAACCAAGGCCTAGTTATCGCTGTGCCTATGACCACTGCGTGTGCACCAACCTGAAAGGCTAGCTCAACTTGCTGTGGGGTCGTGTAACCACCCTCAGCGATAACAGGTACATCGAACTTCGCAGCGATTTTTCCCACGAGCGCAATGTTGGGTAGATTATCGTCGTTTGTGTATGGGGTATAACCATACAGAGTTGTCGCGAGATAATCGGGTCCCAATGGCAAGATATTGCGTGCATCGATTTCATCAGCGATATCTGCAATGATTCCAACTTCGGGGAAATTTCTTCGGATGGATTCGAAAAGAATGTTCAACGGAACAGGGCGCTGCCTTCTCGTACAATCTATAGCAACAAAACTGGCACCGGCTTCAATCACACTTCTAGCATGATCGAAAGTCGGTGTAATGAAAGCTTCATAGTTTCTGTCTTTGACTAAACCGATGATGGGAACCGATACAGATTTCCTTATTTCTTCTACATGAATGGGTCCGTTCGTTCTTATAGCAATAGCTCCTGCGTGAACCGCCGCCCTTGCCATATTTACAACGAAAGAAACATCCTCTATAGGGTCACCAGGTTCGAGCTGACAACTGATGATGATGCCTCTAGGTAAATATCTCATACAATACCTCCTGGAAATTATTTCCACAACTAATTATATATTTGGAGATAATCTCAGTCAAGTGATCCATTTTGAAAGTGAATTGTGCTGAAAAATTTCAAAAGATTACTCAACCTCGGTGGTATGAAAATTTCATTCACTTCTCTGAACGCGTTTTCTCCCTAGCCAAGAAAGTTACAGACTCGTTATTTTGAACACTTCAAATGCCTGAGCAATGATTTCTCGTTGCTTCTCCGATGGTGCAAAGCCTTTCATACTGAGCGTTTCAATGGCCCCGCAAAGAAGTTCACCTTTGTGCTTTTCAACAGCATTCAGAAGGTGTGCCGTTTGAACGTAAGTGCCTTGAAAGAACGCTTCCACTTCATCCCACGCCGAACTTGTCGGTGTCAAATTCTTCAAGTAATTGGCCAAATCATTGCCCTCAAGACAATACTTATGGGCTTCAGAATGTGAAAATCGTAGCTTGTTTACATAGTCGGTAGTCTGAATGTCAGAATGTTGAAGGCACTTTCCACCAGTTTCCACGATACCTTTTCAGAAGCAGAAGACCAACCTTGTCGTGACCGAACAGCAACATGTCAATTCTTTGGTGACTCATCGGTAAGCGATATTCAAAAGCCCCCCAGAGACCTTCATTGAGTTGTTGAAGTAAATTTTGAGTGTGTTTCAAACTTCCACACCATGCAGATATTTGTTCTGATGGTGGTCATTCACCGACAAGTTCCACAAACCTCCGTTTTAATTGTTCTATAGCTTCGCATAAGCAAAGCTTTCCCATTTCGATCACGCGTTTGACCAAAGCGCAGTTCAAGCTGTTTACCATCATTTCACCTTCATCTCAGTGGAATTTGATTTTTAACTCGATCCCTTACAACGATCACGATTCAACGTTTTTACGCCAATCACTAACGCTTAAATTTTTGCCCACATCGTCAAAGTTGGAACCTAATCAGATTCAAAACCTTGTGTTCAATTTGAAGGATTGTACGAGTACCGCCGAAGTGTATTGCGAGTGAATTTAACAGAAAAGGCGGCCGCATGGCCGCCCACTTTGTCAATTGCTTGCACGCTTGGAAATCGCTGCGTAGGTCTCAGTGATCTTTGGAAGCAGGCTGTTGATTCTGCGAATTGCATCAATCGCTTCATTTTCAAGTGCTTCAACAGTTGCCTTCAAGTTCTCATCATCTGTCTGCTCCGCCATCTGTCTCAACTGATTGATATTACTCTCCAACAATCCAATCGCACCATGCAAAGCATCCACATAAGCACTCAGATTCTTGAAAAATGCCAACATAGGATGAACACCTCCACAAGGTTCTGTCATGGAGTTCACTGTCGTTACGTACACGACGTTGTTTTCGCGGATGAGATTGAGCATGATACTGATCGCATCAGGCGGGAGCGGACTGAAATACATCACCGAGTTCGGTTTCATTATACCGTACACGTGCATACCAACTGCTCGGTTTCCTTCCCCGACAACCGTCACGTCGGCTGTGAATTTTACGCAATCCTCTTCGATACGCACCAACTTCGGACTCACAGTACAGCCTATCGCATTGTTCGCAAATTTCTCAGGTTGTTCATCGTAACTTCCAAACATCAGCGCCGGGTTGATTGTCAAGAGCCGTTCAAGCTCGTCTGCAGTCAATTCGTACAGCGCTTTAAAATTCGACACATCTGGAAACATCCTCACTGCTTCCGGATACAATTTCATCACCTCACTTGTATTTTTTTCAGTCTTTGAATACTGCATTTTTCTCCCAGAGAAGCTCCCGTTTCTTTAAAGAGTATCTTACTCCAAACTTTCTGACACTGTTTCTCAAATTGAGATTTACAAAGGCAAATTGGTGTTTCTTTCAGAGAGTATCTCTTTTCGGACAATATACGCAGCAGGAGTCTGGGGGGTGGCATATTTTTTATTGCCATCTCTTTCAGAGATTATCTCTTTTCGGACTCGAATACGACAGGACGGCCACGTTTAAATATGGCGATTATAGTTGCCATCTCTTTCAGAGAGTATCTCTTTTCGGACCATCGAATTCATAGAAAGGAATGGATATAGAGGACTCCGGATTGCCATCTCTTTCAGAGAGTATCTCTTTTCGGACCGGGTCTGGCCGAGGCGGAAGCGGCCAGACCAAGAAACTTGATTGCCATCTCTTTCAGAGAGTATCTCTTTTCGGACGTTTGGGAGAATTAATTGGAGCTTTGGCCCGGGTCTGGCCAAAGATTGCCATCTCTTTCAGAGAGTATCTCTTTTCGGACTTTAGTTGAAGGAAAGA
>JANXCS010000008.1 GCA_025060105.1 Pseudothermotoga sp. | reverse complement strand
GTGTTGAGTCAAGATCAACCTTCTCTTGGTATCAGAGGTGAATGGCTTGGAGAGAAATTCAAGGCTGGTGTGTGCTTTGCAGATGGAAAATTTGTTTTCAGAGTCAGTTTCTGATAGTATGGGGTTGTACATACATGTTCCGTTCTGCAGAAGTAGATGTATCTATTGCGATTTCGTGTCTTACACAGACTTTTCCAAAGTGGAGGAGTACTTCGAAGCGCTTTGGAAAGAATTGAAGCTTTGGTCGGAGCACTTCTCTTCGCTGAGCATTGATACTATCTACATAGGTGGTGGTAGTCCAAGCGATGTTCCGTTCAATTTTTTAGAAAGAACTCTTTCTCATGTTCAGAATTTTTTCAGCTTGAAAAATGATCCCGAAGTTACTGTTGAGATCAATCCAAACTGTGAGTTTGTTGAAAAACTCAAACTGCTGGGCGTCAACAGAGTAAGCATAGGTTTACAAGCGGCGGATGAAACAGTTCTACGACGCGCAGGTAGGAGACATTCTTTGGGTGATTTTTTCAAAGCCTTTGAGCGTGCCAGAAATTTTGCAAAAATGAACGTTGACTTTATAGTGGGACTACCAGGTGAAAGTGAAGAAACAATAAACAACGATATACGAACTATCGAGGAGCTGAAACCAGACCACGTTTCGATCTACTTGTTGGAAGTGCACGAGAAAAGATTGGAAACACCTTCAAGGGACGTCATGATGGAACGTTATGAACGCTTCGTCGAAGCAACACAGTCTATGGGTTATTTTCGATATGAAATCTCGAATTTTGCCTTAAATGACAAATTTTGCAGGCACAATCTCAAGTACTGGAGAAATGAGAATTACCTTGGGGTTGGTGTGTCTGCGGGTGGTCATCTTGGTAATATCAGGTACGTTAACACTCCAGATTTGCACGATTATGTTTTGAGGATTTCAAGAGGTGAGCTGGCATTTGAGTATTTTTCGAGAAACGATACAGTGCAGGAACTCAAAGAAACTATATTCATGGGTTTGAGACTCTCAGAGGGTGTCAGTGTTAGGCGACTGAAAAAAATTTGTCCATGGTTCGATCCCAATGCTCTGTTTTCGGACCTTTTTGGTGAATTGCTCGAACTCCACGATGACCGGTTGAGACTCACGAAAGAAGGTTTTGACCGATCGTGTGAGGTTCTCGCCGATGTCATAGATCGTATCTCTTCGATGGCCGTTGGGAGGTGAAAAAATGGTCTTTGCGGAAACACTACAGAAGTACAACCTTCATTATCCAGCGAACGTCGCGTTGATATGCAGTATGTACGAAGAAAGAGTCAACGTGATGACCGCAGCTTGGCATACGCAATTGTCGCACGATCCACCTCTGTACGGTGTTTCCATCTCACCTAAGCGTTTGACCCACGATTTGATCCTCGCATCGAAGGAGTTCACCGTGAATTTCATAAGATACGATCAAAGCAGGTTGGCTTCCTTCGTTGGAAAGACCTCTGGGAGAGATATCGACAAACTCAACGTTTTCGAGATAAGTCTCACCAACGGTAAAAAGGTCAAGGTTCCAATCCTGAGCAATTGTTATGGAGCGTACGAGTGTAAACTCGTTGATTTCAGACGAACGGGGGATCACACTTTCTTTATAGGTTTGATAGTCGGTGTCCATTATGATCCAAACGCCTATGCTCAAACGTTGAACGTTCAACCTACACTCTATCTTGGTTCCGACAACTACGTCACAGTGGATTTCTCCACCAGAAGAATGCATGATGAAAAACAGGTGAAAGATTATCTGTCTAAGTGGGTGCAGGGAGGATGACGAAATTCTGTTCTGTGATTTCAGAACTTGTTTCGAGGGATAACATACTGGTTCTCGGCCACGTGATGCCGGATGGAGATGATATAAGTAGTGTAGCTTCACTCACCGAAGGTCTTAGAAGAATCGGTAAAAATGTGAGGGCAGGTATTGACAGTGTAATACCCTCCTATTACAAGCTTTTTTTCGCTGTCAATTCAATAGAAACGTTCGAGCAACTCTGTGGTTTTCAACCAGATTTGATAGTTGTGGTGGATTGTTCATCTCCCGACAGAGTTGGAAGATTTCAAAGTTTGCTTAGAACGGCAAGATTGATCGTTATAGATCATCATGAAACCAATTTAATGTTTGGAGATTTGAACTTGATCGATATTAAAAGTGCGTCCACCGCTCAAATGGTTTATAATATCAACAAAGCTATTGGCATCACGTACGATTCAGAACTTGCCACAACGAACTATTTGGGTATAGCAACTGATACGGGTTTTTTCAAATATTCCAACACGGATGCAACTGTTCTGAAAATTGCGGCAGAACTAGTCGAACTCGGAGCAAAACCGTATTTTGTTGCATCTGTGATTTTGGAGAATAAAACGATAGAACAATTGAAGCTACTTGCAAGGATGATCGACCATACAGTGATTGAGGAAAAGCTAGCTTATTCTTGGCTCAGTTATGAAGATTATTCAACGCTCGGTTGTACGGAAGACGACAGCAGTGGTTTTGTCTCAGAACTCAGATCAATCAAAAGTGTTGAAGTTGCAATTCTGTTCAGTGAGTATCCGAAAGGTGAAGTTCATGTGAGCTTTAGATCAAAGCAATGGTTGAATGTGAGCAAGATTGCTGCTGCACTGGGTGGTGGGGGTCACGCACGAGCAGCTGGGTGTTCCTACAAAAACGCTGATATCAAGAGAGTGATGGATGAGGTGCTGAAGTTGACTCGAGAAGCTTTAGTGGGGAGCGAATATGAGGTTGGTCAGATTCCTCAGGCAAACCTATAGTGGAGACGAATTTTTGGTCGTCGCTGACGATGTTTATAAAAGATTGAAAGTCATAAAGAAGGAAGCTGTGGGGGACAGAAAAGAAGAGCTTGCGGACTTTCTGGCGAAGCTTTCAAGGTTGAAACATCCTGCGGTGGTACCGATCGAAGGCTCGGATTTCAGATCTGAATTACCACAGGTGTACTTTGCTTACTACGGAGGAGAACAAGTGAATCTCACAGATCCTAATGAAAAAGAAGAGTTCGCCAAGTTTTTGTTGAGACTACTGAGAGAATTCGTGCACCACGGGATCGTGATACCTGTTCTAAGCTTACAAGACTTTCTGAAGAAAGAAGACTACTACATGTTGCCACCGTGCTGGCGCAATCCAAAACAATTGCCTGAAGATTCGTCAGTTTTTGTAGCTCCAGAATTCGCTCGCTATGGTGTTGCAAATGTTGCTTCAACAGCTTACGTGTTTGGCAGGATGATCCTTTCACTCTCTAAGAGTGAATCCGTCGCAGATATCGTGACCAAGTTCGTTCAAGAAGATCCTTCCGAAAGAAAACTGCATTTCGTGATGACGACCAATCTTCTCAACGGGCTCACCGAGCGTGTCAGGATCAGACCCGTTGTACTCGCCCGTGAACAAGAGGAAAGGATTCTTCAACTCGTCGATGAAAGAAAGCCTAAACTCAACACCATTTTGGTCTATGGGCCCCAGAGAAGTGGGAAAACCACTCTGCTGAGCACCGTAGCAGATAGACTGAGACATATGGGTATTCCAAGCGTGTGGCTCACGAGTGTAGAGATCTTAGTCACGGACTTGGTTCAATTACTCAGTGATGAAATTTATTCATCTTTGGATGAAGAGACAAAAATGAATATAGATAAATTCATGGCATCAAAAGAGTTAACGTCCGACGAAGTGATCCTCACAGTGGCTAAGATTTTGAACAAGATGGAAACCATTGCTTTAATTGTAGACGATGCTCACGAACTTCAAGCGAGTTTGAAGACCCTCATAAAAAATCTGAGCGAATACGTATACCCAAAGGGGCATATTCTCCTTCTATCTTGTCTACACAGCGATGTTGATTTACCAATCGATGCCAAGTTGGAACTCACGGCGCTGAACTTTAAAGAGACATCTAGATTGGTTTCACAATCTTTGGCCATCGATGAGAAGAGCATACCTATCGAATTTCTGAATTGGTTGCACACTGTGACTCAAGGTTTGGCGGGAAAGATCGTGGAAGTGATCAAAATCCTTGCAAAAGAGAACAGGTTGAGCATCGTTGAGAATCGTCTCTACGTGAATGAATCGATGCTTCCACCCAATTTGGACCAGATTCTCGATCTTTCTGTCGAAAAATACAAAAAATCATCCGCAGCTTTGCTGGCACTCTGTGGAGAAAAATTCACACTCGAAGAGGTTAAAGTACTCGGTGAATCGCTTGCCTCGGATTCGAAATCTTTCAGCGAGTCGTTGCGGCAAATGATGAGGGATGGCTTGATTTACTTTGAGAACGATCGTTTCAGATTCACACTTCCAGAGATCTGGCATTCGTTGTATGAAAATGTGGAAAAGTCGATCAGGGAAAGAACACACCAGTTTATGTCGATGAAGATTTCAAGCCAAGAGAAAAGAGCTTGGCATTTGAGGATGCTTGGTAAAACTGCATCCGCTGCGGCGCTGTATCTTTTGGCTGCAAGGCGGGAGATCTCTTCGTACGGTGATATATCCGCAGCCATCGATTATCTTTCACGCGCAAAAGAACTGACAAGAGATAGGGTCAGCTATGCTTGGGTCAGTTTGAATTTCAAAGCCTTAGCCATTAAGGGAGAAGCGAAACGCCTCAAAAGTTTTGCTGAGATGTTGAGTGGAGATAAACGATTCGTCTTCTTCAGATATGCTGCTTTAGTCTTGGCAGGTGAATTGAGTGAAGCGATCAAATTGGAAGGTCAAATCGATTTTGATGGTAAAACTGTTTATTCTCGATTGTTCAGAATATCGTACATGATCAGGAGAAAACTCAGGACTGGCGAAAGAGTAGAGCAAAAACTTGTGAAAGAGCTTTCGATATTAGTTTCGAGTCTGGGGGATTCACCATTGCACAAGAAGTTGAAAGCTTCTGCTTTGATGTTGCTCGCGCACATCAGGGGTATCGATTCAATCCAGGCTTTAGAAATACTAAACAACGCGAAAACTCTTGCTGAAACTGGATCTTTTTACGATGTTCTTGCAGAGGTGCTCCTTCTACTTGGAACACGTTTGACAGCCACTCCTGAAGCTCAGCGGTTGTTCGAACAAGTTGTTGAAATAGCGAACAAAATCGGTTCTCAAGATCTTGCAATGAATGCTCTCAGCAATCTTATGTGGACGAGCCTATACAAAGCTGAAGTCGGAAAGATGTTTCAAGTCATGCACAGATTGAGGCATTTGGCGATGATGACTGGTAATGCTGCAACCGAAGCTTACACTTATTTTGTTGAATCACAGTACCATACGTACAACAAACAGTTACACGAAGCTTTAGAAGATCTCGAAAAAGAAAGAACCATCGAGAGGCAGATTGGAATAGAAGAGCGAAGTTTGAGGGCGATTGTGGCAGCATACGCGCTGTGTGGTCAATTGGAAAAAGCGAAACAGTTGGTGATTGAGAACAAGGATAATCCTGCGCTGAACAATCTGACCTTCGTTGAATTCAGAGATCTAATATTGGCCGAGGATGACGAGCAATTACTGCAAGCTTGGAAGAAGTTCGTGAGCAAAGAGCATTTGTACTGGATGGAGGAAGCTTGCCAAGCGTTCGGAGAGAAAATAGTTTTACTCGATAGAGAATCTTTCTTCAATTTTGCCGAAAAACTTGAGAAAGAAGAAATAAAAAGTGGAGCGTTTTTATCGCTCGCTCAGGTTTTCGAAGGTATGGCTTTGGCGTACAAAGCTTTGAAAGAAGATCTGATGGCTTTGAATTATGCAGAGCGCGCTATCACGATTTATAGGACACACGGTTTTGACTCCGCCGCCAACTGGCTTGAAAACAAATTAGGTATGTCTTCGCAACTGACGAAACTCATGCGTTTGATCCAGGTTGCCACAGTGAGCGAAGAGGAATCTAAAAATATCATCAAGGATTTACAAGTAATCGCCAGCAACTTCATCGATGCTTATGCAGTTTCACAGTATGCGCTCGACACACTCAAAGTGGTAGATCCGCAAGATGAGTTGAAATCGATATTAGATTTTCTTTTGTCCAGGATGATGAACATGTTACCTGTGAGTTCAGCTTCTCTCGCTTTGCTGGATGGATCGGGAAGGGTTGTGGAAGTTTGTAGTTTCAACGTATCGTCAGTTCCAAAAAAGCCTGTTTTGTCCTACGAACCTTTTGAAGTTCATCGCATCGCACAGTTACCATACAACTATAAACTGTCCATCTATCTTGCAAACAAATCTTTGTACGTCAGTAAAGCGTACGGAGAGAGTTTGATGAGGATCGTTCTGAATTTACAGGAAGTATCGGTTCATATCCTCAAGAATGCGATATTTTACAGGCGCAGTATCACTGACCCATTGACGGGCCTTTACACCAGATGGTACTTCATGCACAGACTGCGCGAGGAGTTCGAAAGAGTCAAAAGGTACGGCGGAAATTTCTCGGTCGTGATGGCAGATATAGACGATTTCAAAAAGATAAACGATACGTACGGACACAAGATCGGAGACGAAGTACTCAAGTTCATATCGTCTTTGATGAAGAGCTACACACGCGTGACGGACATAATCGGTCGTTATGGAGGAGAAGAGTTCATAATCATATTACCTAACACCGACAAGGAGAGCGCGGCGAGGGCCTGTCAGAAAATACTCTACGGAATGGTGGAGATGAATCCGTTCGAATTCAGAGTGACGATGAGCTTTGGTGTGTCAGGTTATCCAGAAGACACAGTGTTTGAACCAGACGAGCTCATCGTTCTGGCGGACAAAGCTATGTACATTTCCAAAGAAAGGGGTAAGGCTTGTGTCACGGTCTATGGATGAACTCAAAGAAGCGATTTTGTCGTTGATTGAAAGTGATCAAAAATGCACGCTCAAAGGTATCTACAAAGCATTGAAGGTGAAATCGAAAAGTGAAAAACAAAGTGTGCGGAATGCAGTGAAACAACTGCTCGAGGAGGGAAAACTGGTCAGGGATGGGAAGGGTTACTACCATCGAACTGAGTCAAGCAACATCGCTGTTGGTATCATAGAGTTTTCCAGGAGAGGGAGTGTTGCTTTCGTTACGACTGACGATGGGCGAGAAATAGCTATACCTGTGGAGCTTAGTTCAAGCGCCATGCACGGCGATAAGGTCTTACTAGAGATTGTCGGAAAATGGCGCAACTTACCTATGGGGAAGATCGTCCGTGTCCTAAAGCGTGGTAAGGAGCGCATCGTGGGTGTTTTTGATTTGAGAAGAACGTTCGGCTTCGTGATCCCAGATGATCCTAAAATCAACTACGATTTCTACGTTCCGGTGGAGTGCATCAACGGTGCGAGGCCTGGCCAGCGTGTCATAGCTAGGATAACCAGATGGCCTAGAAAAGGTAGAAATCCAGAAGCTTGTATCGAAACCGTCCTTGGAAACGTGGATGATCCAAAGACCGATATACCGGCTGTGATGGCGAAATACGAGCTGACCGATAGGTTTCCCGACGAGGTATTGAGAGAACTTGAAGAATTGCCAGATGATGTTAGGAAGGAAGACATTGTCGGTAGACTCGATTTGAGAAATGAGGTCATCTTCACCATAGATGGTGAGGATGCGAAAGATTTTGATGATGCCGTCTCTATCAAAAAACTTCCGCGTGGCAGATACCTGTTGGGTGTTCACATCGCCGATGTTTCGCACTATGTGAAAGAAGGTTCTGCTCTCGACAAGGAAGCTTACCGACGTGGAACGAGTGTATATCTTTTGGACGTTGTTGTACCGATGCTTCCTTTCAAACTTTCGAACAATCTCTGTAGCTTGATGGAGCAGAAAGACAGGCTCACTTTTTCTATCGAAATGGTCATAAACACTGAGGGGGAAGTGCTCGATTTCAACATATCACCGAGCGTGATAAGAAGTAAAAAGAGATTGACTTACACCATCGTCAACAAATTGCTTGAAGGTGACGAATCCGTAGAGCGAGCTTTGGGAAAAGAGATTTCCGATTCGTTGAAGCTGATGCATGAACTTTCTTTGATCCTCAGAGAAGCTCGGCAAAAAAGAGGTGCCATAACGGATATAGAAGGTGGTGAAGTGGAAGTTTTGATGAATGATAAAGCCGAGGTCATCGATATTGTGCCGAGGAAGAGGGGGCCTGGTGAAATATTGATCGAGGAATTCATGATAAAAGCGAACGAAACAGTCGCAGAAATTTTTCACAACGCTGGCCTCCCGTTCGTGTACAGAGTGCACGAAGAACCTGATCCAGAGACCATACTACAGCTGAAAGAGTATGTTGAGGCGCTCGGTTTGAGGATAAAATTTCCAAAGAACGTTCATTCTAGTGTTCTTCAAAGAGTGCTCCAACTTGTGAAAGATCATCCTCTCCGTTCCAGTGTTGAAAGGTTGATGGTCAGATCCATGAAGCGTGCTATGTATTCTCCAACCAACATAGGTCATTTTGGACTCGCCTCGTACGCTTACACTCACTTCACTTCACCCATAAGACGTTACCCCGATTTAGTTGTGCACAGATTGTTGAAGCTCTATTTGAAGCAGGGAAACAAATTCACAGAAAAGCAAATAGAGCTTTATTCAAAACTTTTGCCGAAAGTCGCTGAGCATTGCAGTAGGAGAGAGAGAATCGCTGACGAAGCGGAGTGGGATCTGCTGGCAATGAAAAAGGTCGAGTATATAAGCAAACACATGGATGAAATCTTTGAAGTGGTGGTCACGAATGTGACGAGGTTTGGATTGTTCGTTGAGATCCCAGACAAACTCATCTCTGGTCTCGTTCACGTTTCGACATTGGATGATTATTACGTATACGACGAAAAAAAGAATATTCTGATCGGTGAAAGAACAGGAAAAATTTTCAAAATAGGCGATACTCTCAGAGTGAGGGTTTTGAGAGCAGACAAGATTACTGGAGAAATAGATTTCGAACTAGTGGAGGAAGAGAAACGTGTGGATGAAAGAGTTCCAAGGAAATGATGGACACGTAATCTTGGTGCACGGTTTGGGGGAGCATTCCAAGAGGTATACGTGGCTCGTTGAGTTGCTCCAACCACGTTACGGTATCACCTTGTTCGACTTGCCTGGACACGGGGAGAGTGAAGGAAAGCGTGGGCATACAAGTTTTTCGGAGATTTTCAAAATACTCGATGAATTGGTGAGTAAGCATCCAAACTGTTTCCTCATGGGTCACAGCCTAGGAGGGCTCATCGCGATCCGCTATGCACAGTTAAAAAACAAGTTGAGTGGATTGATAGTGACCTCGCCTGCCTTAGAACTAGCGAATGCGAATGCCATTTTGAAGACAATCGCTTCGATACTTTCTGCACTCTCATTGAATTTGACTTTCGACAACGGGATAAATCCAAACGATCTATCCACGAACCCCATCGCAGTTCAAAAGTATGTGTCAGACCCGTTGGTTCACAGAAAAATATCTGCCAGATTGGCTGCAGACATTTTTAAACACAGCAAACTTGCTTTGAAAGAAGCGCACAAGGTGAGAATACCTTGTTTTGTTGCTGTAGGCAGTGAAGATAAGGTGACTTTAGCGAGTGGGGCAAGGCGATTTTTCGAAAGTCTCGAAGTGAATGATAAGTGTCTCAAAGTCTACGAAGGTTCTTTCCATGAGCTGTTTGAAGATGTAAAAAACGCTGAAAAATTCAAGCAAGATCTTTTGAGATGGATCGTTTCGCACAGTTGATGTTCATTCACCACCCATACCTTCTGTACCTTCCCTGAGCACATAAACTCTTGTGGTGGAAGGTAAATAAGCGAGAGGATTTACAACTTCTTCTTTACTCAAAACTTCGATTTCAAAGTGCAAATGTGGTCCTGTGCTCACCCCGGTGCTACCAACCCTACCGATCAGTGTGCCACGATCCACTTTTTGGCCAACATAAACGGTGATCTTAGATAAGTGTGCGTATCTGAATATTTCTTTAGAACTCCTTACTTCGACCAAAAGACCATATCCAGATCTTTCACCTGTGAAGACGACCGTGCCTGGGGCGGAAGAAAAAACGGGTGTACCTTCCGGAGCTGCTATGTCTATCCCGGAATGGAAGGACATCTGCCGGGTTACAGGATGCCGGCGCCAACCGAAAGGCGAAGATATCACACCGAAGGTTGGCCATATGTAACCTTTTTCAATGTTGAAAGCTTTACCGATGCTGGCGGTAGGGATGAAAAGTTTTTGACCGACGGAAATGTTATCGCCGGTCAAGTTATTCGCTTGCTTTATGTCTGAAACGCTGGTGAAGAAAGCTTTGGCAATGTTGTAGAGAGTGTCACCCCTTCTGACTGTGTACAGGATACCTTCAGGTTGTGGTATGATCAATTTCTGGCCAACTGACAATTTCAAGGGATTGACATTGTTCCAATCCAGGATCGTGGAAGGAGATACTCTGAACTTTCGAGCGATGTCGTACAGTGTGTCACCTTGCTGAACGAAATAAGTTACTGTCAGGAACCCCCCGAACGCGGTGACAAGAAAGAAGAACACAAACAAAAAGCATGAAATCCTTCGCACACTCATCTCCCCTCTGTTATATCTCTGATATATTATAGCAAGCAGGTCTATTTCAAACCAACTCGACCAATTTTTCCGCTATTCTATCGGCTGGTAAGACGTAATCAGCGTAACCTTCCTCCACCACAGCTTTTGGCATGCCATACACTACACATGTAGACTCGTGTTCTGCTAAGACTTTTCCACCGTAGTATTTGACCTTGAAGGCACCTTTGGCACCGTCTCTGCCCATACCGGTGAGTATCACCGCGATCGTGTTGGATTTGTATATCTCGGCCACTTTCATCAATGTGAAATCCACGGCGGGTCGAACGTTGTTGATCTTCTCCGATTTGTCCAAATATATTTGAACGTTCGAGTTGACGGTTTTCACACCCATGTGAAAATCACCCGGTGCTACGTACACTACACCTCGCTTAACAGTTTCGCCGTCTTCAGCTTCCTTGACGGGGATCTTTGAAATAGAGTTGAGCCTCATCGCCAAAGATTTTGTGAACAATGGTGGCATATGTTGAACCAGAAAGATTGGAGCCGGAAAATTCGCTGGGAGCGCTGGTATTATCGCGTCTAGAGATCTCGGCCCACCCGTTGATGAACCTATGACGATCGCCCGTTCTGTGAGGGATATTTTTTTCACCATTGGTGTTATGGATTTGAAAGTGAGTTTCGAAGCTGCACGCTTGGGATCGATCAACATGGAGTTTCTGATTTTCTGGACCAGTTCGTCGGCAACTTCTCTGAACGTGAGAGAGGTGGATCCAGATGGCTTTGTTAAAAAGTCCACCGCACCGATTGAAAGAGCGGTTATGGTGATGTCAGCACCCTCTTCAGTTAGACTACTCACCATTATGACCCTCACAGGATATCTTTGAACAATTTGTCTCAAAGCTTCGATCCCATTCATTCTTGGCATCTCAACGTCTAGGGTGACGACATCGGGTTTCTTTTCCTCAATTACCTGTAACGCCTCGAGTCCATCCTTCGCAACGCCGATCACCCGCATATCAGGTTGAGAATCGATTATATCCTTCAAGACCATCCTCATGAAAGCTGAATCGTCCACAACGACAACTTTTATTTTTTCCTGCGCCACGCTCTTGTGAACCTCCCGAACAACGATATGACCGGGAAAAAGAAAACAGATATCAAAGCAACAAATTTCCCCACGGATTGATCCCAGTGAAAGAACGCTTTGCCGAGTATAATCGTTCCCACAACTATTGCAAAAAGAGAATACCACAGAACGATTCCAGCGGCAACATCTTTCACGAATTTTACACCAGGATGTGGTTTTGTTTCGTAAAGGTCCATAACTGACTCGATGAGTGTGTTGAGTAGTTCCGCACCGATAACAGAAAAAACCGCAAAAATGAGCCAAAGTAGTTCATTCGCCGTCAAATCGAACATGTATGATGAAACCAACACGGCTGAACCAACAACAAAATGTATCTTCAAGTTGCGCTCTCTCTTTATTGCCTCAGCGAAACCTTCGATTGCATGGATGAACGAGGAAGACATCTCACTCAAAGCCGAGTGTCCTGACTTTGTGTTCTGATCTGAATCTGTATTCTTTATTGACGGACGAGTACCCATACTCTATCGCCTCGATGTTCATCTTGGCGTACCTTTCAGAGATGATCTCTTCTACAGCTTTTCGGAGTGAATCCAGGCTCACTATTTGCGTCGCTTTCACGAGCGCACCGAGACCTATCATGTTGGACACAATTGGTGTTTTGAATTTCTCTATGGCGAATCTTTCAAGAGGTAATGCGATGATTTTCTTTGTAACAGACAGAATTTTCTGAGGAATGCTCTGCAGAAAAGTGTAATCCAGCAGTACAACACCGTTGACTCTGAGCAATTTGTAGTAAGCCTTCACAACGTCTGGGTGCATCAGATACATCACGTCGAACTGTGATGCCTCTGGAAAATCGATCCATTCATCACTGATCAAAACGTCGCAATGGCTTATACCACCTCGCACTTGAGCACCGTACAATTGAGTTTGAACCACGTGTTTGCCATCGAAAACGGCTGCCTGGGCGAGTATTCTTCCAGCCAAAACACTGCCTTGCCCTCCGCTCCCAGCGATCCTGACGGCAATAGGCTCGTTGAGTGCCATTTTTTCACTCCTTTCCAACAGTAGCTTCAATGATTTTTGCGTATCTGTCGTGGAAGGTTGGCTTTTCCTCCACATGGAATTCTCCAATGATTATCTTGTCTTTCAGCTCTTCTGGGTTCATGTTTTTCGATCTTTCAAGAGTTATGGAGTTTTTCTTGAAGTACTCTATCATCTGTGGCGCATCACCTATCTTGTTGTAACGACCGTAGTAAGTGTGACAGTTCGTCATGGCCTCCACCACAGCTGTACCACGATGACTCAGCGCGCGCTTTATGTACTGTACAAGGAGAGGATAATGATACACAGTTGCTCGCGCCACATAGGTGGCACCAGCAGCTATCGCCATTTTCACGGTGTCGAACGGTGGTTCGGTGTTACCGAACGGTGCGGTGGAAGCGATTTTTTCAACCGGTGTTGTGGGTGAAACTTGTCCACCCGTCATGCCGTAAATCATATTGTTGAACACGATGATCGTGAGGTCTATGTTTCTTCTACAGGCGTGAATGAAGTGGTTACCACCTATAGCGAGCAAGTCACCATCACCGCCCAAAACGACGACGTGAAAATCGGGCTTGGCGAGTTTAACACCGGTCGCGAATGCGACAGCCCTTCCATGAAGTGTGTGTAGTGTGTTGAAATCTATGTAACCTGTCGCGCGTGACGAGCAACCTATGCCCGAAACTGCCGCCATTCTATCTTTACTTATTCCCAAATCATGTACTGCTTGAAGAAAAGCTTTCAAAACTATACCGTTGCCACAGCCGGGACACCAAATCGTAGGCCATCTTTCATTCCTCAAGTAATTCAGCAACGCCTCGACTTTCAACTTCTTCACCTCCACTCATCTTTCGGGTTGATATCCCACACACGTTGAAAAAGTAATCTGTGAGGGGATCTGGATAATCATGCTGGTAAACAACATGTGATATGCCTGCGTTGATGATCAATCTCGCACAAACGGAACAGGGTTTCGTGGTTACGTAGATGGTTGCTCCTTTGGTAGATATACCGAATTTGGCAGCCTGCATCAACGCGTTCTGTTCAGCGTGCAAACCGAAACAAATCTCTTGATTTCTACCAGAAGGTATGGACAAAGCGTTCCTCACACAACCTATCGAGTCACAGTGTGGAAAACCCGAAGGTGGTTGGTTATAGCCAGTCGCTAAAATCCTGTTCTCTTTCACGATCACTGCTCCAACTTTCCTGTGAAGACAGGTGGATCTTTCACTCACCAGTTGACAAATGCGCATGAAATAAACATCCCATGGCACTCTGGTGTCTTTAGTTTTGGAGAAATTCAGCTTTTTCAGATATTCACGTAATTCGTTCGTTCGGTCGTTCATCATACCAATTACAATAATACACCTTTGAAGAAAATTGGCAAAGCTGATATGCCACTCATTCGAATGAGAAACAACCGAAAAATGTGCATGATACACATCAGAAGAAGTCAAGTATTCAAGACGACATGAAAATTCAGTAGCACCGAGTCTAGAACTGTGGAGATCTCTTAAACATTTCTTAAACATGTTCTCACATCATCCGCGAACGAATGGACGTATAATGACTACGTAACTTGACTAAGTGTGCTTATAATACTTAACAGGGTAGGAAAAACCGTCCCACAGTGTTAGAGGTGTCATTATGGATGTGGGTGAAAAAATCAAGCGGCTCAGGTTATCGAGAGGCTTAACACAAGAGGAGCTCGCAGCTCGAACGGATCTTTCGAGAAGTTTCATATCGCAGCTTGAGAGCAACAAAACTTCTCTATCTCTGGATACACTGGAGAAAATACTCAGAGCCCTTGGAACGGATTTGAAAGCGTTCTTTTCTGATCAGGAGGAAGAGAAAATAGTGTTCAAAAAGGAAGATAGAGTACCGCTCTACGATGAACCAGAAGGCGTGACTTCTTTCCTACTCATGAGTGATGTGGAAACGAAGAAGATAGATCCGACGCTTGTGGTGCTCGCGCCTGGAGCGCAGACGGAAGAAGAAGGATATCACGAAGGCGATGAGTTTGGTTACGTGTTACAGGGTAAAGTTGATCTGTGGTTGGATGGTGTGAGGTACAGGCTTTCACAGGGAGATTGTTTCTATTACAGAGCGGACAAGAAACACATGCTTAAAAATCCCAGTAAAAAGAAAGAGGCTATGGTCCTCTGGATTGAAATAGATTGAAGGGGAGGGATTCAAAATGGAGAAAAGCTTGGGTAGGCATCTGATCGCGGAATTCTATGACTGCGATCCGCGCGCCATCGACGATGTGGAATACGTGGAAGAAAAAATGAAGAACGCCGCGATAATAGCAGGAGCGACCATTGTCGGTAGCTCTTTCCACAGGTTCCTCCCCTACGGAGTGAGCGGCGTGGTGGTGATCAGTGAGTCGCACTTGACGATCCATACTTGGCCAGAATACGGTTATGCGGCTATCGATCTGTTCACGTGTGGTGAAGACACAGACCCGTGGAAGGCTTTTGAGTACTTGAAACAAGTGTTCAAAGCCAAAAGAACGCAAGTGTTCGAACACCGTCGGGGAGACTATAGGATGATAGGTATACCAGCTGAAGCCTCGCACAAAGCTGTTAAAGGAGGGGCAAAGGCATGAACGAAAAACTGCTCGCGGGTAAGCATCTGTGGTATTTCGAATATTACACCGGCGGTGACGTTGGTTTGTTCATGAGGATCGCTCGTATGGTTCATTCCGAGCAAACACCAATCCAGAGGATTGACATCTTCGACAATCCCACTCTAGGTAGAGTGTTCGCGCTGGATGGAATCACAATGACGACTGACAAGGATGAGTTCATGTACCATGAGATGCTCGCACACGTTCCGATGTTCACACACCCGTGTCCTAAAGATGTGCTCGTCATAGGTGGTGGGGACGGCGGAACACTCAGAGAAGTGTTGAAACACCCAGAAGTTGAGAGGGCCGTACTGTGTGAGATAGACAAGCGTGTTGTGGAGGTTTCGAAAGAGTATTTGAAAACTGGAGAAGTCTTCAATAACGATAAAGTAGAACTAGTTTTCGAAAATGGAGCTGAGTACATCAAAAAAGTCAAGAACCAGTTCGATGTCATCATAATCGATTCGACGGATCCGACGGCTGGAGAAGGTGGACATCTCTTCACTCAAGAATTCTACAAGGCATGTTTCGATGCTTTGAAAGACGGTGGAATTTTGAACGCTGAAGGCGAGAACGCACTCTATGACTTCAGCTGGGCGAAGATCGCTTACAGGCGTATCAAAAGCGTTTTCCCAGTAGTGAGGGTTTACTGCGGATTCATGACGACCTATCCTTCAGGTTTTTGGTTGTACATGTTTGCTTCCAAAGGGCTCGATCCGTTGAAAGATTACAGATACGAGGCGGCGAAGGCCATGTCTCAAAATCTGAAATATTACAACGAAGAGTTGCATAAAGCGTGTTTCGTGCTGCCGAATTTCATAAGAAAGGGCCTAGAGGGAAGTTTGTGAAGACCAGGAGTGTAACTGAATGGTTGCTCACTTGCCCTGACCCAGAAGAAGTTGAAAATCTTCTTCTGGGTCTTAATTTTCTGAATTTTGCAATAGAGTCTACCGACGATGGGAATTTCGCTCGAGTTTACACTGATGACGAAACCATCATCGATGAACTGTGCCAGAGACTCGGTTGTGAACTGGTTCAGAAGAGAATAAGTCAAGAACGTGATTGGTTCAAGTATTTGCAGCTCAAACCTTTCGAAATCGCTCCTGGAATTTGGATAGACCCAACACATAAGTTGAGGAAAGATGCGATCATCATCAAGATGAAACCCAGTGTGGCCTTTGGCACGGGGGATCATCCGACGACCAAACTAGTCGCACGCTTGATGTACAATTACTTAAAAAGTGGCGATCGAGTGCTCGATGTAGGCTGTGGCACTGGGATTCTCTCCATCGTCGCCAAAAAACTCGGCGCAAGAAAGGTGATCGCCGTTGACAACGATCCTGTAGCTGTTGAGATAGCCTCAAAGTTTTCACGCATAAATCGAGTTAAAATAGAGGTGAAACTTTCGGATCTTTTGGAAAATGTGGACGGTAAGTTTGATCTGATAGTTGCAAATTTGACGACTGATTTGGTGTTGAAACTTTTGGAACGAATAGAAAAAGTGATGCATAACCATTCAGTGGTGATCGTTTCAGGTATCTTCGCCATCGATACAGAGAGAGTGAGTACATTCGCATTGCAGCGTGGTTTGAAAATCGATGAGGAGGCTGAGCTGGAAGGTTGGAAAGCGTTCGTTATGAAGAAATGTTGATGCTTGAAAAACAATTGAAGAGAAAAATCTCTGGTGTGAGGCGCATCGTAATGAGATGCAATTATGGATTTCCCGTTGTTATAGAAAACGATTGTGAAATCGATGGGAAGCCTTTTCCTACGCTTTTTTGGCTTGTGTGTCCCAAATTGGTCAAGGAAGTTTCAAGGCTCGAAGCGAACGGTTGGATCAAGAAGTTCGAATCAATGATAGAACAAGATCAGGAGTTTAAAAGATCATACATTCAAGCGCACGATGTCATCAGAAAACTCAGAAACGACGTTTTAGAGAAAGAAACGATCAGAAGGATCTTTTCGGAAATGGGCACTGGAGGGATACGTAACCTCGAAAGTGTGAAGTGTCTCCATCTACACGTGGCGGATTATTTAGCTGGTGTCATGAATCCCGTTGGCGAGAGAATTTTGAGCATGGTTGGAAAACCTTTTTGTGAAGACAACCGTGTTATATGTCGTGAACTCTGAACGGCGTGGGTTGGTCAAAATAGGAGGAAGAGGATGCGCGACGAGGAACTCATCGAGGGATTGAGACGTGGTGATGAAAAAGCTTTTAGAATTCTTTATAGAGAGTACGCAGGAAAGATAGGTTCGATCGCAAGATCTTACATTGGTTCGGATGACGTTGACGATGTGGTACAAGATGTGATGCTCAGGATATTCAAAAGTATAAAGAAGTTTAAGGGAGATTCAAAACTTTCAACGTGGATATATAGAATCGCAGTCAATGTGTGCAAAGATTATCTTGCCAGGTACAAAAGAAGGAGCGAAGTTTTGACGGATTTTTCAGAAGATGAGGAACATCCAACACAACATCCGGTTTCCGATTCAGACACCGAAACTTCCGTTACGGGTGAACTCGAATACGAGAGGATCATGAACGCTTTAGATAAACTATCACCTGAAGATAGGTTGCTGATAAAGCTACGCGACGTGGATGGCTTGAGTTATGAAGAGATAAGCAATATAGTTTCGAAACCTATAGGGAGTGTCAAAAGTAGTCTACATTATGCGAGAAAAAGGTTGAAGAAGTTGCTGGAGGAGGCCAGTGAATGAGTGAGGAAAAGTTCAACGATTTTCTTGATGGCGAGCTTGACCAAGAATCTTTGGACGCCAACACAAAGAAAGACCTTGAGATCTACTTTGAAGTTCTGAAAGTTTTTCGAGCAAGGTACGACTACAAGCCGAGCCCAAAGCTCGAAGAAAAGATCATGAGAAGACTCATCAAGCCTCGCAAAATTCTCTGGGAACTCGCTCTAGGTGTAGCCATGTTCGCTACAGTTTTCTATGTGATTTTCAACGTGATCCCGAAACAGAATATCAAACCCATCACCGAGGAAAACAGAGTGGTTTCTGAGCTGTTCGATTATCTGAGTTTAGTCAAACTGGTGGGAGACGGATTCTGAATAAACTGGGAGAGCATACACCGATGAAGAAAACGCTGTTTTTTTTGCTCTTCACCATAGCGACTGTACTGTTTGCACAATCTTTCATTGAATTGTATTTGAACGCCTCATATTTTGGAAGAAGGGTCGTGGTTGAAAAAGGACCAACTGGAAAGAACCGTATAGAGATGGTGTACAGATGGCCCAACGATAAGATCGTTCACGTTTTAGATCCTGTGTTTTTGGTTTGGGCAAAGCGCTCAGGTTTTTTCATTTTGGGTCAACCGAACAATTACCGCAATTCCCCACTGGAGATACTCGACCTTGAGGACCTATTCGTAAGACAGCTTCAAGAGCAAGGAGCATCTAAAGTAGAAAAGCTTGACGGCAAGTACAAGGTGATCGTTGAATCGAATTCAGGACTCTTCACAGCTTTTATAAAAGAATCTGGTTTGCCAGAGAAAATAACGAGAGTTTTCAACGGTGTCACAACCGAGCTCACTTACGAACACGTTGAAACTTTGAAAGAAAGTTTTGAGCAAGTTGCTCAACGTTACGGCATCAGTCCCACTGGAGAGAGTGTGAATTTACCGAATGAGATCAAGCTGATATTGGCGAACGTTAACTGGTACACGGTCTCGAGATTGAAGATAGGCGAAGAACATGTTGTCATGATCATCGCGAACTACAAGTCAGGATCTGTCATAAAGATGGTGTGCTCCTCGAAAGAAGTGACGGTCAACACTGAACAGAACGAGCAACTTCTCAGAATCAGGGGAAAAGATTATTATCTATATCTGGTCGCTCAGGATCCAAACGTGCTCGAAGAAGTGAAGGTTTTGCTGACCAAGGAGAAATGATTTTGTTCGATGCGCGCATTGATCGTTGATGGTTACGTTGACGAACCTGCTGCTTTGGGAGTTCCTCCTTATGTGAGTCATTACGTGAGGTACGCCGCAGGAGTACTGATGATGAAATCTTTCTCTGTTGATTACTTCACCATAGATCAGATCAGAACTTGGACGGATCTTAAACCGATCAAAAACTATGATCTAGTTTTGATCGTTGGTGGTGTGGCAGTACCGGGAAGATACGTTGGAGGAGAACCGATAAAGCCTCACGAGGTAGAAAGGATCTTCACCAGTTGCTCAGATTCATGCTTGCGCCTACTTGCTGGTCCATACGCACAGTTTCAAGCAACTGAGGGTGGATCCTTCGCAAAAACCTCCGCCTTAAAAGCAGACATTCGTCTCGGGCCAGATTTGGCTGTGGAATTGTACAACGTTCTTTTTGAAAAGAAGAAGTTTCCCAACGATTGGGCACTTGTGAGAGAAGCAAGTTTACTTGGAGCTTCCTTGGTAAGGCAACATCCTCGTTATCCAAACATTTTATGTGAATTAGAACTTTCCAGAGGCTGTGAGAGGATCACTCATTGTTCTTTTTGCATAGAGCCCGTGTTCTATCCGAAGTTCACTTCAAGGCCCGTTGAAGATGTCATAGAGGAAGTTAGAGAGCTTTACAAGCAAGGTTGCAGAGCGTTCAGGTTTGGACGTTCTGCCAACGTTTTGGCTTATTACTCGGACAGAAATGGGGGGAAACCTGTTCCGGAAGTTTTCGAAGAATTGTATCAAGGTATAAGAAACAGCTGTCTGAATCTTGAGGTACTGCACCACGACAATGCTAATCCAATGTACATTGTCGATCATGAAAAAGAGTGCTACAAGATTTTAGAAATCATGGTTAAATGGAATACACCAGCGGATGTTTTGTCCTTTGGTGTCGAAAGCTTTGATAAGAACGTTCTCAAGAAAAACAACATCATGATTGATCCGGAGCGAGTCCTCAGAGCCATCGAAATAGTAAATCAAATAGGTGGCGTTAGAGTTGAGGGTGTTCCGAAGCTTTTACCTGGTATCAATCTGTTGTATGGTTTGATAGGTGAAACAAGATTGACTTACGAAGAAAACTTCAGTTGGCTCAGAAAGATCTTGGATAGTGGTTTACTTGTCAGGAGAATCAACATCAGGCAAGTCATCGTGGAACCTGGTACACCTCTCTGGAGGTACGCCCAACTGAAAAAGTTAAAAGGTCCGGATTCCAGACTGTACAGATTCTACAAAGAACTCATCAGGCGAGAAATAGACATACCTATGTTCAAGCGAGTTGTGCCGGTGGGTAGTATCTTAAGAAAGGTCTATCCGGAGTATCGAGAAGGCAAGTTCACTTTCGCAAGGCAGCTCGGTACGTACCCCTTCTTGGTTGGTATACCGGGAGAGGTTGAAAAACCCATAGATGTGGTAGTAGTTGACCACGGTCCAAGATCTCTCACAGCATTGAGATTTCCTTTCTATTTGAACGAAGCCAGTCACGAAGAACTCAGATGTATTCCAGGTATCGGTGAAAAAAGAGCTAGTAAAATAATCCTCAATCGTCCTATCAAAGATCTTCATCAGTTGAGTCAAATTGTGGAAGATAAGGATGTTTTGGACACTTTTCGAAGAATCGGTGTCGTGCTATCATGAAGCAGAGGAGGGAGCATTGAATTGAGGTACGAAAAAATAAAGGGAACACAGGACATATTCGGTGACGAAATCGACTATTGGTATTTCATCGAGGAAAATGCGCGCATCGTGGCGAATCTTTATGGTTATCGTGAGTTGAGGACACCCATCATTGAGCCTACGGAGTTGTTCGTGAGGAGTGTTGGTGAAGACACCGATATAGTTCAAAAAGAAATGTACACATTCATAGATAAAGGCGGTCGGAGCATCACCTTGAGACCTGAGGGCACGGCACCCACGGTGAGAGCTTTCATAGAGAACTCCATGTTGAACGCAGGTTTACCCCAAAGGTTTTTCTACATCGGTCCCATGTTTCGTTACGAGAGGCCTCAAGCGGGTCGTCTCAGACAGTTTCACCAATTCGGAGTTGAGTTGATAGGTTCCGCACATCCATCTTCCGATACTGAAATATTGTTGCTCGCTGAACATTTTTTAAACAAGATCGGCGTGCGCGATCGTGTTCTACATTTGAATTCGATAGGTTGTCCAAAGTGCAGGCCAGTGTATAGGCAGAAATTGAAGGAATACTACGAATCGCACGTTGACGAATTGTGTGAAGATTGTAAAAGACGGATGGAAACCAACGTGCTCAGATTGCTTGACTGCAAGATAGATGTGGCAGTTGCTGAACGTGCTCCGAAATCTTTCGAATTTTTGTGTGAAGAGTGTCAATCTCACTACGATGCATTGAAGAAAAGGTTGTACGAACTGGGGATCAATTTCGTCGAAGATGGTACCCTCGTGAGAGGGTTAGATTATTACAACAGAACCGTCTTCGAGATAAGACATAAAGAGCTTGGAGCCCAAAACACAATCCTGGCAGGTGGTAGATACGATGGTTTGTTTGCAGAGCTCGGTGGTCAGAGCACACCAGCTCTTGGTTTTGCATGCGGAATAGAAAGACTCATATTAGCGCTGAAGATTCACGGTATTCAGGTTCCTCAAAAAAAAGCTTGTTTCGCCTACGTTGTTTGCATCGGCGAGAAGTCCTCCATCGAAGGATTCAAAATCGCCGAGGAACTGAGGAAAAGAGGTGTTCCCACAATAACAGACGTGAGTGACAGGAAACTCACCGCTCAGTTGAGACATGCAGATAAACTCGGAGCCAAAGTGGCTTTGATACTCGGTGATGAAGAATTGTCACGCTCAGTTGCTCACGTGAAAATACTAGATAAATTCACACAAATAGAAGTCAGTCTAGACGTAGCGACAGACTACATCGTCGAACTTTATCGCTCCAATTTTTAAAAGTTTATCTTGTCCACGTAGAGTGGAAATCTCTCACACAGTTGCTTGACTTGCATTTGAACCTCGCTTTGAACGGAGTCTGAGATGTTCCCTTCTTCATCGAGGATGTTTGATAAGACCTTGTGTATCAAAAGAGCTATGTGTTTCATCTCGGTTTCACGCATGCCCCTCGTTGTGACAGCAGGGGTACCTATACGTATTCCGCTGGCAACGAAGGGAGATCTAGTTTCTTTGGGAATTGTGTTTTTATTCACTGTTATTCCGCATTTTTCGAGAGCTCTCTCTGCTGCCTTACCTGTCACGTTCGTAGATGTCAGATCGACGAGCATCAAATGAGTGTCGGTACCGCCTGAAACGATTCTCAAGCCGAGCTTCGACAATTCCTCAGCGAGTGTTTTTGCATTCGCGACTATGTGTTTTTGATATTCGACGAAACCTGGACTGAGGGCTTCCTTGAAACACACAGCCTTTGCGGCAATCACGTGCATGAGCGGTCCACCTTGCGTTCCGGGAAAGACCCATTTGTTGATCTGCTTGTAGAGTTCCGGATCGTTCGTGAGTATGAGACCACCCCTTGGACCTCTCAAGGTTTTGTGGGTTGTGGAAGTTACGATGTGTGCATATTCCACCGGATTCGGATAAAGTCCCGCGGCGACCAATCCAGCGAAATGGGCCATATCCACGATGAGGTACGCTCCAACTTCATCCGCAATTTCCCTGAATCTCTTGAAATCTATTATCCTCGAATATGCGCTTCCACCAGCTACTATGATTTTTGGTTTGTACTCCTGAGCCAACTTCATGACGGCATCGTAATCTATCATTTCCGTTTCTGGATCCACACCATACTGAACCACCTTGAAAAATTTTCCAGAAAAGTTCACGTTTGCACCGTGTGTGAGATGTCCCCCGTGTGAGAGACTCATCCCCATGAGTACATCTCCGGGTTCGGCAACAGCCAGATATGCGGCCATGTTTGCCTGCGAACCTGAATGTGGTTGAACATTCGCATACTGTGCTTTAAACAATTGTTTGGCTCTCTCTCTAGCGATTTCTTCGGCCTTATCAACCCATTCACATCCACCATAGTAACGTTTTCCTGGATAGCCTTCTGCGTACTTGTTCGTGAGGACACTGCCCATAGCTTCCATTACTGCTGGGGAAACGAAATTCTCTGATGCGATCAGTTCAAGGCCGTATTCCTGCCTCTTAAGTTCACCAACGATGATTTGATATATTTCAGGATCGATGAGTCTCACGTGCTCCCACATTGCTCATACCTCCTCAATGAAGGAATAAGTCGAGCCGTCGAGATTGTCACGGATCTCCACACCAAGATCCTTCAGTCTCTTCCTCGCTTCATCAGCCAGATCATACAATTTTCTTCGCCTCAACTCATTTCGCAATTCGAGAATCAACTGTATGAACGGATCAACGTCGATGTTCAATGGTTGAGTTCCAGCTTCGAACAAGCCCAGTACCGGGCAAAATTCCCTTCTTAAAAGGTGATAGACCTTCAAAGCTTGTCTTTCTCTAGATTCATCGATGAGTTTGTTCAACTCCGCTACTAGGTCAAAAATCTGGGCGATCGCTCTCGGTGTGTTGAAGTCATCATCTAAGGCTTCCGTGAACCTCTGCCTCTGTTCGTTCATCCAACCATCGTTTGGAGGAACAGGGATGGAGGGAAACTTCGATTCAAGTCTCTTGAAACTCTCGTTGATCCTCTTTGCAGCTTTAGTGCTCGCTTCCAAAGCTTCTATGGAAAAGTCTATGGGACTTCTGTAGTGCTTAGAGAGAAAGTACAGTTTCAAACCATCAGCGCCGAACCGTTTGAGTGCCTCTCTCAAGACGAAAATGTTGCCCAAAGATTTGCTCATCTTGTCTCCGGAGACTCTCACCAGTGCGTTGTGAAGCCAATAACGAACGAACTGTTTACCCGTGAGCGCTTCACTCTGCACCTTTTCGTTTTCGTGGTGGGGAAAGATGAGATCTTCTCCACCTGCATGAATGTCTAAAGTGGAACCCAAAAGTTTAGTTGACATGATAGTGCATTCTATATGCCAACCGGGTCTTCCCTTACCCCATGGACTATCCCAAGCAGGTTCTCCCGGTTTGGCTGCCTTCCAGAGTGCAAAATCGAGAGGGAATCTCTTTTTCTCACTGACTTCAACCCTCGCACCAGCGATCATCTCATCTAGGCTGCGATGGGAAAGTTCTCCGTACTTTGGAAAGCTCTTCACGTCGAAATAAACGTCCCCATCGGAGATGTACGCATGTCCTTTCTTTATCAACAATTCTATCGCTCTCACGATTTCTGGTATGAAATCGGATGTTTTGGGAGCAAAATTGGGAGCCCTCACACCAAGAGCTGCAGCATCTCTCCAATACTCTTGAATGAAAGTTTCCGCAACTTGCTTGTAGTCAACACCCCATTCGTCAGCGCGTTTTAAGATCTTATCATCTATGTCGGTGAAATTCTGTACCATGAGCACGCGATAACCTTTGTACTCAAAGTATCTTCTAAGAGCATCGAACACAACCATTGGTCTGGCATTTCCAACGTGTATGAGCCCGTACACGGTGGGACCACAGACGTACATCCTCACCGTTCCCGGTTCGATCGGTTCAAACCTTTCGAGTTGACCTGTCAAGGTGTTTCTGAGAAGCATCATTCTACCCCCAATGCTTTCTTGATTCTAGATGCGGTTTCTAACGCTCCAAGTATTGTTACAATATCCACCAATTCTGGTCCCTCGTTTTTACCTGTTAGAGCCTTTCTGAGGGCCATGTAGAAATCTTTAGCGTTCAGCTTCAATTGTTTGACCACTTCACGGAACACAGCCACGAGTTGCTCTTTCGAGAGCTCACCATTTCTTTCTAACCTGAGCGCGCACTCAAGCAATCCTTGACGAACTTGTTCATCGACTTCTACGATTACTTCAGGTCTGACGAAGAAGAAATCTGCAAGCTCTGTGAATTCTTCGAGCGTGTGCAGACGATCTCGAACTGAGAGCAACACACGCTCGAGCCAATCTCTATTTTTGTAAGTCCATTTTCTTGCTTCTATGTAGGGAATCAACAACTCTACAATCCTCTGAACGGTAGACTTTCTTATGTAATGTCCGTTCATCCATTTCAATTTCCCGGGGTCGAATATGGCCGGATTTTTGCTGACACGATCTATGGAAAACTTCTCTATCATTTCGTCCATTGACATTATTTCTTGAGCGTCAGGAGGAGACCAACCAAGCAGTGCAAGATAGTTCACCACTGCTTCTGGTAGGTATCCTCTCGCACGGAATTCTTCGACTGAGGTTGCACCATGACGTTTACTCAATTTCTTTCCATCTGGTCCTAAGATCATCGATACGTGACCGATTTGAGGGGGTTCAACACCGAAAGCTTCGTACAGAGCCAGTTGCTTAACGGTGTTCGGTAAATGATCGTCCCCCCTTATCACATGGGTTATCTTCATGAGCATATCATCAACAACACATGCGAAGTTGTACGTTGGCATACCGTTGCTCCTAAGCAGTACAAAATCACCAACGGATCCCTCGCTGAACACCACTTGACCCTTTATGAGATCGTTGTGAACGATCGTCTTTCTCGGCATCGAAAAGTATATGACTGGTTGCAAACCTTTCTCTTCATACTCTCTGATCCTCTCTTTCGTTGCGAATCGCTCGAACATCTCACGCGTATAGTGTGGCGGTAAGTTTTTGCTCAAGAGTTCTTCTCTCAATCTTTCTATCTCCTCTGGATACGCGTAGACCTTGTAAGCTTTATTCTCGCTGACCAGCTTTTCAGCGTACTCTTTGTAAATCTGCAGTCTCTCACTCTGCCTGTAAGGACCATAGGCTCCTCCGACGTCTGGTCCCTCATCCCAATCGATACCGAGCCATCGGAGAGAATCCATCAAGTTTCTCTCAAAGATACGTTCTGAGCGAGCGATGTCGGTGTCTTCTATTCTGAGGACAAAAATTCCTTTGAACCGCTTCGCAAAAAGATAATTGAACAAAGCTGTTCTCGCTCCTCCAACGTGGAGAAATCCCGTTGGACTGGGTGCAAACCTAACTCTCACCATCGGCGTATGCCTCCTACTTTTCCACAGTTTTCTTCACAAAATACCAAAGGTACAGATCGAACTTCCCGACTGACTCCCCAAAATGATCAGCCTCTTGTTTGAGCAATCCCTCTAGATTCAGATACCTTTGTTTTGTGAGCGCTTTCGGCAGAGAATCGATCAATCCATACCGTACCATCAGTGACAACACGTGTCTGTCCAATATCGCAAGCTCTTCGATGCCTGTGTTCCTCAAAAAATGACTGGCCTCTTTGTAACCGATTCCCCAAACATTTTTTACCAGCCATTCTCGAGCTTGTAAAGGGGGTAGAGATAATAAGGACCTGAGACGACCCACAATCCACCTGTTCTTCACGATGTAAGATGCCCTAGCTTTTGGATAACGATGGTGTAGTTTCACCAGTATTTGAGTTAATTTTTCCTCGTCCATGTTGACAAAACCTTCGGTACCTATCAATCGTTGTGCTTCAATACCACCTTTAGCACTCCAGTTCGCAGTGAGTATACAAAAGCAAAGTTCACTGTAGAGTTGTTCCTCAGAGCCGTTCTTTCCGAGATCTTGGAACTGCTTGAACCTTGCTTCCACCAAAGGGGCTGCTTCGTGTCTTATTGTTTCAACAGCCTCTGCGAGTCTTATTTCATGACACCTCCAACTCGATTATAAATCACGAGACCAATGAAAACGGTGTTATAATTTTTGAGGAGGTTGTAAAATGACAACGAGTCAAATTGCTGATCTGCTCAGGTCCAAAGGTTTGAAGGTGACACCACAAAGAGTTGAGATCATAAGGTTTTTGCAGACCAACAGAGTTCATCCCACAGCTCAGCAGATATACGAACACGTTTTGCGCAAAGTTGGTAGTGTTTCTTTCACGACGATATACAACACAATACATGTACTTGAACAAATGGGCCAAATAAGGAAAATTCCCATCACCGAGACTACCACAATTTTCGATGTGGACACATCAGACCACGGTCACTTCGTTTGTGAAGTGTGTGGAACCGTGCACGATGTATCATACAATGTCTCTCTGCAAACTCCTGGTTTGATCAAGAGGACCGATCTCATCGTCCACGGAATCTGTGAAAAGTGCTTGGCGAGCTTTCAAGAAGGTAAAGGATCTTGATCAAAGAGTTCTCTTGATTTCTTTGATCTGGTAAAATTCCAGTTCATCACCCTCTTGAAAGTCTGTTCTAGATTTGAACTTTATACCACATTCCTGCGGTGCTTCTATCTGGTTTACGTCTTCTTTGAAGTGTTTCAGACTATCGATCTCATCTGTAAAAAGCAAGACACCATTCCTGTAGACTTTGACTTTGCTGTCTCGAGTCACTTTTCCTTCCAACATTTGAATTCCTGCAACCTTCCCCACTCTTTTTATTTCGAAGACCTTCTTTATCTCTCCACGTCCCACCAGTTCCTCGATTATTTGTGGTTTGAGCATACCTTCCATCGCAAGTTTCAAACTGTCGATGAGATCGTATATGATCTCGTAGGTTTTCACCTGTACTCCTTCAGATTCTGCCACCCTTCGAGCTTGCGATTCGACCTTGACTCTAAAACCAATCACAACACCGTCACAGGTTGAGGCAAGCATGATGTCGCTTTCCGTCACTGGACCGACACCGGCGTGCACAACGTTGACTTTTATTTCTTCAGATTTCAACGATTCCACCGCACTCTGGAGTGCACTGAGGGAACCAACTGTATCTGCTTTCAATACGAGGTTCAGTTCTTTCTTTTCTTTCTCTTCCATCATCTTCAAAAGTTCTTCGAGTGTCACGCGACGCTTGGCTCGTTTTTCTTTCTCGAGACGATTGCGAATTTCTTCACTGATTTGCCTTGCAATTTCGAGATTTTCCACAGCATAGATCGTGTAGCGCGGATCAGGCAACTCTTCGAAGCCAACGATCATAACAGGTTGAGAAGGTTCGGCAGCTTTGATGTGTCTGCCTTTGTCATCAATCAGCGTTCGTACCTTGGTGTGAATGGGACCTGACACGACATAGTCACCGATTTTCAGTATGCCATCTTTCACTATCACGTTGGCAACTGGACCCAGACCACGTTCAACTTTCGATTCTATGACAACGCACCTTGCCGGCCCTTTTGGATAGCACTTGATCCCTTTCATGTCTGCCACCAGGAGAATCATTTCGAGTAGATCATCTATACCTTGTCCCGTTCTCGCAGATATCGGTACAACAATCGTGTCGCCACCCCAATCTTCCGGTATTAAATTGAGTTTCGACACAAGCTGTTGTTTCGTCATCTCAACGTTCGCGTTTGGCTTGTCTATTTTGTTTATTGCCACGATCACAGGAACATTGGCAGCCTTGGCATGGTTGTATGCCTCTATCGTTTGTGGCATCACACCATCATCTGCCGCGACGACCAAAACCACGATGTCCGTTGCTTGAGCGCCTCTGGCGCGCATCTCAGTGAAGAGTTCATGACCGGGTGTATCGATGAAGGTTATCTTCCTGCCATTGTGAGTTATTTGATACGCACCTATCGACTGGGTTATGCCACCAGCTTCCTGTTCAGCAATACGTGTTTTTCTGATTTTGTCTAGTAAAGTTGTTTTGCCGTGGTCCACGTGCCCCATCACAGTCACAACGGGGGGTCTCGGTGAAAGTTCATTCGCCCGTTTAGTGTACAGCTCTTCAAAATACTTCTCGATCTGTTGCAATTTACTCTCCTCAACGCTCACATGCTCAGTCTTCATCTCTTGCTGGATTCTCAATCTGTAGCCGTGCATTTTTGCAATTTCTCTAGCCGTTTTTTCATCGAGTTTTTGGTTCGGTTTGAGGACGACTCCTTTCATGAACATGTCCTGGATAATTTTGTTGAGGGGAACACCCATTTTGAGAGCGAGCGTGTTGATTTGAAGTTCTTCTGGGGTCACGACTATCTCTTCTATGACTTCTTCCTCGACGTCTTCTTCCTTCTTTGATCTCGCAACAGGTTTCGTCTTTTCAACATCTTCCTCTTCCTCGAAGAGTTCCAACAACAGCTTGACGGTCTCTTCGTCTATATAACTCATGTGGTTCTTGACATCGAGGCCGAGTTCCTCGAGCTCTTGAAGCAATTCCTTCGTGGACATGTTCAATTTTTTTGCAAGTTCATAGACTCTCAACCTCGGCACACACATCACCCCTTCGAGTCGCATATATTTTACACAATGTGTTTGCCTTTTTGCTGAACTGATTCTGAATTGATGTGTTATAAAATGATTGTACATAATAACAGAGGAGGTCAGATGTCGATGTCAATCTTTGCCCAAGACTACTTAGAGCAACCCCGAGTGGTTCGTGAGTTACTTGATCATGCAGAGGAGATCAGATCGAAAGCGAGTTTCTATAAACCTAAAAATGTACTGATACTTGGGATGGGAGCTTCTCACTACGCGGGGCTCTATGCAACTGTTTATGCGAGCAATTTTGGTTTGAATTGCAGATGTGAAGAACTTTCGGAAGTACTATGGTACTGGGATGAAAAATGCTTCGATTTTTATGATTTGTTCGTGTTTGTTTCACAATCTGGCGAAACGGTGGAACTGAAAAAGTTCCTCGAGAATTGGTCCAAGCTGAAGAAAAAATCCATTCTTGTTACGAACAATCCCAACAGTTCCGTTGCCAAATTTTTAGGGATGGATGCAGTTTTCTTGATACACGCAGGCCAAGAGAGAGCGATGGGCTCTACCAAGACGTTCACCAACAGCATAGTGACTCTGCTTTTGATCCTTTCAAAATGGTTAGATCGAAAACTCGATTTAGCAGGTATCGATGAGCACTTAGAATATGCGCTTCAATTGGACCTTCAAAACTATATTGAGACAGCCAACGTGAGTCATCAGTTGATTCTGGTTGGTAGAGGTTTCACTGTACCGATTCTCAGGATGGCTCAGCTGACCTTGGCCGAAGTTGCAAGGTACAACTGTTCTTGGTACAGTGGAGGAGGTTTCCGCCATGGAGCCATGGAGCTTTTGGTTAGTGGAGCGATGACGACTCTTGTTCATTTACGTGGCAAGACCGAACGCATAACTGAGAAGATGTTTCAAGAACTCTGTCGTTTCGACAAGACTTGGTTGATCACGAACGTGGAGATGGACGCTCAAAGGAAGATCAGTTTAAAGGCAGGTTTGAGCGAAGAGATCGCTCCAATACCGTGTATAGTTGTTTTCCAAAGGTTAGCTAACGAATTGGCTCAAAAGCGAGGCTATCCAAGCGGAGTAGGTATGATCGCTTCGAAAGTCACGAGTGAAGAATAGGAGACCTTCCATGAGCTAGATCTTTTAACTTCTGAACCGTTGTTATGTGCATCCCCGCCTTCCACCAGTATGGCAATATGGTGTTGTTGAGCATGATGGGATCGATGTCTGGTTGAATCCGATTGGTTTGGATCAGTTCGAACCAATCTCTGGTTCCGGGTATGGGGGTATATTCATTCAGAGAGATCGAGATACCAGCTTTTTTGCAAGTTTCAATGGCGTTGATCACATCGTGTTCACTCTGTCCGGGCATGTTCACCATGACGTAAGCTTGCACTTCTTTCGATGTGAAACCAACAGAAAGGAGTAATCGTGCTGCTTTAAGAATTTCTTCATCGTACACTTTTCCACCCGTTTTCAGTTGTAACGGACCGGATGTTTCGTAACCCAGTTTTATTGTCACAAAATTTGCTTTTTTCATGAGAAAAGCGAGTTCTTCATCGATGAGCCTTGCATGAATTCCGTTGGGAAGATGATACCTAACGTCGAGCTTCGCTTCTATCAATCGGTGGAGTAATGGTTTGAAATGGTTTTCTTTGTCTATCAATATCGCGTCGTCGAAGAACACCACATCCTTCACACCGAACATGTTCACATACTTACGAACCATCTCGACGATTTTTTCTGGTGTTCTTCGAGTCCACTTTCCGTAGAGCGCTGGCGTCAGGCAATAGCTACAATTGTACACACAACCCAGTGAAGTGAAAAACACTAAATAGCCAACTCTCTGGTACAAACCGTAAGCTGGATCGAATCTTTCGAACCAATCGTGTAGATCATCGTTGAAATCTTCGTCAAAAAGGAACGACAGCAACTCATTTAATTTCGAAAGATCATGGCTAAAGATGATGTCCGCCCCACTGTATTTACTTGCGTGTTCGGGATAGATGCGTGCGTATAAACCCCCGAGTATCACCGGTACTCTGGGAAACATTTCTTTGAGCAGCTGTATCGTTTGCTGAACACCAGGCCACCAATAAGTCATCGATGATGTAACAAAGAACGCTGCAGGTTCCTTGATCTTTTGAAGTTTGTGGATGAAGAATTCTTTCGGGGCACCGTAACGTTTGTATTTCCTCGGCACGAACGACAGTTGAGATGGCTTGGGAATTTCAACAGAATAGAACTTTCCTGTGCCGTATTGTTTGTCAGGTTTCAATTTCAAGAACAGGCTCAACTCTGGATCGTGTCTGTTCAAAAGATCGATCAGCACGACATCAAAGCCGTAGTGGAGCAGTACGGAACCTACGTACAACAACCCGACAGGTTTCAACCAAAAGTCGTAAGCAGCAAAATCACAGATCCATGGATTGATCAAAACGATCGTTCTGTTTCTCGCCAGAATCTGAACATCCCCTTCAAAGTTAAATCTGGTTCAAAAAAATCGTGTTTAACGAGTTTGTCTAAAACTTTACTTTGACCTCCCGTGAGGAAAACCACAGGATGTTTATCGTAAAAAGATTTTATCTCTTTGACCAGACCGTTCAAAGCCCACGCTGTACCTTTCACCACACCAATCCGAATGTTTTCGGCTGTGTCTTTTCCAACACAGTTTGAAGGTACATAGAGGTCCACTTGTGGAAGTTTGGCGGTCTTTTCGAACAAACTGTGAGCTGCCGTCATCAAACCCGGCATGATGACCCCACCTTCATAGTTCCCATCTTTAATCACGTCTATGGTGATCGCCGTTCCAGCGTCTATGACGATTGAGTCTGGGTGATCAAAAGCAACGGCAAAAACATTAGCTACACGATCTGCACCTATTTCCGAAGGGTTCTTCACGTTCCATTTGATCTTCGCCCCATTACAAGCCTCTACCCATACGCACCGCAAGCCGAAGTATTTTTCAATGAACCTTTGAAAAACGTAGTTCAGTGAAGGAACCACCGATGCTATGACTGCACCTTCGAACTGTGGCAAACCACCAATCTGTCGCTCGAACAGAACTGACGTGATGGCGAAGAGTTCATCTTCTGTTCCAAATCTCTGTGTAGAGAATCTCCATTTTTGAAAATTGCTCCCATCCTTAGAAATACCCAACACCGTGTGTGTGTTTCCGACATCGAACAGTATAACCATCACCTCACCTCCAACGGATATATAATAAAACTCGAAAGGAGGTGCCTCAAAATTCATCCTTCAGTTCTTGTAAACTCGGTGTGCGTGGCGTTGGGTTCTTGCTTTGGAATGGCTTTAGGTAAGACGATACCGGATGGATTAAAAAAAGTGCTGTTTCAAGCGGTTGGCTTGACGACGATCGGAGTTGGAGTGAAGATGACGCTAGATACGTCGAACTTCATCGTAGTTTTGCTCGCCCTTGGGTTCGGTGCGATCGTGGGAGAATCGATCGACATTGAAGAAAAACTCTCGAAAATTGGCAAATTCTCTAAAGATTCAGTTAAATTTGCGAAAGGTTTTGTTACCGCAACCATCCTCTTTTTGGTGGGTCCAATGACCATAGTGGGTTCGATCAGGGCTGGTTTGTTGAACGACGGTACTTTGATATATGTTAAATCTGTGTTGGACCTCATCTCGTCGATCGTGTTGGCGTCCCTTTATGGTATCGGAGTTCTGTTGACAAGCGTTGTGGTTCTTGTTGTTCAAGGTGGTATGGTTTTGCTCGCATCACAGCTTTCTTTTCTGACGAACAGCACATATTTGGCTAACTTCACTGGTGTCGGAGGCCTGATAGTACTGGCCATAGGGGTGAGGCTTCTCGAGTTGAGGGATATAAAGGTGGGAAACTTATTGCCTGCGTTGCTGGTTTCACCCCTAATAGATTATCTAGCAAAGTATCTGGTCAAGTGAAAGGAGGAAGACGGTGAAAAGATTCGAAGAAGCACTGTTGCACGTAGGTATAATTGTCGTTGCGTTGCTTGCGAACAGGAGTATAACCTATGAATTCAGTGTGCCTAAATATGCTGCGATAACAGCTTTCACATTACTTTTGATCGTTGTGCTCCTGCTCCAGTGGTCAAAAAAGAACAAATTTGAGCTAGAATTCTACGCACCTTTCACGGGTCTTCTCTGGTTCGTATTCTCATTGATCGCTTTGTTATCAACAATCTACGTTTTTCGGGTTAACAGGTATTACTTCAAATACTCCATCATGGATGCTTTATACATTTTGCTGACAGCGTTCATGGCTTTTTACTTTTCAAACAGAATCATCAAGAAAGGTTCTATTACGAGGTTACTCCTCACTTTTCTTGCCGCAGGCATGGTCATAGCCATGGACGGTTTGATCAATTTCTACACGGGAACGAGTATGTTCTTCGGTGTGATCGGTAATCCGTTCGATAGGACGACCATAAAATCGAGCGTTGGCAACGTTATATTCGTGACCAACTATCTCGTCATGCTTTTACCTGTGAGCCTTTACTTCGTGGTTTCGAACGATTATGGCTGGGAGAATGCGAAGAAAAAAGATTACATTCTGACCAAGATCTTCTCAACTGTTTACTTTCTTCTCGCATTGGTCGTAACGGCCATAGGTCAGACACGCTCTGAATACATCGCACTCATCACCATGATTTTTATTTTCATCTTGTTTTATGCGATTTACTGGAAGAGAAAAGAGCAAGAGAACAATCAGTTAGCCGAGCAACTCAAGCGTTTCAACAAGATTGTCATCATTTCGCTTGCGGTTTTGTCCGCGATCGTGTTGGTCGTTTACAATACAGACAATCCTTTGACGGTAAAAGGTACCGTTTCGATAGTTGAAAGATTCGCTCCAGAGGTGTTCGCTTCCAACGCTGAAGAAAGAATCCTCGCTTGGCTTTCTGCAGTTGAACAATGGAAGATGAGCAAATTGATAGGCACAGGAATAGGTACCTACCAGATCTACGCTATAGAAGGTCTTGCCAGGGCTATGGAAAAACATCCACGCTTTGTGTACGTATGGAACAACTTCA
This sequence comes from Pseudothermotoga sp., assembly GCA_025060105.1. Lineage (NCBI taxonomy): Bacteria > Thermotogati > Thermotogota > Thermotogae > Thermotogales > Thermotogaceae > Pseudothermotoga > Pseudothermotoga sp. The sequence continues at coordinate 70,519 of JANXCS010000008.1, read as the reverse complement.
AAAGAACTCACAACGATTATTTTCAAGTTCTGGGTGAGACTGGGATATTGGGATTGGGTGTCATCATTGCATTGTCTATTTTGCTGGCTCTGTACGCGTTGAACCGTTTTAAGAAGTTGCGGAAAAAAGATGATTTTCTCTTGTTCTTGGCTATGAGCATGGGATTTGTGGGTTTCATGATTCAAAGCGTTTTCAGCTTTCCTGCCCATCTTTTACCCAATGGACTTCTTGCCATCTTCTATGCTTCGGTCGCGACTGGCGTCTATTTCAACTCGATTGAGGATGGGTTTCTCATTTGGAAGGTGAAGTTAAGTGGTTTTAAACTCGCCATACTTTTGGTCGCCGTTCTGTTCACTGCTGTATCTACAGCGTATTTGAAATGGAATTACTTCATCTCCGAAGTTTATTTCAAAAACGGAAGTAACTCTTACAATTTCCTCGCGGTGTTGGACGGTGAGAAGAACAAGTTGAAACAACTCGAGAGTGACGTCACGAACAGACTGAAAGAACTGGAGGATCTATCTGGACCGTTTGTTAGTCTGAGGCGGGAAAACTTCAAAGTTGACAATCTCGACCCAATCGAGGTCGAGAAAAGAAGGATAAACCAGATAGCTTCGATAAGAACCAGCCTCATGAGTGATCTAGAAAAAATCAGAAGTGGATTGAGAAACATCGAGCAACTTCAACAACAGCATTACAAACTCGCTGTGGAGAATCTCCTGAGGTCTGTCCGTGTGAATCACACTTACGGTAAATCCTACTTTTACCTAGCTTCCCTCTGTCTTAAAGATGATAGGATCGTTTCTCTGACGAACGCTTTGCGTGAAGGAAACGCATTGGTGCTGAAGCAAAATTTCGATGACTATCAAAAGATCATCGCACCGCAGTACAGAAGCTCAGATCTAGCTTATTTCATCGATTTAAGAGCCTTACTGGATGAAAACGTGCTGGCAAACATGCAAGCACTACTTGATTCCTGCGCGTTGTTTAAAACATCACTTTTGAGTTTCAACGAGAGGAACACTTACAAAGCTCTCGCTTCCAGGTACGCGATGCTTTCTTCCTCAGTTAAACAATTGAAACAACAGCTGGTGCCTTTTTCACAGGATGAAACTGTGAAGGTTGGCTTAGCATACTTGGATGAACTCTTCGCAAAGTACCGTTCCGAGTTCATTCATTGGGCGGAGGCGACCGTTTATCGATTACCTGGTTCATGGAATAGATATCCTGAGTGGAAAAATATAAGCACGACACGTGCCGCTCAAGGTGAAGATATCTACAGATCTCTAGCGGTTATGATGACGATCTTCGAACCGTTAGATAGTGAACATACATTAGAATTCCTAAAGCGATTGGCTTCAAAAGAAGTGTGGGCTTGCGAAGCGATGGCAGCGAAGGGAGTGTGGGCAATTCCAGATGGTGTTGCTCCAATATTACTCGCCGCGGCACAAAAATTACAAAGCAAAGATCCACAAACGGCGAGCGAGATTCTGAAGTTCATGTTAGAAAGGTACAAAACCAGCAGAGAACTCATAATGAAAGAGTTGGGTGAGATAGAACTCAAGAGTGAAATAGATTCTTATTTGAAGGAAATTTCGAAATCGGTGGCCGATTCTCTCATAAAAGAAGCCGTCCCAAGTGTTCGGATAAATACGGTACAAGCGATAATTGAAGGATTCTCAGCTCAGATAGAAACTCAGCTTAAGCAAGCCGATTGGAAGCAAGCCATCAAGAGTGAGATATCAGCCTTCCAAAGGGGTAATTTCAATGTTGCCTACAGTTTGGTTGCCAATTTACCAAACACCATGCTATCGCAGTTACAGAAAATTCTCTCCAATCTGGTCAAAGATCAGAACAAGATCAACCAAATTCTTCAACAGATCTCACAGGTTGCGAACAATGTACCAGAGCGGATTTGGTTGTGGGAGAGATATTCACGATTCATCGCTATCTATGAAACGTTGGAGGAGGTGAGTCAATGAAATGGAGATCGACAACGGTTCTCGTCGTTTCCAGGAACGGAAGAACGGTGATGGCCGGTGACGGGCAGGTGACCTACGGTAACACAGTGCTAAAGCACGGGGCAAGGAAAATAAGGAAGATCGCGGATGGTCAGGTCTTGGCGGGTTTTGCAGGTTCAGTTGCTGATGCGATGGCTTTGTTCGACCGTTTTGAAGCAAAGTTGAGGGAATGGGGAGGAAATTTGTTGAAAGCAGCCGTAGAGTTAGCTAAGGATTGGCGCACAGATCGTATTCTGAGACGCTTGGAAGCGTTGCTGTTAGTGGCTGACCGGAACAATGTGCTTATAATATCTGGTACGGGAGAAGTCGTTCAACCGGACGACAACGTTGCAGCTATAGGCTCTGGAGCACCATATGCACTTGCTGCTGCTAGAGCACTCATCAGGAACACAGACCTTGATGCTAGAACTATAGCGGAAAAATCAATGCAAATCGCAAGTGAGATATGCATATTCACCAACAGTAATATCACGATCGAGGAATTATAAATTCGTAGAGGAGTGAGGCAGAGTGGTGAATTTTGATGAACTCACACCGAAGCAGATCGTCGCAGAACTCGATAAGTACATAGTTGGTCAATATCAAGCCAAGCGCGCTGTCGCTATAGCCATAAGGAATCGCATAAGGAGGCAGAAGTTGCCTGAGAAATGGCAAAAAGAGGTGCTCCCGAAGAACATACTCATGATTGGTCCGACTGGGGTTGGAAAGACAGAGATAGCGAGGAGGCTGGCACAGCTTTCGGGTTCACCATTTCTGAAGGTTGAAGCAACAAGATTCACAGAAATAGGTTATGTTGGTAAAAACGTTGAATCAATGATACGCGATTTGGTGGAGATAAGTGTTAACATGGTCAAGAAAGAGATGATGGAACAAGTCAAAGAGAAAGCCGAAATGATGGTGGAAGAGAGGATCTTGGATGCTCTCGTTCCAGACAGTAAAAAACCTCAATCGGTGGGTCTCATGGGACTTTTCGGTATACAACAGCAACCTCAGCAGAGTTTGGAAGAAAGAAAGTTGATCAGACAAAGGCGTGAAGAGATGAGACAGAAACTGAGGAGTGGTGAGCTCGAGAATGAATTGATTGAGGTTGAGGTGGAAAAAGAGGCCACTCCTTTTATGGGCATCGTAGGTTCTGCAGAGCTTGAGGATCTCGGTATAGATTTAAGTAACATGCTTGGAAATCTGCTGCCGAAGACGAAACAGAGAAAAAGGCTCACAGTTGCTGAGGCTCGTAAAGTTTTGCTGCCCATCGAAGCAGAGAAACTCATAGACATGGACAAAGCTGTTCAAGAAGCGCTCGATAGAGCTCAAAACAGAGGTATCATCTTCATAGACGAACTTGACAAGATAGCCATCAAGTCGTCTGGTGTCGGTCCTGACGTTTCAAGACAGGGTGTTCAAAGAGATTTGCTTCCAATCGTCGAAGGTACCACGATAATGACGAAATATGGACCTGTCAGAACAGATTACATACTTTTCATAGGTTCTGGTGCATTCCACATGAGCAAACCTTCAGACCTCATACCAGAGTTGCAGGGTAGATTCCCAATAAGAGTGGAACTCTCACCGTTAACGCAGAAGGACTTCGTTAGGATCCTCACAGAGCCTGAAAATGCAATTACAAAGCAATATCAAGCGCTCTTAGCGACCGAAGGTGTGGAATTAATCTTCACCCAAGATGGTGTAGAAGAGATAGCCAAGATCGCTTACGATCTCAACCAAAGACTTGAAAATATAGGAGCCAGAAGGTTGTACACCGTGGTGGAGAAGGTTCTCGAAGACGTCGCCTTCGAGGCTCCGGAGGTTTCAGAAAAGAAAATCCTCGTCGATGCGAAGTACGTGAGGGAAAAGATCGGAGCCATAGCTGCCGATGAAGATTTGAGCTCGTACATACTGTGAAGGTGGGCTCAGTGAAGGGTAAAGTTCGAGAAGCAATACTAGCTTATTTGTTTCTAATACCCTCATTCTTGATCTTAGGCACGTTCGTGTTCTGGCCCGTTGCTTTCTCGTTCGTTCTGAGCTTTTTCAGATGGGATTTCAAAAACATGAGGAATCCAGTCTTTGCTGGATTTGAAAACTATAGAGAGATTTTCAGATTCTTTCCACCAATGAGTCACAGCTTTCTTGAAGCTTTACTCTGGACGGTTTTTTTGGTTGCTATGTCCACTTGCTTCGTGATCGCATTGTACAGCATCTTTAGGAGGAACATTTTGCCCTGGTTGTTGCTTTTCACAACTTCTATTGCGTATTTTTTGAATTTCCAACTGGTTCGCATAATTGCAGTTGGCATCTCGATACTGTTGTTAGTGATCACTGTTTCAAAGTTTCACCAGTATATTTCTAAACATTTGTATGGGCTAGTTGCAGCAGCGATTGGTTCGACAACGTTGATGCTCGCGTTTGATGCTCGTTTCTACACGATTGTGAATTTTTTGCTGGAAGGTCGTGACCGAAATTTGTTCATCAAAGCGATGTTCAATACACTTTATTATGTTGTCCTCAGTGTTCCCATCACGATCGCTTTAGCTTTGGCGATCGCGTTGTTGTTGAACACAAACATAAAACTTCGAGCATTCTTCAGAACCGCGTACTTTGTGCCGTTCGTGACATCCATAGTTGCCATTTCACTCGTTTGGAGATGGATCTTTGATGATGCTTACGGTCTTTTGAACTACTTTTTGTCGTTCTTCAACATTCAAAAGATAGCTTGGCTGAAAGATGAACGCTGGACGATACCCACTGTAGCGATAGTGTCCATATGGAGGACTGTGGGTTACGATGCGGTGATCTTCCTTGCAGGATTACAGAGCATAGATCGATCCTACTACGAAGCAGCCGAGGTTGATGGCGCCAGCAGCTGGCAAAAATTTCTCCATATAACTTGGCCACTTCTCAGTCCCACAACGTTCTTTTTGCTCATCGTTTCATTGATAAATGCGTTCAAAGTTTTTACAGAGGTTTATGTTCTTTACAGTGGTTTACCAGGACCATACAACAACAGTGGTCTAACAATGGTTTACTATGTTTTCGATAGATTCTATGTGCAACAGAGAATGGGTATTGCGTGTGCTGCTGCATACGTATTGTTCGCTATAATTTTGATTTTCACATTGATTCAATTCCGTGTGGGTAGAAACGTTGTGGAGTACGTGTCATGAGGTGAAGAAAGTGCGGCGCTTATTTAAGAGTTTTGTGATATATTTTTTGCTCTCTGTAGGGGCAATTGTTATGATCATGCCTTTCGCATGGATGGTATCCACCTCTTTTAAAACGCGAAGCGAAGTAGAGAGGTGGCCTCCCATCTGGACCAGTAAGAATTTTTCTAGAACTTGGTATGTGAAGAACAACGTTTCTCGAGTTTCCATGGGTGGCTTAGACTGGAAAGGGTTGACATTGAGAGAAGCGCTCGTGCTTCTGCAACAAGAGCTCGAACAAAATGTGCTACGGATTCAAATAGACGACGATCCTGTTCACAGAGGTACCGTAACTGTCTCTTTCCCACCCGATGCGAAATTCTTCCGTGGAAAACTTGACAGTGATGTTTTCGGAGAATTTGCGAATAAACTGAGAGAAACAACCAAGCAAAAAGAAGTACTGCAACTTTTGGATGAGAGCATCGACGCAGAAGAATTTTTCAGCAAATTTTTTGCTTTGTATTTGCATGGAAAAGATGCTTATCTTGATCGGCGAAATTACATCGATCTTGTCGAGAAAACGATCAACACTGCTGTTGAACAGATCGAAATTTTGTCACGATATGTCACCAGGATTCCAGAGGAATACAGATCTCAGTTTCTGAACTTCGTTGAGTCAGCCAAGAAAATTTGTGCCGAGATTGTTTCCTCCGTAACGATGTTCAGAAAAGGTAAGAAAGCGATTTTGGACCTCACTGAGTTAGAGGTTCTCTTGAAGTTGTTGAAAAATTCACTCGAACAACTTTCGGCGAATGCTTTGAGTGAATCTGTTAGGAATAATCCCGTGATCCGACTGTACGAGCAAAGAGTCATAGATCCGATAGAAACAGTTATTGACAGAATCGGAACCTACCTTTTTGTACACAATTTCTTCCAGTCTGTACAACGAGAAGCTGTCGAATCATCTGAAGTGAAATTCAAGTTCATGAGTGAAAGAGCGAGAAAAAACGTGTTTTCATCTATGATGCAACGAATGAACATTCGGAGAGATTTGGAAATCGCTGTGGCTGAGGAATTGAAAGGCCCGCTTGAAGGTCTCGTGGAGAGAGTTGAGAAGAGGATCGATGAAAGATTTTATTCCAAATTGGAATCGCTCGGCGTTGAAAACGTTAGGATCTATACGCAACAGTTGAAACAGAGTGCTTCACAGTTCTTGAATCTTTTGAAACCTAAAGCGTTGAACTTTCGAATGTTTGAAGACTTTTCGCAATTGAAGCAGTGGTTGCAACAGGATGACTCTGTAGCCTCGAAGGTTACCTTGAGCAAGTTGGAACAGTTGGCTTTTGGATTGAATGAGCAGGAATTTTTCAAGGCGTTTCAGGATGTTTGTGAAGAGATAGAGACAATAAGTCAATTGAGGGCTGCTCTTTCTAGAACTCAAAGTTTGATGGAGCTTATTAGCGCTCCAGATTTTGTGGAAGAAGTAAGATTGAAACGCAACCAAACGATCGAACTTGTCCTGAAAGACGTTCATCCTGTGTACTTAGAAGATGAGCGTTACATTGTGCGCGTCGATTATACTTTCAAAGAAATGCTTGGGAACGTTTTTCACAACTACGTTTCAGCTTGGAAAAGCGCACCTTTTGGAATCTATTACTTCAACACTGTTTTCGTTTCGACGGTGACGACACTCGCGGAGATCGTTCTCTGCGCGATGGCTGCTTACGCTTTCGCTTTGATGAATTTTCCAGGAAAGAATATCGTCTTTGCAGTTTTTCTGAGCACAATGATGATACCAGGAGAAGTATTACTGGTGCCCAATTTCATCACAATTTCAAAGTTAGGTTGGATCGATACGTACTATGCTCTCATAATTCCTTGGATTGTCAGTGTTTTCGCAATCTTTCTGCTGAGACAACACTTTTTGGTCCTACCAAAGGAGCTTCAGGACGCGGCAAAGATAGATGGTTGTTCTCATTGGAAGTTTCTTTGGACAATCGTGGTGCCTCTTTCGAAACCGGCGATAGTGACCGCAGCACTTTTGAAATTTGTGGGAAGTTGGAACGCTTTTCTGTGGGTGCTCATTGTGACGAACAAAGATAAGTTCAGAACACTGCCTGTGGGGCTGCAAACTTTCAGTACGGATGTGGGCACAGTTTACAATTTACTCATGGCCGCGGCAACTTTCTCGATTCTTCCCATATTGATTTTGTTCTTGCTCACACAACGATATTTTGTTCAGGGTATCGCTCGTACAGGCTTGAAATGAGGAATGGTGTATGAAACACTTAAAAAGACGTCGCGATAATTTCATAGGAAAGGTGATGATTGTAACTTTTTTTGTCATAATGTTCCTGTGGGCTGGATTTTGCCTGCATCTTGTCGTTGAAACGAAGAAGAATGCTGAACTTGTGGAAAGAAGAGACAGTCTATTAAAGCAGGTCGAAGAATTGGCGAAGGAAGTCAACGTGTTGAAGGAGAACAAACCGCGATGATCTTCGTCACAACATCTCATAAGCCAGCAAAAGAACAAGTTTTGAAAGCTAGAAGATTAGCAGAAGAACTGGGATTACCATACCTCTCGCGCAAAAATCATTCAAACCTCCTGAGCTTCGTTGGAGATGATTACTGCTACGTTGTTGAGTCTGACAGAATCGTTGTGAAATATAAAAATGGTTCGCTGTTCTTTCATCCATCCACCGCAAAGGTGAGGATGAGGAACATAAAAAAAGGATTGAAAGATCACCTCATAGAGTGTCTCGGTTTGAAGGGTGATGAACTCATCTTGGATACAACCTTTGGACTTGGAGCCGAGGCAATACTCATGGCTGGCTTTCTTCGTGAAGGTAGAATTTTGGGTTTAGAGGCTTCGGTGCCCATATACATAGTTGTGAGAGAGGGTTTGAAAACTTACAGAGATAAAGAAGAATGGATAAATATCGCTATGTCAAAAATAGAACTTTTAAACTGTGATTTCAGAACCTACCTTTCGAGCTGTCCCGACGGATTCTTCGATATCGTTTACTGTGATCCAATGTTCGAGAATCCTGTGTACGAATCTTCTTCTATGAACCCATTGAGACCTTTCGCTGTCTATGCTACTGTGACAGGCGCGGACGTTAGGGAGATGATCCGAGTTGCTCGAAAAAAAGTTGTTTTGAAAGCACACGCAAAAGATTCTATGTTTGAGAGAATCAAAGTGGACATGATAACTGGTAGTAAGAAGAGTCAAGTTTTGTATGGAGTGATCAATAAGAAATGATGATACTGACTGGCCCAACTGGTGTTGGAAAAACTGCCATCGCTATAGAAGTCGCTCTCCGTATCGGTGCAGAGATCGTTTCAGTTGACTCGAGGCAGATATACAAGCTCATGGATATAGGGACAGCCAAACCGACACTTCATGAGAGAGAAGTGGTATTTCACCATTTGATCGATCTGATCTATCCGGATGAGTACTACAGCGTTTATAACTTCAGAAACGATGCTTTGCAAGCTGTTGAGAGGGTCAAGCAAAAGGGGAAAATACCCCTGTTGGTTGGAGGTACAGGGCTTTATGTGGACGCATTGGTGAGGGGTATATTCGATGGAGTACCTCGCGATGAAAAGTTGAGACAACAGTTGATGCTCAAAGAAAACCAACAACCTGGTTCACTCAGAAGATGGCTTGAAAAGATAGACCCTGAAGTGGCAAGGAAAATACACATCAATGATCTGAAAAGGACCGTGAGAGCTCTTGAAGTTTGGCTCAAAACTGGGAAGACCATCTCGGAGCTTTGGAAGAGCGCTCAGCCTGCAGGGAAATTCGTGATCGTTGTTCTGACGAGAGATCGACAAGAACTTTATGATAGAATCAACATGAGAGTAGAAAAAATGATGAAAAACGGGCTGATCGAGGAAGTTAAAGCTTTGCTCGACAGAGGGTACTCAAAAGATTTGAACGCTTTGAAAACAATTGGTTATCGAGAGGTCATCGAGTATCTCGAAGGAACCGAGACCTTTGAACGAATGGTGGAAAAAATCAAGCTCAACACTCGCCATTTTGCCCGAAGACAACTCATATGGTTCAGAAGGTACAAAGATGCGATCTGGCTAGATGCAAACAATGAGGGAATAGTTGAGAAACTCGTTTCTTTAGCGAGAGAATGCGTATATAAAAATCTACGATGATGTTGGGGGGTCTAGAGGATGGCTGAAAAGTTCAACCTTCAAGACAGATTTTTGAACACTCTGCGCACGAATAAAGTCGAGGTAAAAGTCTACTTGGTCAATGGGTTTCAAACCAAGGGCATTATTCGTTCCTTCGACAGTTACACCATTCTTCTTGAAAATGAAAATCAACAGAGTCTCATTTACAAACACGCCATAAGTACGATTATGCCAACGTCTTTTGTTAAGCTCGTGAAGACGGAGCAGAAGGAGAAGGAGGAAGCCCAGCAAGGACAGTCTGATGGTGCGGACGAGTGAAACTACAGATTTTAAGAGAGTTTTGATGCTCACAATAGATAGCGATAGCCCGTCTTGTGAAGAATTGATCGATCTTCTGTCCAACCTGGGAGTGAAGGTTGAGGAAATTGTAAAGCAGAAGCGCGAGTTCCCTGACTCGCGCTTTTATCTTGGCCGAGGCAAAGTAGAATCCCTCGTCGAGAAAGTCGAGCGAATGAAGATCGATTACGTCGTGGTTGACAGTGAACTCACCCCACTCCAAGTCAAAAACTTGGAGAAAATTCTCAAAGTTCCTGTAAGGGATAGAACGCAGATCATTCTGGACGTTTTTGCACGCCATGCCACCACGAAGGAAGGAAAACTTCAAGTTGAGCTCGCCCAGCTTCAGTACGAACTGCCTAGATTGGTTGGAGAAGGTAAGAGTTTGTCGAGACTGGGTGGTGGCATCGGAACGAGGGGACCAGGTGAACCAAAGCTCGAAGAGAAAAGAAGGGAGATACGCGAAAGGATAAGTGCGTTGAAAAAACAATTGGATGAAATCAGAAAGAACAGGGAGCAGCAACGGAAGCTCAGATTAGACAACGAACTTGCAACTGTGTCGATAGTTGGTTATACCAACGCTGGGAAATCTTGCTTGTTGGCTGCTCTGTCGGCTGATCCTTCGATCACCGCGAGTCCTAGGCTCTTCAGCACTTTAGCGCCAGTGGTGAGGCGGGTGAAATTACCGAACGGACGAATCGTATTGTTCAAAGATACTGTTGGTTTCATAAGGAAAGTGCCACACTCCATCGTGGAAGCTTTCAAATCAACGCTAGAGGAAATCGTCTTTTCAAATCTTGTGATATTACTTGTGGATGCTTCGGACAGAGAATTCTCAGAGAAAATAAAGGTGGCTGAAGAAGTCTTGAACGAACTAAACGCTTACCAAATTCAACGGTTGCTGGTTTTCAACAAGATTGATTTGCTCAGTGAGGAAGATCTTCAGCGGCTTTTGGATGATTATCCAAGCGCAATTTTTATAAGTGCCCTCAAGCGTCAAGGATTAGACGTGCTCCTCAAAGAAGTTTGTCGAATCTTAGAAAGGGAAGAGATTGAAATGGAGCTTCTCGTGAAACTGGATCGTTTACACCTGTTAGAAAAGTACCGCGAAAAGATAACAATTGAAGAAAGTGTTTACACTCCTGGCGGAGTTGTTGTTAGAATAAAAGCTCGTGAGAGTGTACTGAAAAAACTCGCAACACTTTTCGATGGAGGGATGGTTGAGTGCGAAGGTCAGTGCTGATGGTTCTGATAATCTTACCGGTGTTCGTGCTAGCCACGTTCGTACCACCTGTGGATGGCCAACTTTTGATAACCTCCAGTTTCGGTGAATTCAGAGGTACTGGAAACAGAGGTCCACATTTTCACATGGGCGCCGACTTTTCAACGCAGATGCGCGCGGGTGTCCCAATACTCGCTGCAGCAGATGGATGGCTCGTGCGGGTGGAAATAGATGAAGATGACATATACGGTAACGTAGTTGTTCTCCAACATGAAAATGGTATGAGGACCTTGTACGCCCACCTCAGTGATTTTTCCGAGAAGATCAGGGGTATCGTGAACAGTGTCGTGAGCGAGTTCGGAAGAAGAAGGATCGTGGTAGAGTTTCCCGAAAGAACTGTTTGGTTCAAGGCGAAGGAAACAGTGGGTTATTCTGGCCAAACTGGGGAAGCCGCTCAGCCACACTGCCATTTCGAGGTGAGAAACGCGGATGAAACTTTACATTACGATCCCACTGATTTTCTACTCGTTCCAAAACCTTCAGATGCTAGATTCACCGTGAGAGGGTTGATCATAGACGGTGAGAAGCAAACTTACACTGAGGGAAAAGTATACAAATTTCGAGGTGATTGGCCAAAGATCGCTTTGGATGCAGTGACAATCATAGGTAGGAACAACATCGGTATGAAATCTTTGAAATTGTATTTGAACAACAGTTTAGTGTATCATATCAATTTCAGTGAGATACATGCAAACGAGTTCAACAACGTGTGGGCAGTCTACACTGAAGATTCAATCTCGGATGGGTACAGATATGCCGCTTACTACAAGCTCTATCCAGACAAAGGGAGTAGAATTGTTAAGTTGAATAAGTTTCCCGAGCTGGGACAGCTTCCTTCTAGAGTGAATGTGGTTATAGTTTGTGAGGACATTTGGAAAACTGAGTATGAATTGAGATTCGTTTTGGAAAGAAGGTAGAAAGCGTGTGGTTCTTCGGACGAAAGAAAGTCAAGAACCTCGCTTTGGATCCTTTTTACAGACATGGTAACACGTTAGTGGTGTACTTCAAATGTTCCAAGTGTGGTGAATATTTCCGTAGCCATTTACGCATGGGTTACGATTTCATAAATGATTATGACAACCCGAGCACTCCATACAGAATTGATAAGATCTATGTTGGTTCAAAGTGTCCAAACAAGTTGCATCTGAGTGCCACGTTCAGTATGAACTATAAAGTTCGATCCTTCAGCCTTGAAGGTGGAGAATTCGTCACCAAAGAACAGTACGAACAGCACACAAAGGAGGAGGAGAAATGAAGAGGTTGTTCACCAGTGAGAGTGTTACAGAAGGTCATCCAGACAAGATGGCAGATCAGATATCAGATGCGATACTGGATGCAATTTTAGAGCAGGATCCGAACGCGAGGGTTGCCGTTGAAACATTAGTTACCACAGGGATTGCAATAGTTGCTGGAGAAGTCACGACGGAAGCCTATGTGGACATCCAGGAAATCGTTCGAAGGACGATCCTCGACATAGGTTACACCAGGGCAAAATATGGTTTTGACGGTGAAACTTGTGGAGTCTTGACTTCCATTCACAACCAGTCACCAGATATAGCCATAGGAGTGAACAAAGCACTGGAGGTTAGAGAGAAAAACCATCTCGATGACGATTACGACAAAATCGGTGCTGGAGACCAAGGAATGATGTTTGGATATGCCACCAACGAAACACCTGAGTACATGCCACTCCCAATAATGCTCGCGCACAAGCTCGCGATGAGACTCGCTGAAGTTCGAAAGAAGAAGATAGTCCCGTTTCTCAGACCTGATGGAAAAACTCAAGTCACTGTCGAGTACGATGAAAATCTGAAACCAGTGAGAGTCGATACGATTCTCATTTCTGCTCAGCACGAGCCGGATGTGACGATCAATGAACTCAGAGAAGCCCTCATTGAACACGTCATAAGACCAACTATACCGGAACAGTACTGGTCAAACGATGTGAAAATCTTGGTGAACCCAACAGGAAGGTTCGTACTCGGAGGTCCATCAGCAGACACAGGTTTAACTGGACGAAAGATCATAGTGGATACCTATGGAGGTTGGGTACCACACGGAGGAGGAGCTTTCAGTGGCAAAGATCCCACGAAGGTGGATAGATCAGCTCACTATATGGCACGATACGTTGCTAAAAACATCGTTGCTGCTGGCTTAGCTGATCGTTTCCTGATACAAGTTGCGTACGCGATCGGTAAAGCACGGCCTGTATCGTTGATGATAGACACGTTCGGGACCGCAAAGGTTGACGAGGAACGCCTGAAAAAAGCTGTCGTCGAGGTGTTCGATTTTCGACCACTTGCGATCATTGAGAAGCTGAATCTACGCAGGCCGATATATAAGAAAACGGCAGTTTATGGGCATTTCGGTAGAAATGATCCCGATTTCACATGGGAAAAACTCGATGCCGTTGATGAACTCAAGAGATATTTCAACTTGCGATGAGGGAGGCGAATTGCCGTGGCGAGGAAAGTCAATAAATCAGCTTTGAAGCGTGTGAAACAGTCGGCTGAAAGAAGGGAGAGAAATAGATCTTACAAAACGAAGATGAAAAACAACGTCAAAAGTGTTATGGAGGCTATAAAAGCCGGTGAGAGCAGGGAAAAAATCATGCAGCTTGTCAGAGAGGCTATCTCCGCCATAGATAAAGCTGCTTCGAAGGGTGCCATTCACAAAAATCAAGCTGCGCGCAGAAAATCTCGTCTCATGAATCTCGTCAACAAAAGTTTGCAAATGATTCAACAGTGATAAGTTAACAAAACTTAAAGTGTCTTTTCTCGTTTGTTCCAGCACCTGCGATTCAGGTGCTGGTTTTGTTTTGATGGTAAAATTTAATCAGGAAGATGTTGCCATGAAAAGTAGGCTGCTGTTCCTCTTGTTCTTATTAGTCTTGTTTTTGGGACCATTCATAGTGAGTTTGAACAGCTCGATATGGAGCGCAACAGTATGGTATGCAATACTTTTATTTGTGAGCTTGTTCTCGATGAAGATGGAGAAAATAGGTTCGCTCTTCAGCTACAAGAAGGGCATCCTTCTGAGGAGCTTGTTGTATTTGCTTGTACTTTACGGCTTGCTTGCACTGACGAACGCGATCTTTCCTCAGCAAAAAGATTCCGTTCAGAAACTGAGTTTAGATCCCGGTTTGATCGTTCTTGCTCTCTTTCTGGCCCCAGTCGCGGAAGAAATTGCTTTTCGGGGTTATACACAGTCGGTTTTCAAAAAGCGTCTCGGTACGAACGGAGCTATAGTTGTAACATCGCTTTTCTTTTCATTCTTTCATCCGATGGCTGTTTTTCCACAGATATTCGTGACTTCTATGTTACTTGGAACGATAAGAGAAGCTCACGGATCTTTGATACCTTGTATGATAGTTCACTGTCTAAACAATGTGGTGGCATTGATATCATCACTGTAAAACGTTGAAGAGGTGATGCGAATGTTCGATAAATTCTCAGAAAGTTCCGCAAGGTTGATCGTTGAAGCACAGAAAGAAGCCATTGAGATGGGCCATTCGTACGTTGGTACCGAACATATACTTCTGGCCATACTGAAGCAAGATACTCCGCTCAGTGAATCTCTCGCTGAAATGGGTGTTACTTATGCGCGTGCAAAGAACGAGATCATATCCATGGTTGGAATGGGCATGCGAGGTTATTCTAGTTCGCCTCAGATGACCCCAAGAGCCAAACGTGTCATCGAGCTCGCTTACGAGGAAGCGAAATACTTGGGTAGTGAAAAAATTCAGCCTGAGCATATCCTCCTAGGTATCATCAGGGAAGGTGAAGGTATCGCAGTTCACGTACTGAGAAAAATGGGTGTGGACCTTGGCGTACTCAGAAGAAACGTTGTTGAAAGTTCGCAGCAACGTGAAAGTGATTACGATATCGACAGGTCCTCGGACAATCCTTCTGTGAGGCATTTAGAGGGTTTTGGAATAGATCTCACGGCGCTCGCCATGAAAAACCAACTCGATCCCGTCATTGGAAGAGAGGAAGAAATAGCGCGCGTGATGCAGGTGCTCGTCAGGCGAAAGAAAAACAATCCTGTGCTCATAGGTGAACCGGGCATTGGTAAGACTGCCATCGTGGAAGGTCTCGCACAAAAGATAGTGGCTGGAGATGTCCCGGAGCCGTTGAAACACAAAACGATCTTCTCTCTGGATGTTGCCGCGCTCGTTGCTGGTACCAAGTACAGGGGCGAATTTGAAAAGAGGATGAAGAAATTACTCCAGGTCGTCAGTCGCGATCCTAACATCATACTCTTCATAGATGAGATCCACACAATAGTGGGTGCGGGATCTGCAGAAGGTGCTGTGGATGCGGCGAACATACTCAAACCGGCCCTCGCTCGTGGTGAAATCAAGTGTATTGGTGCCACAACGCCTGACGAATACAGAAAGTACATAGAGAAAGACGCGGCTTTGGAGAGACGTTTCCAAAAAATTTACATCAGAGAACCCAGCGCTGAGGAAACTTTGGAGATTTTAAAGGGGTTGAGACACAAATACGAGTCACACCACAGAGTTAAGTACACCGACCCCGCACTTGAAGCTGCTGTTTATCTTTCGAAACGTTACATTACAGATCACTTCCTTCCAGATAAAGCGATAGACGTGATAGATGAAGCTGGTGCCAGGGCGAGACTGAAGAGTTTCATCCTCCCACCAGACATCCAACTCTTGAAAGCTCAGTTGGAACAGACCAAGAACGATAAAGAGCTGGCCGTACTGAACCAAGATTACGAGAAAGCTGCTGAGTTGAAAGAACGTGAACGGATCCTTTCTGCACAGCTCAACGATAAATACCAGCAATGGAGGAAATCTGTTGAGTCATCGATCATAACGGTCGACGTGGACCAAATTGCGGAAGTTGTATCGGGTTGGACAGGTATACCACTGATGAAGATAGAAGAGAGCGAGAGCGAAAAACTTTTGAACTTAGAAAAAGCCTTGCATCAACGTATCGTTGGACAAGATGAAGCTATAAAGGCGATCGCGAGGGCTATAAGACGTGCACGAAGTGGTTTAAAGGACCCAAGACGTCCTATTGGCGTGTTTTTGTTCCTCGGTCCGACGGGTGTTGGTAAAACTGAGTTGACGAAAGTGCTCGCTGCACACCTTTTTGGTGATGAAAAAGCTTTGGTTAGATTCGACATGAGCGAGTACATGGAAAGGTTCTCGGTCTCCAGATTGATAGGAGCACCTCCAGGCTATGTTGGTTACGAGGAAGGTGGTACTCTCACTGAGAAAATCAGGCGTAGGCCTTTCTCTGTCATTTTGTTCGATGAAATCGAAAAGGCTCATCCAGATGTTTTCAACATACTTTTGCAAATAATGGACGATGGACGATTGACAGATTCGCAAGGTAGAGAAGTAGATTTCAAGAACACCATTATAGTCATGACCAGCAACATCGGTGGCACGTTGATAAACAAAGCTAAAAGAACGCTCGGATTCGTTTCGCAAGAAGATTCGCAACGGGACTATGAAGAAATCAAAACGCTTGTTCTTGACGAGGTTAAGAAAACGTTCAGGCCAGAATTTTTGAACAGAATAGACGAGATCGTCGTGTTCCATCCTCTCACAAAAGAACACGTTTCGAAGATCATCGATATACTCGTTTCAGATGTGCGTGAGAGGCTGAAGAGTAAAGGCTTAGACATAATCTTGACAAAATCTGCAAAAGAGTTCCTCATGGAGAAAGGGTTCGATCCCGTCTATGGTGCAAGACCAATGAAACGTGCGATTCAGCAGTATCTGGAAGATCCTCTAGCGGAAGAGATTTTAAGAGGTAAATTCAATTCTGGAGATGTTGTTGTCTGTTCTCGAGGCAAAAATGGTCTGAAGTTCAACAGAAGACGAATAACGAAAGCAGGAGTTCTTCAGGGATGAGAAAAAATGAACTTTTCGTGTGTGAAAGCTGTGGATACGAATCACCGAAATGGTTCGGAAGATGTCCGAATTGTGGTGCTTGGAACACTGCAAAACAATTCACACCTTCCGAGAAACCTGGAAGAGGGAGGAAGACTGGACCAACAACATTGAAGAAGATAGCCGTTGAGCTGCGAACCAGCAGAATTTCTACAGGTTTTTCCGAATTGGACTCAGCGTTGAATGGAGGATTATTACCTGGTCAAGTTGTTCTACTCGGTGGAGAGCCAGGCGTGGGTAAGAGTAGCCTGGCTCTTCAAATTTGTTGCCAGTTGGCGAATAAGGTCAAATCACTTTACGTAACGGCGGAAGAATCTGCCGATCAAATAGCGTTCAGAGCGGAGAGGTTTGGTTGCAAATCGCAGGACAACGTAGTCATCCTCACTGAGAATGATCCGATGCTTGTTTTAGATGTTCTGGACAATTCATTTGGTCTTCTGGTCATCGATTCCCTCCAAGCGATGTATTCAGAACAAGTAGGATCTTATCCGGGCAGTGTTGCCCAAGTTCGTACTGCGGCTTCTTTGATCACCGAACGATGCAAATCGCTCTCGATACCAGCCATACTCATAGCACACATTACCAAAAGTGGTGAGATAGCAGGTCCAAAGATGGTGGAGCACTTGGTTGATACCGTGATCTACTTTGAGGGTGAGGTGAACACGGATTTCAGGATACTGAGAGTCGTGAAGAACAGATTTGGCCCTTCAGGTGAGGTGTGTGTTTTTGAGATGTTTGAATTTGGATTGAGACAGATCGAAGAATCGTTCCTCATAGATATTGAAGAACCACCTTCGGGTAATTGTTTCAGTTGTGTGATCGAGGGCTCGAAACCTTTCATCGTCCAAGTTCAAGCGCTCGTCTCGAAGGCTCGTTCTTTGTCAGCGAGGCGCATCAGCAATGGTTACGATTTGACTAGACTTCTGATGCTCATAGCCGTTCTCGAGAAACACGCGCGTCTCCCTTTGGAGAACAGAGATGTTTACATAAATGTGATGGGTGGTCTCAGAATCACCGATACGGCAGCAGATTTGGCTGTAGTGTGTGCCATCGTTTCCTCCCTCACAGAGCTTTCTTTGGGCAAGATGGCAGCCTTTGGGGAAGTGAGTCTCGATGGTAGGATCAGGCCGGTCCACAGGGTGAAGAACCGTTTGGATGCCCTTAGCAAGTTGGAGTTGAAGAAAATTCTTTTGCCTTCAGCTTCCGATACCAACGAACAAAATTGTGTTGCGTTGAAAGATGTGAGATCTTTGCTCAGCATCTTGGGGGGGAAGAGTGTTGATATCCAGTGAACTTCTTGCGAAGATCGCTCTGCTTTCCCCGGGTACCAGGCTCAGAAAAGCACTTGACGATATAATGGCGGCAAACCTAGGGGCATTGATCTTCTTTGTCGATGATCTGGCAAAGTACAGAAACATCATTCAAGGTGGATTCGAGGTGAACTGTTCGTTCACACCTGAAAGGTTGTATGAGCTTTCGAAGATGGATGGTGCGATAGTTGTCTCCGAGGATGTTTCGAGGATTCTCATAGCGAACGCACATCTTGTACCGGATCCATCCATCCCAACGGTTGAAACTGGTACCCGTCATAGGACGGCCGAGCGTGTCGCAAAGCAAACTCACTGCATGGTGGTAGCCATATCCAAACGTAGGAACGTGGTGACCGTTTACTATGGTCAACACAAATACATCTTGAGTGACACAAGGCTTCTCATGGCGAGAGTATCTGAAGCGCTGAACGCGTTGGAGAAGTATCGTTCCAACTTGGATAAGCTTTTGTCCACGATCGATTCAGTAAGATTCGACACAGGTGTTTCCATCCACGATGTTGCGAGAACCGTAGAGAAAGCCATCAGAATGATGAAGATATACGAGGATATCTATCCTTATATGGTGGAACTCGGTGAGGAAGCCAACTTGATGTGGGTTCAATTGGAGGAATTGCTCGCGGATGTGGAAGAAACAGCGATGTTGTTGATCATGGATTTCAGTGTTGGTGATGTAGATGCCGATCAAGCCGTTCAAATTACCGAGAAATTGAAACAAGAACGAAATCTCACTGAGATGAAAATCATAAAAGAACTTGGTTTCAATGTACAGACGATTTCTCAGGCGGGTGAGACCGTTGTCTATCCGAAAGGTTACAGATTCCTGAAAGGTACAGTGAGGATACCCCTCAACGTCGCGCAGAATCTTGTGAAGGCGTTCAAACATCTGAAAAACCTCAGCGAAGCGGATGTAGAGGTGTTGAAATCTGTAGATGGTATCGGAGAGAAAAGAGCGTTGGCAATCGCAACAAATCTTGGTATGATAAGAGGAAGGGAAAGGATGCAAAAAGTAGAGTGAAAGAAAAACCAGCATAGAGAGGGAGGAGTGCGAAATGAAAAGAACTTACCAACCGAATCGAAGGAAAAGGCAAAAAACTCACGGTTTCCTCGTCAGGTCCCGTACAGCTTCAGGTAGAAAGGTGCTCGCCCGCAGAAGGGCAAAAGGTAGATGGAGATTGGCAGTTTGAATCTCCATTCTTTTCCTCGCAGAGAAAGGCTGAGACTGAAGCGAGACTTCGACAGAGTTTTCCGTGAGGGCAAATCGTTACAAAGCAATTTTTTCACCGTGCTCTATGTCAACAATAACCTTGATTTCAACAGAATAGCCATTGTTGTAAAAAGAAAGCTTGGCAAAGCACACGATAGGAACAGAATAAAGCGCTTGATCAGGGAAGCTTACAGAACGATGAAACCAGAGCTTTCGAAGAGTTTCGATATCGTTGTGATACCGCGGAAAGCTCTGTCTGAAGTTCTCGATGAGCTGGATTTCCACACGATGAAGAGTGAACTGGAATATCTGTTGAAGAGGATCGGATAATGAAGAAGATGGTTCTCGGTTGCATAAGATTTTATCAGAAGTACATTTCTCCCTTGAAACCTCCAACGTGTAGGTTTAACCCGACTTGTTCCAACTATGCGCTGCAAGCCATCGAAAAGTTCGGGGTGATGAGAGGCTTGATATTGTCCATTTGGCGTGTGCTCAGATGTAATCCACTGAATCCAGGTGGAGAAGATCCTGTCCCAGAAAAATTCACATTGAGGAGGAGATCGACTTGAGAAATCTGAGATTCTTGACGCTTTGGTTCTTGATCGTACTCACGGTTCTGATCTTTGCTCAAAACGAGATTAAAGTGGCACTTTTGACCAATGGAGTGAAGGTTCAAACGAGGTTCGTGGAGTACGATTTCGATCAGGATGGTAACCTGGCAAACGTTTATTTGACAGCTGAGAAGAAGGTTCACGTTTTCGAGAGAGATAAAGACGGTTTTGATCTTTTCACGATGGATGGAACTCCGATCGGTGGAGAGTTGCAACTACAAATCTTAGGTGATCAGATCGCGCCGAACACTTACAGAGGTGACCTTAGGTTAGTTTATGATTTTAAAAATGTGAAGAAAACTTACGTTATTCGGAACGTTCCAGAATACCTTGTAGAAGTGAGGATTGAAGCAAAAGAACCATTGATAGTTAATCTCCCGCGTGTGTGGTTTTCAGATAATGATCGAATAGTTAGAGATTACTTCATCTCTTTGTCGCCCAAGACTAGGACGTTGAGTTTGGTAAAAACCAATTCTGAAAGGATCACTTCAAATACCGTGCGAATTGAACGCGAATCAGTGCTGATCTTCCATCTTGGTCCCTACAAAAGGGTGTTTCTCAAAAAACTCTTTCCCAATGACTATGAAGCCATTGTATCCACGCTGAAGACCATTCCAGGTTCTTCAGTCTGGTATGACGCTGTGTTCTACCCACTTGTATGGTTCTTCTGGTGGTTGTTCGGGCTCACGAAGAATTTCGGCTGGGCGATCATCTTGTTCACCATAGTTGTGAGGTTTGCGCTGTATCCACTCTATCATGCTCAGACCAAATCGATGATAAAGATGCGTAAGCTACAACCGAAGATCGAGATGATAAGGAAGAAGTACAAAGATCCAGCAAAACAGCAGGAAGAATTGCTCAAGGCGTACCGTGAAGAAGGAGTGAACCCAGCCAGCGGTTGTCTGATGCTTTTGATACAACTTCCCATCTTCTTCTTGCTCTATGCAGTCATACGGTATTTCCAAGAGGAATTCGCTTTCAACGGACGCTTTTTGATCTGGTCTGATCTTTCCAAAGGCGGATTTCAAGCCAATGCTATCTTCATTTTGATCACGATCGTGGCAAGCTATTACAACACTCTTATCACCAGTCAAGATACCAGATCCGCTTGGCAGGGAATATTGATGTCCGTTGCTTTCACGTTTTTGTTCGTAGGTCTTCCGAGTGGACTTTTCCTGTACTTCACAACGAACACGGTGATCCAATTGCTGGTCACTTACTACATCTACAAACGTTACAAGATCAAGGGTATAACTACGCGCGAACTTCTGGGGTTGAGGTCCAAGGGGTGAGATAAGATGAAAAAGGTTAGGGTCAGTGCACCAACGGTTGAGGAAGCTTTGAAAAAAGCAAAAGAATGCTTTGATTTAGAAGATGGTGACTACGAGTACACTGTGATCGATAAAGGATCGAAGGGGATATTTGGCCTGTTTGCAAAGAACGCTGAAATAGAGATCACTCTCAATCCAAAATACTTCGCTCGAAAGCTGGAGAAATTTTTGTCGCAGATCGTCAGTGCTTGCGGGAATGTGACGGTGAGGGTCTCGAGTTCAAACAGGAGATTCCTGGTTGAGCTCGATGGAGAGGATATAGGACGATTGATAGGAAAACATGGTAAAACACTCGCTGCTCTTCAACACATCGCGATGATATATTTGAACAGGATGAGCGATACGAAGCTTTCAGTCTCGGTGGATGCGGGAGAGTACAAAAAGAGGCGAAAAAGGAATTTAGAGAGTATCGTTAAGCAAGCTATAGAGCGCGCAAAGGCAACCAAAAGTAAAGTCGTACTCGATCCCATGTTCGCATTCGAACGGAGGCTCGTTCATGAGTTGGTGAAGCAGTACAAAGATATCAAGAGCTATTCTGTGGGCATTGAACCATACAGAAAAGTGGTGATCGAGTACAATGCCAACGGAAAGAGTGAAAAAAACGACTAAGCTCTTTTCCAAGCGTCTAAGGCTGCGCTCGCTGCGGCGATGAGTGTGTCACGTCCAACCTCGGCACAACCTACTAAGCTTTTTTCTCTGCCGTTTGCGAGTTTTGTGACGTGACAAACGACGAAATCTTTTCCTGCCAAGTTGATGAGCCTAACATCGTCAACGGAAAAAACATCGTTCGAAAGATCATCTAAAGCTTTCAAGACAGCCGAAGCAGCTATCTTGAGTCTTTGAAGGCTCGTTTTTGGCCCTTCCGCAACTCCTTCATAAGTTTCGTTATCACGTTTGATGGACACAGTTATTCTCAAATTCTTGCCTATCTCCTCCAATTTGAGGGATTCAACGCTGTAATCATCCTCTTGCTGATATTCTTGGTTCAACTGCGCGACACTTACGATTTTCCTGTCGATCCTCAATCCCGTCGAAGCCAGTATCGCAGTTTCCACATCTCGAACTATCTGCTTCGGGTTCTTCCCGGAATCTGCAACGATGTGTATTTCTCTTATCGCGTCACTGTCAGAAACCACTCGTGCTGCAACGATTCCAGAAATCTGTGTGATTATGCTTTCCAATTTTTTTGGATCCACCGACACAGTTTTCCCCCCACGGCTCCAATTTTAGCACAAATGTTCGATCGAGAACAGGTTGACTAGTATCCTCCAGGCCATGGTATAATAGCGGAAAATAAAATCCTCAAACTGTTCAGTGGAGGTGGTGTTGTGCGTAAGTGTTTGTTGTTTGTGCTGTTGATTTCCGCCGCGCTTTTTGCTATCGCTCAAGTCACGGAAGTTAGGATCGGTGCAGGTTGGGAAATGACAGGCCCCATAGCAGGTTTCGGTCAAATGTCGTGGGATGGTGTGAAACTCGCGATGAAGTTACGACCAACGGTTAAGATCCAGGGTAAAGAGGTACCAGTCGTTGTGATTCTGCTCGACAACAAAGGTGACAAGGCTGAGGCTGCCAACGTCGCAAGGAGATTGATCGATGTAGAAAAAGTGTCGGTCATACTCGGACCGTGTACAAGCTCGTGTGCCATGGCTGCCGGTGCCATAGCTGAGCAAAAACAAGTTGCTATGGTAACGAACACAGCAACGAACCCGCTTGTAACTCAGAACAGAAGATTCATCTTCCGTGCTTGTTTTGTGGACACACTGCAGGGCCAACTCCTCGCCAAGTTCGCTTGGGAAAATTTGAAGGCGAGGAACGTAGCAATCATGGTCGACGTTGCCCAGGATTACGTCGTTGGTTTGGCAAACTACTTCAAGCGTGAATTCGCAAAGTACGGTGGCAAATTCTTTGAAGCTTACTACAACACGGGTGATCAAGATTTCTCAGCGCAACTGACTTATGTTCTTTCGAGAAATCCAGATCTGATCTTCATGCCTGGTTACTACGCTGAGATAGCTCTGATGTGCAAGCAAGCGCGAGAACTCGGGTTCAAAGGTAACTTCCTCGCAGGTGATGGTGCGGATGCGCCTGAAGTGGTACAGATCGGCGGCAAGTTTGTGGAAGGTCTCTGCTACACGACGTACTTCCATCAAGATGCAGATTTATCACCGAAAACGAAACCTTTCGTAGAGGCATACATGAAAGAGTACAACAGAAGACCTGACGCATTCGGGGCACTTGCGTTCGACGCCTACAATTTGGTGCTCGATGCGATAGAAAGAGCGCAGTCCACCGACCCAGTCGCCATTAGGGATGCTCTCGCAGCCACCAAGGGCTTTGAGGGTGTGGCAGGTACCATCAGTTTCCCACCCGATTCGGGTGATCCGATCAAACCTGCTGTGATAATCCAAATAAGGAACGGAAAGCCTGAACTCCTCACGGTTGTCAAGCCGTAAGATGGGAGCCCCCCGAGAGGGGGGCTTTCAGCTTTGAGGAGGGGTCGAGTTGAGGATCGCTGACTTCTTTCAACATTTGGTCAATGCATTTTCGCTTGGTGGTGTATACGCACTGATCGCGATAGGGTACACGATGGTCTATGGGATCTTGAGGCTCATCAATTTCGCCCACGGTGAGATATTCACTTACAGCATATATTTCGCTTTCTATGGTGTTTCTCTCTTCCTTCTTCCTTGGTGGGTTGCTTTCATTCTTTCCATCTTTCTGACTGCATTTTTAGGATCGCTCATAGAACGAATTGCCTACAGGCCTTTGAGGGATGCTCCTAGGATATCCGCCCTCATAACTGCGATAGGTGTCTCCTTCTTCTTGCAGAACTTTGCTACTGTTGTGTTCGGTGGTCGTGCGAAATCTTTCAATCCGCAGACTGGAATGTACCCAACATACTTTCTGAACGTACTCAACATTGGTGGTGTGAGGTTGAAAATACTCTCTGTGATAACACTTGTTACAGTGACGGTCTCGTTGCTCATTTTGATCTGGATAGTTTACAAAACGAAAACAGGTATGGCTATGAGAGCCATCTCAAAAGACATTCCAACGACACGTTTGATGGGTGTGAACGTGGATAAGATAATAATGATCACGTTCATGCTCGGTTCATCTTTGGCAGCGGTTGGTGGCTTACTGTGGGCCATGACTTATCCTCAAGTTTATCCGTTCACCGGTGTCATACCGGGTTTGAAAGCGTTCACGGCGGCCGTCGTGGGAGGCATAGGAAGTATCCAAGGAGCAATGCTTGGAGGATTCATACTGGGTGTGTGTGAAATCATGATAGTGGCTTTCTTCCCTTCCATAGCAGGATACAGAGACGCCATCGCCTACGCTATACTCCTCTTTGTACTGCTCGTCAGGCCGAAAGGAATACTCGGCGTCGAGGTCACCGAGAAGGTGTGATGGATCTATGGTGAAGTTAACGGTCAAGATGAAGATCATTCTCACATTGATTTTGATTTCGACTGTGGGTTTTCTTCTTGTGCTTGCGAACCATAAGGCGAGCGATTACATCGTCATGATACTCAACTTGATGGCTATAAACATTATCTTTGCAGTTTCACTGAACTTGATCAACGGCATCACTGGGATATTCTCTCTGGGACATGCGGGTTTCATTGCGATAGGGGCTTACGTGTCCGTTCTGTTCACGCTTCCTGTTCAACAGAAGGAAATGAGTTATCTGATAAAGCCTGTTATGCCTCCATTCGATAGAATCGAGGCGCCGTTTCTACCATCCACATTGGCTGCTGGCCTCGCAGCAGCGATCTTCGGTTATATTGTCGCGGCTCCATCGCTCAGATTGATCGGTGATTATCTTGCAATAGCGACACTCGGGCTTGGTGAAACGATCCGTATCATTGCGAACAACGCTTGGTCCATAACGAACGGGGCGCTTGGTCTGAAAGGGATACCTCAATATACTAATTTATACTGGTCGTGGGGTTGGGCCTTAGCGACCGTTTGCTTCGTTGCGAGCCTAACTAAGAGTTCTTACGGTCGGGCACTGAAGGCTATCAGAGAGGATTCAATAGCAGCGAAAGCTATGGGAATAAACGTTTTTTCCCATCAGGTAATGAGCTTTGTCATAGGATCATTCTTCGCAGGTGTTGGTGGTGCACTCTGGGCGCATTTGATAACGACGATCGATCCGAAATCTTTTGGTTTTACAAAAACCTTTGAAATATTGATCATGGTCGTGCTCGGTGGTTTGGGGAGCATAACGGGTTCCATCGTAGGTGCTGCCGTTTACACTGTAGGATTGGAGTTTCTGAGGATCCTTGAAAGTCCGTTCAAAGTGTGGTTCATCAACTATCCCGGCATACCTGGCATGAGGATGGTCGTACTGGCAGTTCTTTTGATCGTGCTCATGTTGTTCTGGCAACGAGGGATCATGGGTAGGGATGAATTGAGTTGGGAGAAGTTTTTCTCGGCTTTTGTTAAGCTCAAGCGAGGTGGCAGAAGATGAGCGACATCGTTTTGAAAATTGAAAATGTCACCAAACGTTTTGGAGGTTTAACAGCTGTTGATAGATTCACGGGGTATGTAAAGAATGGAGAGTTACTCGGCCTCATAGGGCCAAACGGCGCAGGTAAGACAACTCTTTTCAATCTGATCACTGGTATGTACGAACCGGACGAAGGTGAAATAGTCTTCCTTGAGAAAAAATTGAACGGTTTGAAACCGCATCAAATAACGCGTCTCGGTATCGCCAGAACTTTTCAGAACATAAGATTGTTCTCCGATATGACCGTTTTGGAAAACGTGATGGTGGCAAAGCACGGTAAGTTGAGTATGTTCTCGATGTTCAGTTTCGTGCTCAAAACGCCACGAGCATTGAGGTTCGAAAAAAATGTACAAATCGAATCGGAAAAACTTTTACAAAAAGTTGGTCTGTTGAGCTTCGCTGAGGAGAAGGCGAGTGTGCTTCCTTATGGCTTGCAGCGCAAGCTTGAGATAGCCAGAGCCTTGGCAACAGATCCGAAGCTTTTGTTGCTGGACGAACCTGCAGCGGGGATGAATCCTCAAGAAACTCTGGAGTTGATGGATTTCATCAAAGCGATCAGGGATGAATTCAATCTGAGCGTTGTCGTGATCGAGCACGATATGAAGGTTATCATGGGAATATGCGAAAGAATTTACGTCATGGATTACGGTAAACTCATTGCTGAAGGAACGCCAAAACAGATCCAGTCGAATCCGTTGGTGATTAAAGCTTATCTCGGCGAGGAGGTGCCAGCATGAACGAACCACTTTTAACGTTGAAAGATCTACACGTACACTACGGGAACATTCACGCAGTAAAAGGCATCTCCTTGCACGTAAAGAAGGGACAGATCGTCACACTCATCGGTGCCAACGGAGCAGGTAAGAGCACCACTCTTAAAGCCATCATGAATTTGGTGAGAAAAAGCTCTGGAAAGGTTCTCTTCAATGGGATCGATATAAGTAAGCTTCAAACTCACGAAATTGTCAAAGCAGGTATCGCACTCGTTCCAGAAGGAAGAAAAATTTTCCCAAACTTGACAGTCTATGAGAATCTCATGATGGCAGCTTATTCACGAACAGACAGAGAACAGGTCAAGCAAGATCTAGAATTCGTCTTCAGTCTTTTTCCACGTTTGAAAGAACGGTTGAAGCAATTAGGTGGTACGTTGTCTGGTGGGGAGCAGCAAATGCTCGCCCTCGCAAGGGGACTGATGAGCCGTCCTAAACTGCTCATGCTCGACGAACCGTCTTTGGGGCTCGCCCCATTGTTGGTGAAGGAAGTTTTTCAAGTGATACAGAAGATAAGGGAGGAAGGAGTCACGGTGTTATTGATCGAACAAAATGCACTCGGAGCGTTGAAGATAGCCGATTATGGTTATGTACTTGAAACGGGACGTATAGTGCTCGAAGGCGATGGTTCCATGTTGCTCAACAACGAGGGTGTGAAGAAAGCGTACCTTGGTATCGCTTGATTCAGTATTAAAATGCTCGAATAAGATTAAACTTCTCAAAAATACCGCGGAAACTGATAAAATTTATCTTGCAATTGCAACTATGACTCAACTCTTTCAAAATGGGGTGGTGGAGGATGAAGAAAGTCAAGATCGTTTTGGACAGCACTTCAGATGTGCCCAGAGAATGGATTCAAAAGTACGACATTTCCATCATACCACTTCACGTGACCTGGCCAGATGGTAGTCAGGAAGACGATACGAGAGATCTTCAAGAAATTCAGAACTTTTATGAACGGATATCCAAGGCGAAGGATTTGCCGAAGAGTTCTCAGCCATCGGTAGGAGAATTTTTGGAGCTCTATGAAAAAATCAAAAAGCAAGGTTACGAAGAGATCTTGGTGATGACCATTTCTACGGCGTTATCTGGAACTTACGATTCGGCCACACAGGCGGCCAGACAAACCAGTATACCAGTGCATGTGGTCGACACGAAATTGGCCTCAGCTGCTATGCCACTGCCTGCCAGGAGAGCCAGAGAGCTGGAAAGAGAAGGCAAAGATGTTAAGCAAATTGTCGAGATCATCCAAGATGACATTAAAAATGGACGGTACAAAGCGATCTTCTATGTTTCAAACTTCGATTTTCTCATTAAGGGTGGTAGAGTCACACGCTTGCAGGGCTTTTTCGGTAGCATTTTGAACATCCATGTTGGCCTTTGGATAAACGAAGAAGGAAAACTCATACCTTTCGAAAAAGCGAGGGGACAGAGGAGAGCTCAGGAAATGCTGATCAAGAAGGCTTTGAGTATGGTACCTGAGGGAACAAAAGTTCGCTTGCTCATGGTCGATGCTCAAGAGAGGGAGAGCACGCAAACCATGCTAGAGATGCTGAAAAAACACTATCAAGTTCTTGACGTTGAATTCACGGAGATGGGTAAGGTGATAACCACGCACGTTGGTCCGGGCACCGCTGGTTTTGGTATGGAGGTCATTAAGTGAAGAAGATCGTTTTAATATTCCTGTTCATCTCAGTATCAGTGGTGATAGTACTACTCACCCAACTGAGATTGGACAAGCCAGTGATAATCATTTTGGACGACGGTGAGGCGAGGTTTCAACACGGTGTACGAGATTTTCTGAATCGTAGAAAGCTTTCGTACGAGATCCAGATTGTAAGAATAGATACTGGCTGGGACAAACTTGAAGCAACTTTAAAAAAATTTTCGAACAATTATTCCATAGGGCCAAGGTTGAGCTCTCAAGCGTACCTTTTACTTCCAATTCTTGAAGAGAACAGAATTTTCACGATAGCACCTTTGGTGACGTCTAACCGTGTTGTTGGGAAAAGTCAGTATCTAATGTCACTCGCTGTGACTGATGAAGAACAGGGTGAGCAAATCGCAAAGCGAATCTTGGCCCATGGAAAAACGAGGGTGCTGTTCATCTGCGACAGGAACAATCCTGTTCACAATCAAACTCTCAGGGAGGGTTTGGAAAAACATCTTCCCACACCGCTCGAAACTGTGGAAATTTCAGAAGTGGAGGAGCTTCTTAACAGTAATTTCAGTTTGTACGATGCGATCGTGCTGAGTTTGGATGGGAAAAAAGCTGGATTGATCGCTCAACTGATCCGATCGAAAAATTTCGATGGTCTCATCATCGGCAGTGACTATGTATTCACTGAGGATTTGATAAGGAGTGGTAAGCAGTCCGTTGAAGATATGCTCGTTTGTTGTTTGTATGACTACGAAGTCATGAGAATTCAAGGGTTTGATGACATGCAGGTCGCTGGTGCCTTCGACGCCGCCATGGTGATAGCCGAGCTTGTTCAAAACAGAGTTTCAACGGAGAAGGCCGCGGAGTATCTCAAAGATCGCAAATTCAACGGGATCACGGGCCAGTTCGTCGTCGCATCGGATTTGTCAACCAAACGACAGTTAACTTTCCTCAGGATAAGAAATGGGAAATTCGAAGTCGAGAGGTGAACAGATGAGTCTCAGCGAGATGGTGAAACGTTTCAAAAGATACGGCTTGATATTGATGATCATCCTCGTTGCAACGTTCATGATAGGTCTTTTCCCATTGGCTCAAAGGATAAGTGTGTACTACTCGACAACTTATGTGAAACAGTTGAAGAATTTTGTGAATGAACTGATTCAACGTGTGAGTGGTCAATCCCAACCGGCGTTGGGTATCGTCGTGAAGAGGTTGACAAAAAACTTCATCGATGTTTCCACAGGCGTCGATCTCTCTGGATTGCTGGTTTATGAAGATCTACCGGGACTTTCAAGAAATCCAAAAGGTCTCTTCACTTACGGTAGTAGTGCGAAATTCCTGCTCGTCGACGAACCTCACATTCTTTTAATTGAAATTCCTTCATCGTTATTTGAAAGGATCCTTTCGGCGGAAATGGCGTACGTTTTTCTCGCCAGTTCGGATGGTACCATCGTGGTATCCAACAACATGAACCTCTTGGGGTCTAAGATCTATCCAAAGAAGGGTTTTTCGAAAATTGGATCCTCTGTTGGTTACATGCAAGTTGAACCTATCGAACCGTTCAAAGCTTTCGTGTGTTCCTTCATTCCGTTGAACACTTATTTGGTGGTTCTGCTTCCGTACTTTTTGGTGTTCATAGCGGCTCTGTGTGGTGCGGCAATTTGGTTAACTTTGGCCTACAGTTTCGAGAATAGATTTATGACGGCGATGAACCTGGCGCTCGAGAACGTGAATCAAAGTTTGTCAAAGTTGGATAAAACCGAAGAAGTTGTTTATGTACCTATAGAAACTGAGATAACAGAACTGAACCAGCTGCAAAACGGCATTCAAAGACTCATCGAGGCTCAGAAAGCATCTTGGCATGAACTTCATGCGATGATGAACAACTTGCAAGATACCGTAAACGAGCTTGAGGAAACTCAGAAGGTTTTGCAAGAAAGAAACACACAGATCATTGCCACTCTGGCCGAGGCTATAGAAATCAAAGACGCCAACACCTTTGGGCATTCGGACCACGTTGTAACGCTCGCTCTCGATCTGGCGAAAGAGCTTGGGCTCACAGATCCAGCTGATTTGGAGGCCATCAGGTTCGGTGCATTACTGCACGACATAGGTAAGATAGGAATACCAGAGCACATTCTCAACAAACCAGGTAGATTGACACAAGATGAATACGAGATCATGAAGATGCATCCGATCTACGGTGAAAAGATCGTCAGAAAGATTTCAGGTTGGGACCTTGTAGCCGATATAATCAGACACCATCATGAAAATTTTGATGGATCTGGTTATCCGGATGGTTTAAAGGGAACGCAGATCAGTTTGAGGACACAAATAGTTGGGCTTGTGGACGTATTCAGTGCACTCATTGAAGATAGACCCTATAGACGCGCTTTGAGTGTTGAAGAAGCACTGAGGCTCATGGAGAACGAAATGGTTGGCACGAAATTCGACCCAAAACTGTACGAAGCTTTCTTGAGGGTGCTTCAGAGATACATACGTAGGTCCTCGACGAGGGTATAATTCTTTCTGGGTGATTTCATGATCGCAATCGTTGGGGTTTTGCCTGATGAAATCAAGCCCATTGTTGATTCACTTGCACCTAGATTGCAGATTTCTCAGTTGTTGAAACGTCCAGTTTTTCGTGGGTTGATAGGTTCCAACGAGGTCCTGATCATCAGTGGTTGTGTTGGGAAGGTGGAGACTGCGTCCGTTGTTCAAGCAGTCATAGATGGGTTCAAACCAGATTGTCTACTACTGATCGGAGCCGCAGGTGCTCTACGTCAAGATGTCCCACTCGGAACACTGGTAGCTGGCACTGCGTACGTTGAATACGATTTTTCGCCAAGAATAAATGTCGATTCTCTCATAAGCCCTCGTCAAGAAGTGTTCGCCCCGTTACTTGAATCGAGCGAGGTCAACTGTGGAATCATCACCTCAGGCGATAGTTTTGTCTCTTCCGAGAGTTTGGCGAAGAAGATCCATGAAGCGACCGGAGCAATTTGCGTGGATATGGATTCCGCTGCGGCAGCGAAGGTTTGTGTGGAGAACGAAAAACCGTTCTTATCAGTGAAAGTGATAGTTGACTTTGCCGGTTCGAAAGCTATCGAGCAGTACATCGAGAATCACGCCAGATTTGGACCCAAGGCTGCGTATTTTGTCGTTGAGATTCTCAGGAACGTGGTCTTGGTCTGAGGTGAGATGTATATATGTCACACGTACCTGAAGAAGTTAGAAAGAGAGTTGAGAAGTTACGTGAGGAAATAGAGTATCACAACTATAGATACTACGTTTTGGCTGATCCCGTCATAACTGACGAGGAGTTCGATAAGTTGATGCGTGAATTGATCGAACTGGAAAGGCAGTATCCAGAGTTGATCACTCCAGACTCTCCAACCCAACGTGTTGGTGAAAAGGTTCTAGATGAATTTCGTAGTGTGCCGCATACAGAACCCATGCTCAGTCTCGATAACACGTATAGCGAGGAGGAAATCAAAGATTTCGATGAGCGAATCAAAAGGCTCCTCGAGAGAGAAGAGGTACTCTACGTTGCAGAACTCAAGATCGATGGCGTATCCGTATCGCTCAGATATGTCGAAGGAAGATTCGTGCAAGGTTTGAGCAGAGGAGATGGAACGAGGGGGGACGATATAAGCGAAAATCTCAAGAGGGTCAGGAGTATTCCACTCAGATTGAGAAAACCTGTGACAGTGGAAGTACGCGGGGAAGTGTACATGCCAACGGATGTGTTTGAAAAGCTCAACGAAGAGAGGCAGAAACGGGGAGAGCCACTGTTCGCAAATCCAAGGAACGCAGCGGCCGGCACTCTGAGGCAGCTCGATACGAAGATAACCTCCGAAAGGCGTTTGGACAGCTTCATATACTACGTTGTCAAGCCAGAAGAGCATGGTTTGAAAACACAATGGGAGGCTTTGAATTGGTTGAGAGAGCTGGGATTCAAAGTCAATCCGCATTCGAGGTTGTGTAAGAACGTTGAAGAAGTCATAGCTTACTGGCGCGAATGGACACAGAAGAAGGATGAACTTCCATACTGGGTGGATGGTGTTGTTGTTAAGGTGAACGATTTTGAACAACAAAGGGTCCTCGGTGCTACGGCGAAAGCTCCTCGGTGGGCGATCGCGTTCAAATTTCCTGCAGAACGTGCACGCACGAGGATCTTGAGTGTGACGGTTCAAGTGGGTAGAACAGGTACCCTCACACCAGTGGCAGAGCTGGAACCGGTACAACTCTCAGGCACCATGGTTAAGCGCGCCAGCTTACACAACTTTGATTACATAGAAGAGAAGGATATAAGGATAGGAGATTGGGTCTATATAGAAAAAGCTGGTGGCATAATTCCGCAGGTTGTATCGGTGATCGAAGCTATGAGAACCGGAAACGAAGAAAAGATACGACCACCAGACGCATGTCCAGTTTGCGGTGGCAAGGTGGGGAAAACCGAGGTCGGAGAAGTCGCTTTGAGATGTTTGAATCCACATTGTCCTGCGAAATTGAAAAGGGCTTTAGAAACGCTCGCATCAAGGAGTGCACTCGATATAAAAGGCTTGGGAGAGAAATTGACCGATAAGCTCGTTGATTCTGGGTTGGTGAAGGATATAGCTGATATCTTCTATCTAACACCGTTTGATCTCTCTCAGCTTGGCCCTGGTATAGGTCAGAAGACCATCGCGAATTTGTTGAATGAAATCGAGAAGGCTAAAAAAGCTCCCCTATACAGATTGATAACAGCTCTTGGAATACCTATGGTCGGCGAGAAAACGGCTCACCTGCTTGCACAAACGTTCAAGAGCTTGAAAAAGATTGCTTCGGCTGATCTAGAAGAGTTGATGCAAATACCAGGAATAGGTGAAGAGATCGCGAAAAGTATCGTTGAATACTTCAAGAACGAGAAAACAAAGGAAATACTGGAAAAGCTCGAAAGAGCGGGTGTGAAGCTCGAAGAGGAACCAACAGTTGAGGTTTCTGATATCTTTAAAGGTCTCACTTTCGCTGTGACGGGCGTTTTGAAAAATTTCACACGCAACGAGATAGAAGAATTCATACTGTCACACGGTGGTAAGATCACAGAGAATGTTTCTAGGAACACCGATTATTTGATCGTCGGTGAGAATCCTGGATCAAAATTATCAAGGGCACAGCAGCTTGGAGTGAAGATCATCTCTGAAGAAGAGTTCCTAGAAAAATTCAACCTCAAAAAACCCAGGCAAGAAAAGTTATTCTAAAGCCTTTCAGATCGATCAAAGCTGAAGGTAGACTCGGAATCCATGCGATGTTGAAGATATAACTGAGTCGAACCTGTGCTTTGATGGGAGTTTCGAACTTCAGCATGACGAAAGGTTCGAGCAGTGCACCAATAGAGTCGGATCTGAGAGCAGGAATCACGAAGGTCCAACCTCCACCGGCAGTATCTTCGTAGAACCCTAAGAGCGTTTTCTGAGCGGATAGACCCAGTGATAATCCTTCAAGCACATCGTTTTGAACATCCAACGAAAAATCGAGATTTCCCCTCTTCAAGAAGCGTTGATTGTCTTTCGAATCTGAAATCACAGAAATCATCGCTCCACCGTAAAGCTCCGTTTTGAAAAACTCGCTCCCAATTTTCGCGTCCAAGAAACCAGACTGTGAAAAGAGATCTAATCCGAGTCGAGTTTTCACGGCGATGTTTTCGTAGACCGGCACTTTCGCAGTGAGCCCACTGTATCTGTAACCTACATACAGTTCGATCTTATCGATAGGGAAATGCACAGCGAAACCATCCTTTGTATCGATGGACAAATACACGGCGAGATTCAAAATTGGTAACAACATAAAGGACACGATCAGGAACCTTCTCACCGTTCATCCCCCCAAAGTGCCAACATCCTATAAAAGAGTTGCGCATAAATCCTCGCCACCGTTACCAAGTCTTCCAGAGCGATCCTCTCATCGGGCTGATGCTCGGTCCCCTCCCTCCCGGGCAACAATGGACCGAATGCAACGCCACACGGTACTGCGCGTGCGTAGGTCCCTCCTCCCATGGTCAGTAACTTGACCGGTTGGTTCGTGACCTCCATGTAAACTTCACTCAAGATTTTGATCAACTCGCTGTCAGGCGAAACGAACAGCGGTGGCAAGTGGTGCTCTTCCTCCACTTGGATGGGTTTCAAGGCTTCCTTCACCTGTCGTGTCAACATCGTTTCGGAGTAGTATACGGGATATCTTATGTTGATCGTTGCTTCGAGCGAATCGTTCTGCATCTTGATCGTGCCGAGGTTCACCGTCAATGGACCAGTGATACAATCAGAACCGGCGATCCTCAATGAAGTTCCATCCGTTTCGTAACCGATCCTGCCAGCGATCGAACCAACGAATATTTTTGTTCCTTCATCCAAAGGCAGATCCCTCAGAAAGTCCAACAAAGCAGCTATAGCGTTTATACCACGTTCTGGTGTTGAACCATGAGCCGATTTGCCTTGGGCACGAACGAGGAGTCGATCATCCTCGACACGCCAACTCATCTTAGCACCGTTCTTGGGATGAAAATCTTCCAATTTTTTCACCAATTCATTGCTGACTGGAGAAAGTTCAGCAACAGCCGTTTGAGGTACGACGTTCGGTGCATCGCCACCTTCAAGTTTCAAAAGGTTCAGAGATGTGGAAGCCGAGCTTTTGAATCTCAATCTATAAGTTATGATGCCTTTCTCAGCGTATATGATGGGAAAAGCCGCATCCGGTGTGACAGCGTAGATCGGTTTTTCTTCCTTTCGGAAGTAGTATTTCACACATTCCCAGCCGGACTCTTCATCCGTACCTAGGATGATCCTAACTCTATTTTTGATCTTCACTCCAGCTTCTTTGACGGCTTTCAGCGCGTAAATGACAGCCACAGTGGGACCCTTGTTGTCCGAAGCACCACGTCCCCACAGATAACCATCTTTAATGATCCCACCGTACGGATCGACCGACCATCCCTCACCCTCTGGTACCACGTCCAAATGGCCAAGCACCGCGAACAATCTTTCACCGTCACCGTACTCGATGTGCCCAGCATAACCATCGACGTTTTTGACACGAAAACCGAGTCTTTCACCCAGCCTCAGCGTGTACTCCAGAGCTTGCGCAACACCTTCTCCGAAGGGTTTACCTGGAGCTGCTTCAGTTTGAACGGATCTTATTTTTACCAAATTGGACGCTTCCCTGAATATTTCTTCTTTTAAAGATAGAACTATCCTGTCTATTTTCTCGTTCATGAGGCACACCTCCATAGAAATGATATCAACTCAGCCCAAAAGCACATCGAACATGGTCATGAGAACAAAACCGATTAGAAGCCAGTAGGTGGTGATCCTCTCTGCTCCTTTCAAATGTGTTTCAGGTATGACTTCATCGCTTATCACGAAAACCATTGCCCCTGCGGCCAGTGCTAGGAGGTACGGAAGTAAATTTTCTGCAAAGCTCACGAGCAACACCCCGAGGAACCCTCCAACAACTTCAACCAGACCTGTGAACAGAGTGATGAAGAAGATGGAAGATTTTCTGTATTTGGCACTCATCAAAGATGCAGCCACTGCGGCGCCCTCTGGGATGTTCTGAAGACCTATCGCGATGGCTATGGTCAGAGCGTGCGGAGTGAATGCTCCCACACCAACTGCCATACCCTCCGGAAAGTTGTGAATGGTGATGGCTATGATGAACAACCAAATTGCCTTCAAACGCTTCACATCTATGCCTTCGTGTCCTTTCGTGAAATGCTCGTGCGGAAGCAATTTGTCCATAACATCGACCAAAACTCCACCTATCAGAAAACCGATGGCGAACCTTAATGGGCCTCCAAGTTCTATCGATGGTAAGGCGAGACTGAAAACACTAGCTGCGAGCATAACGCCTGCAGCGAATCCAAGAAAAACGTCTATAGTTTTCTGACTCACGATCCTGTTGAACAACAAAAATGGTATCGTTCCTAATGCAGTGGTGATACCTGCAACACTACTGTAAATCAGTCCACGCCAAAAGCTGCTCATTCTAGCTTTGCTATCGCCTTTTTCACAGTCTCTATGGGAGTATTTATGCAGGTGAAAGTTTTATCGTGAAAATCCATCTCGTCCCTTACGTGTTCTTCGTTGAGAGATTTTATGTCATCCACATGCTTTCCATTGATCAATCTACAAACAGCTTCGGAGGCAGCTATGACCCTCGGACAACCAACGGCTTTGAAAGCCGCATCTTTGACGATGTAATTTTCTATCTTGAGAAATATTCTAACCCTGTCTCCGTGTTCAGGATAGAATCCTTCTGCCGTGTGGGTGTACTCTATATCCTTACAGTATTTCGGATACAAGAACAGTTGCTTGAATTTTTCCGAATACACAGATCTCACCCCCTACGCCATCTTCCTGAGTCTATACACTTCTTCGAGAAGAACTTTGACGAAGAAATCTATCTCTTCTTCGCTGTTATCGTAACCCATGCTTATCCTGATGGCTCCATCCATCATCCATTCCTCAAGTGACATCGCTTCTAGGACGTGAGAACGCTTGATACTGTGATGAGAAGAGCAAGCGGAAGCCATGGAAACGGATATACCGTACAGATCGAGCGCCGTTGCGAGCGTTTCCCCAGAAATGCCTTTGAACGAGACGTTGATGTGCGAAAAGATGGTGTTCGAACCGTTGATGTGGTGGTCTGGAATGTTCTCGATGACTTCCACGATCTTTCTTTTGAAGCGTTCCAACTTCTTGGACCATTCTGTATAATTTTTATCGATCAGATCGAGTGCAACGGCCATTCCGTGTGCACCAGGGACGTTCTCAGTCCCACTCCTCAAACCTTTCTCATGGCCACCGCCGTACATGATAGGCTCGATCTTCACAGATTTCGATACATAAAGAAAACCGCACCCCTTTGGGGCATAGAACTTGTGACCAGACGCAGACAACATGTCAACGAGTTTTGCATCGATCTTCAATTTTCCAATTGCTTGAACCGCGTCACTGTGCAGAGTTATTCCGTGCTCTCTGGCTATCTTTGAGATTTCTTCTATCGGCTGGATCGCACCCGTCTCGTTGTTCACCCACATGATCGATGCCAAGACGGTGTTTTTCTTTATAGCTTTTCGAAAATCATCTGGTGTGACGTAACCTTCCGGTGTTGGTTTCAGGTACGTGACACTGTAACCCCGCTTTTCTAGCTGTCTCATGACTTCCAGAACAGCGGGGTGTTCTATCTGTGTTGTTATGAGATGGCCACCGTCTGGATGATTCGCTTTCAGAAAGCCACATATTGCGATGTTGTCTGATTCTGTACCACCCGATGTGAAGTAGATCTCAGACGGATCAACGTTCAAATGTTTCGCTATTTTCCCCCTTGCTTCTTCATAAATTTTTTTTGCTTCATAGCCGTGAGCGTGTGTGCTCGAAGCATTCCCGTAAAAATCTGTGAAAAGCTTGAAAACCTCTCGTGCGACTTCATCGAAGACACGTGTTGTGGCTGCGTGATCGAGATACACCCTCACCCTTATCGCCTCCTGACAGGTGAATTCTCGTAAGCCTCTATAGCCTTTCTCAGAGTATCGATCGCGAGGTTACTACAATGGTACTTCACTGGTGGCAAACCACCGAGTCTTTCCACAATGTCTCTCCAAGTGATCTTCTTGGCTTCCTCGAGCGTTAAACCTTTGACAACTTCGGTCATCATGGAAGCCGTTGCGATGTTCGCAGCACACCCGTAGGATTCAAACTTTATGTCAACTATTCTGTTGTCCTCGATTTTCAGATAGACCGTCATCATGTCTCCACAAGCGACACTACCTTCGGTGGCTTCGGCATCTGCATTTTCTATCTTACCCAGATTTCTGGGATTTTTGAAATGATCTAGAACCAACTCTGTGTATTTCAACATGATATATATCACCTCTCAGCTTTCAATGGACTGATGGTGCGTAGCCAGTGAACAACTTTTTTGAGCTTCTCGATCGTGTAATCTACTTCTTCTCTCGTTGTGAACCTGTTGAACGTGAATCTGATGGAACCGTGTGCACGTTCGTGGTCACCACCTATGGCCAAGATCGCGTAGTTTGGTTCGAGCGATTCAGAAGCGCAAGCTGAACCTGTAGCTACTTCCACGCCCTCCATACTCAAAGCTAGGCTTATCGCTTCACCTTCGATGAATGAAAAACTGAAATTCACGTTGTAGGGGGTTCTTTTCTCTCCCCTCGGTCCATTTAAAACCACGTGGTCTATTTCGTTTTCCACTCTACTTATGAAATAATTCTGAAGTTCTCTCAATTTCTTGTATGTCTCATCGAGGCGCTCGAAGGCAAGCTCCGCCGCTTTCCTCATGCCCATGATGGCTGGCACGTTTTCTCCACCTGGTCTTCGCTTATCGAAAGCCTCTGCTCCGAACATGATCGGTTCGATCCTCGTGCCTTTGCGTACATACAGAAAGCCAACACCTTTTGGCCCATGGAACTTGTGTCCACTGACACTCAAAAGATCTATTTTCAACTTCTGAACATCTATTGGCATTTTGGCGTACATCTCTGCAGCATCCGTGTGAAAGTAAATTTTGTGATCTTGTCTTGATAGAATTTCACCAACTTCCTTCAACGGCATGATCGAGCCAACGAAGTGACCAACCGCAATGATGCTCACCAGAATCGTTGTTGGCCTCAATGACTTCTCAAGTTCGTCCAGCCTCAAGATACCCTCTCCGTCGACTGGTACAACACTGATCTCGAAGCCTTCCCTTTTCAAAGCTTCCGCGATACTCATGACAGATCCATGTTCGAGTGCAGAAATCACTATGTGGTTACCTTTCTTTCTATTCGCTCTCGCAACACCGAGTAACGCCAGGTTGTTCGACTCAGTTGCTCCAGATGTGAACACGATTTCGTCTTCGGAGGATGCATTTATCGTTTTGGCAAAGAATTTTCTAGCTTCTACCAGTTCATCGTAGATTTCTTGTGCCGATTCGTAAAGACCATCTGGTCTTGCGAACTTTTCGAGCATATATTTTTTTATTTCCTCGAGAACTTCTGGAACTACTCTCGTTGTTCTGCAGTTATCGAGAAAAATTTTCATCGTTCACCTCCTTTACAATCTTTGAACCACTCCGAGGATTATGCGTGCAATCTTCTTACCGGTTTCCTCCGCGACTCTGAGCACTTCTTCAGCAGTGAGCGGTTTCAGATCTTCGGGCACGGCACGATCGGTGATGGCGGAGATTCCAAGTAC
This sequence comes from Pseudothermotoga sp., assembly GCA_025060105.1. Classification (NCBI taxonomy): domain Bacteria; kingdom Thermotogati; phylum Thermotogota; class Thermotogae; order Thermotogales; family Thermotogaceae; genus Pseudothermotoga; species Pseudothermotoga sp. The sequence continues at coordinate 31,014 of JANXCS010000008.1, read as the reverse complement.
ACGCATTCCGGCATGCTTCGCCACTATCACCTCAGGCACGGTCGACATTCCAACGGCGTCCGCACCCAATTTTCTGAACATACGAAGCTCAGACGCCGTTTCGAAGTTCGGACCTGACACGGCCACGTAAACCCCCTCGTAAACTTCTATCTTCTCTTCTTGAGCCACTTGCTTTGCAAGAGCTATGAGTTGTCTATCGTAAGGTTCGCTCATGTCTGGGAACCTCGGTCCCCACTCATCGACGTTCCTTCCCCTGAGGGGGTTATCACCCATGAAGTTTATGTGATCCGTTATGATCATAGGCCTGCCAACTTCGAACAGCGGATTCAGACCACCCGCCGCGTTGGTTAAAAAAAGATATTTTACTCCCAGTAGTTGCATCACCCTTATGGGGAAAGTGACGTCCTGCATGGAGTGTCCTTCATAGTAGTGAAACCTTCCATTCATGAGTAGAGCGTTCTTTCCAGAAAGTTTTCCAAAGATGAGTTCACCTTTGTGTCCAGGAGCCGTCGCGATCGGAAAACCCGGAATATCTGCATAGCGTATCGTCTGAGGTGATTCGATGACTTCGGCGATCTTTCCTAGACCAGATCCTAAAACGATACCTATCTGCGGTGAGAACTTCACCCTCTCTTTCAAAAATTCAACGGCCTTTTTAACCCTTTCTACGTAATCCATCTCTCACACCCCCATCAATCTAAAAGCCCTTTTATGATGAGCTCCACAGCTTCTTCCTCGTTCAACCCTTTGCTCATGAGAGTTTCAAGTTGTTTCGCATTCACTCTGCCTATCGAAGCTTCATGCGTCAACTCAGATTTTTCGTTGAACACTTTCAAAATTGGAACCGTGCTCACCTCTACGTTTGTTCCCTTGGTTATCTCTTCACATTTTATGTGGGCCTTCGCGTTGTCTCCCCTACCATAGGCTTCGTTCACCACGCGTGCCTTCGCCTTGTCCAGTGCCACGATCGTTGTGCTCACGATGCCTCGTGATTCTGCACCAACTAGATCTATCTTTTCATGAACATCCACAACATCTTCGCCACTTGCCTTCACTTTCGCTGAAACATCCGCGACGGCACGCTCCTTCAATTCTACCGAGAAATCGAGCCTCATCTTACCCACCCTTGTTTTGGTGAGTGTGAATCGATTGACGTAAAGTCCGTTCGATTCAACCAATACCCTCGAGACTGTGATCAAATTGACCGTGCCGGTGTCAGCGTGGTAATGTTCATCGGAATAGGACATCTTGGCGTTTTTCCCGATCGTCACATTCATGAGCGCATCGTGTGTGAACTGCTTCGTCCAAGGAAAAACGCAGTGCGCCACGAAATGAGCTTCCGCATCGTCTTCAACTACTATATCGAAGATTACCCTTTGATAACCTTCGCGCTTTAAATAACCTGTACAAACGTGGACAGGGAAAGACAGTTTTGTACCTTTCTTGATGATCATTTTCGCATGAACACCGTTTTCTATGGTTTCTGGAACTAGTTCAACTCCTGGCACACTGTTGAGCCCAACCACCTTATCACCGCTGATGATGATCGAGGCAATCCTTCTATCGAGGAATTTTGAAACATCACCACCGGCTTTCTCGTAAGCTCTAACGAGAGCTTCGAATTCTGCTCTTCTATCGACTTCGACTTGCATAGTATCACTCTCCAATCGTTGGTACATTCGTATGGTTGCACACATCACAGAAATTTTTGTAATAATTCATAACTTCATCTGGGAGACCACTGCGTACGATCCTACCGTCACACAGAACGTGTGCTACATCGGCGATGGATGCCACTTCTTCTCGGTGAGTGATAACGATCGCTGACCCACCTTTTTCTATTATTTTTTCAACGATGGACTTTATCATGTCCAGAGAAAGCACATCTATTCCTGAGTCTGGCTCATCGAGTATCGCATACCTAGGTTTGAGTAACAAAATTGAAGCAAGCTCCACACGTTTCCGCTCACCACCACTGAGCAGTTCATCGACCATCCTGTTGATGTACAAACTTGGAGATAAACCTACCAGATGCAAAACTTCTTCCAGTTCAGACTGAGAAACTTTCAATTTGCCGCCGAGTGTGAGGTATTGTCTGACAGTCAAACCACGGAATCTTGCAGGCTCCTGCCACATCAAATGTATCCCAAGCTTGGCTCTATCAGCCACTCCTAAGTTCGTGATGTCCCTATCATCAAGGAGGATCTTACCTTCCGTTGGTTTGTATCCTTCAAGACCCATGATCGTGTAAGCGAGTGAAGATTTTCCTGAACCGTTTGGCCCCATGACTACATGAACTTCTTGCTCACCGAAGATCAAGTTGAGATGTTTCAAAATTTGCTTTGAATCCTTCGAAAGGCCTACGTTCAACAGTTTGAGCACTTTTCACACCCCACAAAGATTTTACGATAGCGGTTTTACAATATATTAGATCTTTTAAGTCGGATTTGTTGCCTTCACGTCAGATAGATGTGTGGCCCTTCCTGTTTGAAATCACCTCTGAAGACTTTCTCGTTCAAGGATAGGTGTGCATCCAAATCGTGGTATGCAAACGCACCCGTACCCGCCGCGAAGTGTATGCTTTGAGTTATACCTAGACTACTCTCACCCATGCATCCTATCATTAGCTGAACATTGCTGGACTGTGCCAGATGAACGATGGCTAGAGCATCGCTGATGCCGGATTTCATGAGCTTTATATTGATGAAATCGACGGCTTCTTCTTTTATCAGTTTGAGTGCGTCGTATCTTGTGAAGACTGACTCATCCGCTGCTACAGGGTATGGGCTGTTGAACCGCACCAATTTCAAGCCCTCCACATCGTGCCTGTTCACTGGTTGTTCATACACGACCACTTCCACCCTCTCTGAGTGGAGGGCTTTGGCGAACTCTATCGCTTGCTTAGGTGTGAAACCTTGATTGGCATCAACAATGAACACCGCATCTGGTGCGATCTTTTTCGATTCAACAACTCTTTCGATGTCTTCTTTGAAGTTCTTACCGACCTTGATCTTTATCTTTCTGAAACCGTCGGAGTATATTTTCTTGACTTTTTTCAAAGTTTTCTCCAGGTCCATTATTCCCACCGTCAGGTCCGTCTCTACGTAGTTCGTTGCTCCGCCGAAGAACTGGTAGGGCTTGATGCCAAATCTTTTGCAAAATGCATCGATTATTGCATACTCCACAGCTGCTTTGATTGCCGGTGTGGCCCTGAGCTGTTGAAGTCTTGAAAACAATTTTCCATAGCTTTCCACATGTTCATCCAAAATCATTTCTTGTACGGTTTTTTCAACCTGCATCATGATATCGACGGTTTCACCGGATATGACGAACAATGTGGAAGCTTCACCGTATCCAACGGTGCCATCCTCCAATTCGATTCGAACTTCGATATTCTCTTGATCTTCATGTGTTCCAAGTGAAATCGTGAATGGCTCAAAGTACCGATAGTAGGTCTTTTCAAACTTGACGGATTTAATCTTCATAACATCGCCTCCAACCTCGCGAGGATAGTGTCCAAGTCATTCTCGTTGAAAGGATTGAAGACAGGATAAAGACCATGTTTAAAACCATCATCGAGACAGGATATACCGAGCACCTTGGTGTTGATGAACCTCTGAACCAGCTCGATCTCGGCATCGACGTCGGGTTTCATACCGATCCGTTCAAAATATTCAAAGTTTTTTCTCTTCGGGTCATGAACGAAGACAACAAACTGGGGCATACATCCGTAGATCAAACCCAAAGTCACTTGACCGTAAGCAGGATGTCTCAAGGCACCCTGCCCTTCAATGAAGATGAATTTTTTACCTTCGGATTCAAGTTTCAGGATCATTCTCTCGATGACACCTGGAATGAAATCGGCTGGGAGCGCATCGATGGCCACACCTTCGTCCGCACCCAACATGATGCCCGTTTGACCCGTCGCCAAGAACGCCGCTGCTAAACCTCTTTTCAAGGCGAGCTCGTAGAGCTGTACCGCCGTAGTTCTCTTTCCCGTGGCACAGTCCGTACCTAACACGCAGATCCTCACCGTTTTGCTGTGAAAAATGTCGCCGTGGAATATCGACAGTTCGCCTTTGTAGTGTCTGACTTCCACGATCCTGACGTTCTTGGCACGTGAGACACTTTTGAAAGGTTCCATCTCACTCAGTTTCATGTGCAAACCAGACAATACGTCCATGCCCAGGCGCATCGCATCAACTATGTGTTGTTCCATGATGGGTGGAAGATAACCTCCTACACTGGCGATACCAACGACGAGGACTTTCGCACCAAGATCAGCTGCATCTTTCACGTTATCGACTATGGGAACATCGTAACGCACTGGTTTAACGAAATCTGAGGCTCTCTTGCCCTTTTGTTCTGCCACCACACAAACTGGTTTCAGAACCTTGCTGTGACGAAGCAGTCCATGCGTTGTCTTAGCGAGAGTCGTTTCGAACTGTCCCCAGGCCAACAGTGCGGCAGGTGTGCCGGGTTCAAAGAATTCTGTGATCTTCACATCATCACCTCTACAGTAAAATGATATCAGAACCGATGAATTCAATAGGAGGTGACTCGATGGAAGGTTTCGTCGTTGAAACACACGGTAAATTCGCCAGGCTACGGACAGAGAAAGGAGACATAGTGGTGAAAGTCAAAGGTCCACCACCAGAAGTTGGGAAATTGGTACGCATCAGTGATCAACCCTTGCTCGAGAAGGTTTATCTGGCCGAAAAAGTTCTGCAGTTGAGTGATGCAGCACCACCATTGGCAATTCTCGAGCCGGTTTTGAGGATCATCAAGAAACCCAGGTTCGATGAAGACATTGTTTTCCTCTCCCAACTCGTACAAGTAGTTCAGAAAAGGTCGGGAAAACAAGATAAGAAGTTCTGGGACCGTTTGTTGAGATACTACGAGACCGGTAAAGATGAAATCTTCGGCCTATGGTTGTTCACCGTTTCGAGCCCCTATGTGTTTCAAAGTGTGCCAGATGGGGAAGCTCCGATACATATTTTTGCCGATAGAAAGCATCATTCCTTCAGGATAGATTTCGTGAAGGATTCTAAACCTATCGTCGTCGAGGGAAATGTTTGGCAGAACCAGATCGTGTTGTCCTTTTCACAAGCTTTAGCTATAGAAAAACTCGAAGAGTTGAGAACACGTTTGACGAAACGTTTCTCTCTGGTGAGAATCATCTTGGGGGATGGCATCGATGGACTATACGCGTGAAATCGCGGTGGCACTGGGTTACGATCCAGAAAGATTCGATGCACCGTTCATCATAGCCAAAGGTAAAGGAGAAGTTGCAAGGAAAATACTCGAAGAGGCCAAGAAGCATGGTGTGCCGATCGTTCGCTCGCCTGAGCTGGTGTACAAGCTGTACAAATTGGAAGTTCTTCAGCAGATTCCAGAAGAACTGTTCGTAGCCGTTGCGGAAGTCTTAGTGTTCGTTCAGAACTTATGAACGATCCTTCTTCGCTTCGAGCAATTGCTTCAACTTCTCTAACTTTTCCACCGTTTCTTTGAGCAATCGTTCGTTCCTTTCCAACTTGTTCACGAGTTTGAAGAGTTGCTCCCTCAACTGTTTGTTCTTTATGTTCTTCTCATCGAACTTACGCTTATCGATAATTTCTTGTACGATCTGAATGAATCGATCTTCAGAAAGGTCAGATCTTTTTAGAGAAAACAAAAAGATTGAAAGCAACCCCACAACCACAGTCAAGACTACGTAACCGTGTATCGCGACATTTTTGTAAGGTATTCCTGCGAGAATTCTGAATCCGTAACGTTCATTGTTCTTCTGTTTGAAAAGATACTGTCTTCCTTTGTACTTGACCATAGAAGAATTAACACCCTGAAGGTTCGGCAAGGCCAGATCGATTCGCTTTCCCTCCATCACTTTTTCCGAGGAGATGATCACCACACCAGAGGGGTCACAAACGTAGTAGACGAAATTTGAAAAACTGAGATTCATCGTGAATGAAGCTATCTTCACGGTCGTTCCCACTCTCGTTGCGACCACCGCTTTGCCCAGTTTAGGATCGAACCCCACGTAACCTCCAAGTTTTCTCGCTATCTCAACGTAGCTTGAAAATTCTGGAGGGTAAGTTTCAGAGAAAGATTCTACGACGACTTTCTCTAAGGAAACTTCGATCAAGCTAAGGCAGACGTCGACGAAATGTTCCTGCATCCTTTCGGTTTCAATGTACCAGTTCCAGTACGATGGGATGAACCACGCGATCATCGCGAAGGTCAAAGTCAGCAGTGTGAAACGAATCAATCTTCGAGCCATTTACCCATCACCAACAAGTCTAGATATTTTCCATCCATGCAGACGGCTTTTTTCTTTCTTCCCTCTATCTCGAAACCGAACTTTTGGTAAAGCTTGATTGCTCTTTCGTTGTTCTCCATAACCTCGAGTTGGATCTTCTTGAAACCCTTTTGTTTGGCAATCTTCAGAGCCTCGCTCATCAAGGCACTACCGATACCTTTACCCCAATGAGATTTCCGTACACTTATGCCAAGCTCCGCTTTGTGCAAAACTTTTCTCTTGGCAGAACCTGCGAGCGTTATCATGCCGACGATCTGTCCACCTTGCTCCGCGACCAAAAAGATGCGCCGATCGTCGGTCAAATAGATGCTTATGAATCGTCTGGCTTCGAAGACATCCTCAACTTCGTCTGGATAGGTGATCAAAAAGGGCGATTCACTAGTCACGGTCTTTTTGAAAACCACCAATTGTGGAGCATCCGAGAGTCTCACCCACCTGATGCTCACGCCTTCCACTCAATCCCTCCCGAAAAATCTGTCCAAATCTTTGAAATCTATCGAGAACATCAGAGGTCTTCCGTGTGGACAAGTACTGTAACCTTCTTCGACGATATTTTTGGCAAGTTCCAACATCTCAGATTCACTGATTTTATCACGCGTTCTCAGCGATTTTTTACAGGCATGATCTGCCAAGATCTTTTTGATCGTTTCATTCATCCCCTGCAAGTCCACGAGTTTCAGTTCGTCCAAGCAGTCTTTCAGAAATTCTTCTACCTCGTACAACTCCATCCAGTTTGGAATTTGCTCTACAACCAGATCTCTTCCATCCACTTTCAATTCAAATCCGAGTTGTTTCAAAACATGAGAAGAAACGAGTAAATCGATGTCCGTCTCCTTGAATTTCAACCTCGATCCAACAAGCAATTTCTTGCTACTACTCTCCAACAAAGATTTCATGAGTTGTTCGAAAGTGATCCTCTCGTGTGCTGCGTGAAAATCCAAGATGAGCAATTTTTCTCCCGTTTCCAACAAAATGTATCTCCCCTTTGCGACACCCAGGATTCTGAACTTACTCTCTTCCAAGAGTTTTTCTTTGGCAGGTTCGACCAGGACTTCTGGCTCCGTCCTCGCCGTGTAGGAACCATAGGAATCTGCAACGAAAGGTTTCTCTCGAATCTGGATCTGCCTGACCGTCGGTTTTGAGAGAAATTTTTTCAAACTGTCTCGAACGAATCTAAAGATCTCTTCTTCGTCGACGAATTTGACCTCGAGTTTCTGTGGATGAACGTTCACATCCACTTCTTTTGGATTGATGGAAAGGTTCAACACAACGAATGGGTGTTTTCCTTTCTCTAAAAGATCGGCGTAGGCCACATAAATCGCACTGACGAGAGTTTGATTGATCACGAACCTATCATTGACGAAACAGTTTATCAAGCCTTTCTTTGAGAAAGAGCTCAAGCTCAGACAACCTTTCAAGGTCATACCGTGGTGCTCGATTTCAAACGTTTTCAAGCTGTCTATGGAAACATCAGGAAAGATCGCTTTCACTCTCTGCAAAAGGTCTGAAGGTGGTAGATCGTAAGCAAGTTGCTGCTCCTTCACTAGCACGAAGTGAACGTTTAACTTTGACAAGCAGAATCTCTCGAAGATTTCCGTTGCCATACGAGATTCTATAGCTGAAGATTTCAAGAACTTTCTTCTCGCTGGCACATTGAAAAACAAATCTCTCACGATCACCGTCGTACCGATATCGGAATAGACCGGCCTATCGTACACCAAGTTCCCAGCGACCACTTCTATCTCATGGCCTATCGCTGAGGAAACCTCTCTAGAGATTATCTTCACCTTTGAAACAGAACAGATCGAGTGGAGTGCTTCACCGCGGAAGCCGTACGAAGTGAGTGATGAAAGATCGGAAAAACTGTCTATCTTACTCGTCGTGTGTGGAAGATAACAGAGCAAAAGGTCTTCTTTGCTCATCCCTTCCCCGTCGTCTTTGACCTTCACCTCGCTCTTGCCTCCATTCAACAGTTCCACCACAACCTTTTTCGCGCCGGCGTCGAGAGCATTCTCAACCAATTCTTTAACGACGGAGTGGATTCCAACGACGACTTCTCCCGCTGCGATCTTCGAAACGACTGAATCGTCTAACCTTTTTATTTTCATTCCTTCACCTCTCAGTCATATAATAAGCCAAGGTGAAAGGAGGATACTGCGAGTGAACAAGAAAATCAGCAAAGCCATGTTGTTCATAATCCTGATGGGTTTCGTGAGTCTTTTCTCCGACATGGTTTACGAAGGTGCACGAGGCGTTGCGGGTCCATTTCTGTTACAGCTCGGTGCCGGAGCAGCTGTGGTCGCATTCGCGGCAGGGTTCGGCGAATTCGTAGGATATGTACTGAGACTCTTCAGTGGTTATCTTGCCGATAGGACCAAGCGCCACTGGGCTATCACATTGGTAGGTTATGCTTTCAATCTATTTGCCATTCCTATGCTCGCGTTCGTTTACGATTGGAAGATCGCAGTTCTCCTTATGATACTCGAAAGAACTGGAAAGGCAATCAGAAAACCGGCTCGAGACAGCATGGTCTCGTACGCTGCCAAACAGGTTGGTCCTGGTCTTGGTTTTGGATTGGAAGAAGCCTTGGACCAAATCGGTGCGGTGACCGGCCCTCTGTTACTTTCACTCGTGCTGAGTTTCAAATCTGGTCGAGAGATCGAGCGTTATCACTTTGGATTCGCAATGCTCATGATACCTGCAGTGATTTCCATGACACTGCTGCTTTTGGCGAGATTCTCTTTCCCCAGACCTGTAGAATTTGAAAAAGTGATTCCCATCGAAAAACAAACCAAACCTTTAGGAAGAAGAGTGATTCTTTACTTAACGGCTGTTTCCCTCTTGGCAGCTGGTTTTATAGATTTTCCTCTGATCTCTTATCATCTTGCGAAACAACAGCTGTTTTCCACAGCGTTCCTGCCGATCCTGTATGGAATAGCCATGGGAGTCGATGCGATAGCTGCCATTGTCTTCGGAAAACTTTACGATAAAGTTGGGATCAACGCTTTCATGATCTCCACAGCGTTGGGTGCATTCGCAAGCCCATTTCTGCTCCTTGTGGCCAACAAGATGGTCGTTGTGCTCGGGGTCAGTCTTTGGGGTATAAGTATGGGTGCTCAGGAATCTGTGATGAAAGCAGTGGTGGCCAACATGGTTCCAACTGAAAGGAGAGGTTTTGCATACGGTCTTTTGAACTCAATTTATGGTGTGGCATGGTTCGCTGGAAGCTTCACTATGGGTTTGATCTACCAAAGATCGATCATCTTCACAGCTTTTCTGTCTCTGCTGCTTCAGCTTACGAGTGTGCCTGTCATGTTTTTACTGAAAACTCGCGTGGAGGCTTGAGGATGTAACGTAGCAACTTGATGACATCCCTTGGTACATTCTTTTTTTGAAACGGGGATTGCAAAAACCTGTAGAGCCATTCGAGCCTCAAATCTTGCACGAGTTTTGGGGCCCTTTTTTTGTAACCAGACACCACATCGAATGAACCTCCGACACCCATTGCAAAAATTGCAGGGACTTTTTCAAAGTTTTCGCTTATCCACATTTCTTGCTTTGGTACACCCATCCCCACGAACAACAGGTCGGCTTTCGAAGACTTAATGAGTTCTATAGGTCCATCACCATCGAAATAACCATGATGGTAACCAACTATGATGTTTCCATAGGTTTTTTCCAAGTTTTTAGCTGCCTTTTCGACCACTTCTGGTTTGCTACCGAGCAAGAACACCTTGAGGTTCTCTTCAGCAGCAACTTCACACAACTTCAGCATCATGTCGATACCGGTGATCCGCTCCGAGGTTTTTTTATGAAACCTTTTTATTGCTAACAACACACCGAAGCCATCAGGGAGGATCAAATCTGCGTTCTGAACTATCTTCCTGTATTGTGGATTTTCTATCGATCTCACAACTATCGTGGCATTAGCTGTCACAACAAAAGTTTTTTGACGCTGAGAAATCCTGTTTTTGATTTGCAAAAATATCTGTTCGAAACTGCCTATGATGATCGGTAAGTTGAAGATCTCCACTTGCTCCAAGGGTGAACCTCCAAACAAAATTCGAGGCCGGTGCGCCCGGCCTCTTGGTGCCGAGGGCGGGACTTGAACCCGCACGGGTGGAAACCCACATGATCCTGAGTCATGCGCGTCTGCCATTTCCGCCACCTCGGCACATCGGCAGTTATTATATTACCACACTGATTTCGACAGTTCAAGACCTTCTGGAAGGCTTTGAAACATTATTGGAACAAGAATGACATGTCAAAGTCATAGTCATAGTGTTCTATATAAATATAACACTATAACAAAGGAGGTAAAACTATGAATTATGTCTTTGAATCCAATCTACTCAAAGCTGCCCTCACAGTTGCAGTTCTCGGCGTTCTGGGTTGGCTCACACCCTTTGTACCGTTCAAATTCATTATCACCCTCGCTTGTGTTGTTGTGCTCGCTGTACATTTGAAATCGTACATCAAGCACATCGGAGGCTTCATCGTACTCTCCATCGTGATCTTTCTGTTGCCACTGACGGTTAATCTGTACTCAAGAGTCATACTTCAAGCTCTGCAGAATTTGACAGGTTGGCCGTTCTTCTCATTCGAAACGGAGCAAAGGCCAACTGAGAAGGTTCAGATCAAGTCTCTCGTATCGATCGACGTGAATGGATCTCTCGAAATTTTCTTGATTGAAGGTAGTTCGATCGAATTTCCGAAAGATCTCAAATTTTCGATGAACGGAGATCGATTCAAGCTCACTGGAGGGGAGAAAGCGAGCAAGTACATCGTCCGAGTTGGGAAAGAGGGATTGAAATCGCTTCAAATCAGCGCAGTCTCGATCTCACTGAACGGAGATTGCTCTTTAGAAGAATTGCAAATGAAGGCTGCTGCCGTCGATGCGAAGGGAAACATTCACAGTAAACGTTTGCTTGTGAACGGAACTGGAGTAAACATCGATGGTGTTTTCGTTGGGGAAAAGTTACAGTTGGATGGAACTGGGATCAAGCTGGGGGGAAAATACAGTTTCAACGAGATGAAAATCGATGGCACCGGCATTTCTCTCAAGATTGAGCTGAACGATTGTGAATCGGTTCTAATCGATGGCACAGGTGTGAATGGAAATGTGGATGTGACTGGTAACAAGCCGCTCAAGTTAGTTCTGAACGGCACGGGCGGTACAGTCAACGTAAGAAATATATCCAAAACCACGCTACATGTTCAAAGTTCGAATGTGAAAGTGTTGAGTGAGTGATAAAGATGCTCAGAAAGATCGATAAGCACAGCGGTATACCAGCCTATCTTCAAATAGTGAACCAGATCAAATCCGAGATCCTGCTCGGCAACCTCAAAGCTGGTCAGCAACTTCCAACCGTTCGCGAGCTAGAGATGATATTTGACGTTAACATCAACACGATTTTGAAAGCTCTTGATAGACTGAAGATCGAAGGTTATCTCATTGCAGAACAGGGTGTTGGCTATTTCGTGGCGAAGGAGTTGTCGATCGACAACCAAATAATCACAATGATTAGAGAGTTGGTGATGAATCTCAAATCGAAAGGTTTAGATCTTTACACGACTTTGGTCTTGGTTGAGGAGGTGTGGAGGAATGAAAAGTTTTGATGCGTATGTTAGAAAGCAATTGCTCGAAAAGTTTCCAAGCATGGTGTTCTTCTTTGTAATTTCGATGCTACCCGAATTTGCAGCTAAAGCGTTCGGTTTCTTCTTTCTGGTGATCTTTTCCATCGCCAGCGATGTGAGACAGAAACGGCTCGATCTTTTACTGTATCTTCCACTCACGCGGAAACGGATCTTTCTGTTCGAGTACGCTTTCCTCACATTGTTACTTTTTGTTTCATTCTTCGCTGGGCTTCCATTCGCTTCGAGAACTGTCGAAACTTGGGTGATGCTCTTCAAATCTTTGATCTTTCTGTGGGCTTATCTGGGCATCGTGTTGTCGGCGGTGAGCGTGGGGATGGATCCATTCGGTGCGGCATTTTTGTTTCTTCTTTTCGATCTCGTTGTGAGTTCGATCGGTTCATCAAGGTTGTCTGCAAATTTTAATCCATACAAACTCATCAGTCCAATAAGGCAAGACAACATCGTTCTTTCAGCAGCATTCGCACTCTTCATAATCTACGCTTCGTACAAACTCTTCACACAGAGAGGTGGGGAAAAATGATCAAAGTGGAACAGTTGAGAAAGAATTTTTCAGGCAAACAAGTTTTGAGCGATGTATCTTTTTCCATCGAACCTAAAAATGTTCTGGCTCTCGTTGGACCCAATGGGGCAGGGAAGACTACAACGATAAAATGCCTCTCGGGCGTGATCAAGCCGGATGGAGGAACGATCGTGCTGTTCGGTGAGACTTTTCAACACGTCTCATCGGTCAAAGCCAAGCAAAAAATAGCCGTTGTTCCTGAAGAAAGGATCACTTTCAGAAACTTCACTGCGTCGGATTACGTTCATTTGTGGTCGAATTTTTATCCAAACTGGAACGATTCGATCTTTTCGAACTTCGTGGCTCGCTATGGTTTCGATCTTTCTCAAAAGATCGAATCTTATTCGATTGGAATGAAAACGCTTTTCTTGGTTGGTCTGTGCGTCTGTAGCCAAGCAGACCTGCTCATCTTGGATGAGCCAACACAACATCTCGATCCAACTGTGAGGTTGGAAGTCATGTCGCTCTTGAAAGAGTACGCTAAGAACGAAAAGGCTGTTTTGGTCTCATCGCACGAGATATTCGAACTCGAAGAGTACGCGACCCACATAGCGATAATCAAAGAAGGTAGAATAATTTATGTAAACTCCATCGACGGAGCAAAAGAAAACCACAGATTGATCGAAAAAGGTGAAAGTATTCGTTCTGGTGAAGTCATCGGCTTGGTTGGTCAGTCAGTGTTGTTGAAGACGGATGACGATGTCGGAAGATATCCCAAGCTCAACGAGATCGTTGTGGCCTATCTGACAGGAAAAACCGAACGAAGACTCACCTTGAATTGAAAGCGGGCATAGGTGCCCGCTTTCACTCTCTTAGAAACACAAGATAGAAAACGAAGAGGATCGCAAGAACCCATGTGAACCAATGCACCTGTTTACCTTTACCTGAAAGAAGCTTGACGATAGGATAAGTAACGATACCGAGTGCTATACCGTTCGCGATGGAGTAGGTGAGTGGCATCATCAACAAAGTTATGAAAGCTGGTATGGATTCTGTCACATCGTCCCAGTCAACTTTCTTCAAACTTTTCATCATCAGCACACCAACGAAAACCAACGCTGGAGCTGTCGCTGCAGCTGGGACTGTCATCGCTAAAGGTGAGAAGAAGAGCATCAAGAGCATCAAAACCGCGACGGTAACAGCCGTCAGACCAGTTCTTCCGCCTTCGGCGATACCTGCACTGCTCTCTATGTAAGTGGTAACCGTGGAAGTTCCAAACATCGCGCCAACGGAAGTTCCAACGGCATCGGCAAGGTAAGCTCTTGAAGCCCTTGGAAATTCACCGTTTTTCACAAAACCTGTAGATTCAGCCAAACCCGTTAAGGTTCCCACTGTGTCGAAGAAATCCACAAAAAAGAACGTGAAAACGACCATCCAGAAAGTTGCACTACCCAGCGCTTGTAAATTGAAATCCATCTTCATGAACGTTGGTGCCACACTTGGAATCTTTCCAACGATACCTTGATACTTCGTTACACCAAAAATTGGCAAAGCTCCTATGACCGTGCAAGCAAGAATGCCTATCATGATCGCGCCCGGTACTTTCATCGCAAACAATGCCGCGATGATGAAAAAGCCTATGATCGCAACCAAAACGTTCGGATCAGTCATGTGACCAAGGCTCACAAAGGTTGCAGGATCACTGATCACTATACCTGCGCTCTTCAAACCTATGAAGGCGATGAACAAACCTATGCCAGCACCTGTCGCGAGTTTCACCGAGGTTGGTATCGCCTTTATCACGAAAGTTCTCGCTCCGGTGATCGTCAACACTATGAAGATGATACCCTCCACGAACACCGCCGCGAGTGCCACTCTCCAATCGATACCCATCTTGAGGCACACCGTAAAAGCGAAATAGGCATTCAAACCCATGCCTGGGGCGAGTGCGAAAGGATAATTCGCATATAAACCCACGATGAGCGTAGCGATAACTGAGCCAAAAATCGTCGCGACCATGAACGCTCCGAAGAACTGTGTATAGAGATCACTTCCAGGGGTTGCTCCAGGAATAACATTGATGAGGATCGAAGGGTTCACGAACACGATGTAGGCCATTGTTAAAAAGGTAGTCACTCCAGCGATGATTTCACGACGCACCGTTGTACCTTGCTCTTTCAAACGAAAGAGCTTCTCCATCCTTTCTCCCTCCCACAGGTAAGAATGACAAAAGCAAAAAGACACCAAAAATCATAACTTCTTGAGCTTAACAGTCTTTGACATGCACGTTGAGAAAGTGAGAAACGATGAGTAAAATTACACGAAACACATCACTTCGATGGATAGTTTTGAGAGAGATTTTCACAAACTTTCGATCTTGGAAAAACTTGACAGCGAACCAAGCCTGTGCTAATATGTAAAACGGCGTTGCGGGGTGGAGCAGCCAGGCAGCTCGTTGGGCTCATAACCCAAAGGTCGCAGGTTCAAATCCTGCCCCCGCTACCAGTTAAGTAGGGGATACCGAAACGGTATCCCCTCTTTTTTAGATGAACCTCTAAATTTTCTATGTATCGACTGATTGTCTTTCGAAATCCTCTAGACTGATTTTTCCGGTCGAGGGTAACATCTCACTCTGTGTGTAATTTTTTCGCAAGGGGAATTATTAAGATTAGGCCCTCGGTTCAGTTTTCGATTCGATTTTTGAACAGATCGGTTGGAAACCAAAGGCAGACTTGCTGTAAGTTATCGAATCACAAGACTCGGATCGAAGATTGCGTATGGAAGTGTTTCTCTTATGGTTACAAAGACTTTTTGTAGGTGGTATCAGAATCATGATAGAATCATGATAGAATCATGGTAGTGTTGATACGATTTTTTGGTCAAGTAGCAAGAATATGAAATTAAAGCTAAAAACCTTTGATGGAAGATCATACGGTGAGATAATGTTTATGGGGAGAGTATTATGATTGGAAAAAAGATCCGTGAGTTGCGTACAAAGTTGGGTATCAGTCAGGCAGAACTAGCAAAAAGGCTTGGAGTGGATCAAACCACAGTGTCGTACTACGAACGCGATAAAAGAGCCATCACTATCAGCATGCTGTACAAAATAGCGGGAGCACTCGGAGTTGATGTCAAGTATTTTTTCAGCGATGATGAAGTCATTCCCATCCCTTTGCCAACCGCACGGAAGTTGGTACCAGTCTACGATACAAATATGGCCGTTGAAAGCGAAACTTTTCCAGGTTCGCTAGAGCCAATCAAGCTCGTCCCAACCGACATCGTAGACGTTGATTGTGCTTTTATAGTCCATGATAAAGGTATGGAACCAGAAATACGCGATGGAGATGTCGTGTTCGTCAAACGCACATCGATCGACGAAATTCAAAACGGCGAAATTGTCGTGGGCTTGTACATGAATGTTATTCGTGTGAAGCGCTTTTTCAAAGCCGATAACGATATCATGCTCTTGAACGACAACACTGAGTATGCTCCTATTTTTATCGAAAAACTAGAACGCTTTCAGCTCATCGGGAAAGTCGTCGAAATCAGGCGTATCCCACGTCCAAAAAAGCTCAGACACCGAGAGCAATGATTGATTAATGTGAATCTGCCCTCTTTGCCTCATAGTTTTAATCATGCATGTTTTTCTAATGATTTTCTAATATGCCGAGTGGATCATGGGATAGGGGTGATGATTTTTGCGCTCAAAACTTCAGGTTGAGTTGATCAAAATTACTTTTTTACTTTTCTTACTTGTTTTTGCCAGTACATTCGCACAAACAACTTGGCAAAAATCGTTCGGTGGTAATAATCTTGATTACGCTCGGGATGTGATCGTTACAACCGATGGCAATTTTCTCATCGTGGGTGCCACATCTTCTTACGGCGCTGGAAAGTTCGATGTACTAGTTTTGAAAGTCGATCAGCGTGGGCAAGTGGTTTGGTACAAAACTTTTGGAGGCAGCGACGATGATTCAGCAAACTGCGTAGTCAAAGCTAAAGATGGATACTTAATTGCAGGTTGGACGAGGTCAACCGATACCGGTAAGAGCGATGTTTATGTTGTCAAGATCGATGAGAACGGGAACAGTTTGTGGCAGAAGACTTACGGAGGCCTTCAAGATGACATTGCGAGTTGTATCTTGGTGGTGGAGGATGGATTCATCATCGCCGGCAGCACGATGTCAATACAAGAGAAGGCTCGCCAGGCTTATCTGATCAAGATAGATACGACGGGCAAAATCCTTTGGCAAAAAGACTACGGTGGTGAAGCGAATGAAACTTTTTCGTGGATAGAACGAACGTCGAGCGGTTTCATCGCGGTGGGTATGTCAGGTGTTTCTGGTACCATTGATAAATCCGGCAAATGGGTTGGCAACTATGATGCCTACGTTGTGTGGTTGAAAGAGAATGGAGAGGTGTTGAAAGAAAAAACGTTAGGTGGACCTTATGAAGATGGCTTGCGTAGGGTTTTGAGAACCACCGATGGTGGTCATGTAGCTGTAGGATGGCGTGAATCGCAGCAGTTCTTGAGTAATTATTACATAATCAAATTTTCGAAAAACGGTGAAGTTGAATGGGAGAAGGTCATAGAAACTCCCACGCCACACACGGCACGCTCTGTAGTTGAGACGTCCGATGGATATTTGATCGTTGGTCATGGTATACCGTTGAACTCTTTGTTGGACGATGCTTATCTGATCAAAATCGGTTTCAAAGGTGAGATTCAGTGGATCAAAAACCATGGTGGTGGTAAGCTCGATACGGCTTATGGTGTTCAAGCTCTCCCAGATGGTTTCATGATCGTTGGGGACACCGCATCAATGGGAACTGGTGGCATGGATGTGTACATGCTGAGAACAAACAAAAATGGAGAGATCAAAAACTGAACTTTGATCGAACCCCAGCAATTGTAGCATTCATTTGACACACTGTTTAGAAGGTTAGGAAAAATCAGTGATTTCTTTCAGCTTGTTTTTTCTTAGCAACTTCTGCAGCTTTGTTCATGGTTCTTATGAGCATGAACACGATGAACGCAACTATAACGAAATCGATACCTGCCGATATGACCTTACCCCAGTAGATGGCTTTATATTGGAGTTGTTCTATGGATTCCACCTTGGCCATTCTCAAAGCAGGTTGAAAAACTAGAGGCATCAGAAGATCGTTGACGAAAGAGCTCACGAACTGATTGAGTTTACCCCCTATGATGATCGCCACAGCCAGACCTATGACGTTGTACTGTTTAAGGAAAGCAATGAATTCTCTGAAAAGTTTGTTCATGAATTTTCCCCCCTTCGCATTCTTGATCAAATTTTACCGGATGAGGACTCTATTTCAAAACGATTTCAAACTGCTTGATTTTGACAGGATTATTGTAGATATCGATTATACCCAAAGGTACCACGTAATAAGTACCGGTCGCAAGTTTAGTCAGGTCCTCCGCGCCGATGTATTCAGCTTTCTTCGTATCGGGAGTCATGCTGCTTAGAACCAAAGGAACAAGGTAACCAGTAGGAGGTGGAGTATAAGGGGGAAGCAAAGGTGTAGGCGAAAATGCAATGTTGATTGAAGGGGTAGATGGTAAACCTGAACTGTCGCTCACCGACAGTTTGATGGTGTAATAACCTCTATTGATTATGGTGATTGCACCTTCCTTCAGCGAATGGGGACCAATGCTGAACGAATCGATCTTGGGTGGTTCATAATCTGCCACATAAACTTGCACTGCATCGAGACCAACTCGGCCATCATCAGTTTCGAGGAACACCGAAAGCGTGTGCGTGGGAGGCAAAGTAGCTTTCCAGAAAGCTGTGAAACTCGCAGCAGGTGTCAATGATGTGGAGTCTACAGAGAAGCTGACTTTCTTTACACTGAGCTCGTTCGTTATGGCCTCAAGTTTTACAAGTTCATCTGGAACTGGAGTGTTGTTGCTGACTTTAAGTTTTACATCCGCTGGGCCAGTTCCAACCGCAAAATAATCACCTTTAGCGCTGGTTTTTCCCCTCCCATCGGTTGATATGACCGTCACCGAATGATAGCCACTATCGTTGAAAGTACCCAACATCAAGGCCAGATCCACCGAATCTGCCTTTCCAAAAGTTTTTGAATAGACATTTTTTCCATCCACCTCTACGTTGATGGAATTTATCTGCGTATCATCTTGAACCAGCACCTTTGCGGTCACCGGTTCCTTTTTTATAAAGACTTTTTTGGCAAAACTCAAACTTATCTGTGGGGAAGATGTATCTTTCGGAAGGACACTCAAGATTGTTGAGGTAGCGGTCATTGCGATGTTGCTGGTCGAGATTAACACGTTCAGTGGGTAAGTTCCTTGAGGTAACGAAGGCAATGGTACAACGATCGCCCTTTCGGTCGTCTCGATCACTCTTGATATTGAACCTATCGTCACTTCCACCTTCAGAGGGGCACCTTCTGGATCTTTCACAACTAGAGAAAGGTACGCAGGAGAATTTTCCTCCGGATATTGGGGAAGCACCGAGAGAGATTGTATGATCGGGTTGGTCGTATCGATAACTTTCACGATGACCTCCCTAGCACCTTTCTGACCGAAGATGTTTTCAACGAAACCTTGGATTTTGTATTGTTTCGCCTCAAGTGGTTGCCATTGGTAAGTGAGAGGCACACTATTGCCACTGTGCACGATCACACCGTCTATCGAGATGCCAGCCAGAGTGACACCTATATTGAACGAGGTGTCAACAACGATCGTTACAGTACTGCCCGGCGTTGGTGTGTGAGGATTGATCGACAGCATTACGGGAATATCGTTGGTTGTTTTTTGACACGAATTGATCAGCAAGATCAAAGCAATGAAAATGATCAAAAAGATCCAACTGATCTTCAATGCGTTGACCCTCCGTCACTATATTTTATCGCTCGGGCCGATGTTTCCTTTAGAATATAATCGAATCTGGGTGATGATGTTGAGAATAATATTTTTGGGAACTTCTGCGGCAGTGTCGAATGTCCATCGAGATAACACATCTTTCTTGATCGAGGACGTCTTGGTCGATTGTCCTGGTAACGCCTTTGGAAAGTTATTGAAAGCAGGATACAATCCGATGAATTTGAAAGCCGTCATAGTAACGCATCGACATGTAGATCATTCATACGGTCTTGTTTCACTTTTAGAGATGCTGAGGCTTTCAGGTAAAGATTCCATCAAGGTATACCTTGGAGAAGATTTTTTAGTCGATGTGGAACAAGTTCTGAAGATTTACGGCCTTGTCCGAGGGGATTTTTCCATCGAGCTTGTACCTGTCAGAGTCGGGTCTGTACTCTTTGAAGGACCGTTCAGGATGGAGAGTTTTCCCGTGAGACATTCTGTTCCGAATTTCGGCTTGAAGATCACAACTTTTAACGCCTCTGTCGTTTATACGAGCGATACGGAACCGTGTGAAGAAGTGGTTAAACGATCGAAGAACGTTGATGTATTGATACACGAAGCTACGTGCAGTGAAACCATAACTGGTAGGAAAGAGGGTCACACTTGTGTAGAAGACGCTGCAAGAATCGCTAAAGAGGCTGGTGCAAAAACTCTCTGTCTAGTTCACCTTGGCCCAGAACTGGAGGAACACATAGTCGAGTTGAAGAAGAAAGCTGAAGAAATCTTCGAAGGTGAGGTCGTAATTCCAAACGATTTTGACAGAATGATCGTGTGAGCCATGTTGAAGTTTTGGCTTCTTGGTTTTGGTTTTTTTGGTATAAACATCGTTTGGCCATTGTACAATGCGTACGTTCCTATATTTCTCAAATCCTTTGGTCTGTCTTCTTTCATCGTCGGTACTTACATGACCATAGACAATATCTTCGCTGTAGCTTTAACGCCTTACATTGGAGCACTCAGCGATCAAACTTTCACAAAGTTTGGAAGAAGAAAACCGTACATTCTGATTGGAGCACCGTTGGCTGCAGTCTTCTTCTTGCTCATACCGATCTCTTGGAAGCACTCGAACTTTGCTGCCATAACGTTCAGCATCGTCATCATGAACTTCTCCATGGCACTGTTCAGATCTCCATTGATTGCACTCATGCCAGACACAACAGCGTCTGAATACAGAAGCCAAGCCAATGGGATCATCAACTTCATGGGTGGCTTGGGTGCCATGTTAGCTTATTTGTCCGGAAGATTTTTGTATCAGATTTCTCCGATCCATCCATTCGCCGTTGGTTCAGTCTTACTCCTTCTGGCGAATCTTTTCGTTGTTTTGTTTGTGAAAGAACCTGTTCAGAAAGATGTCAGATCCGGCTTCAAATTGAGAGAGACTTTTACAAAAAGTCATGCAGAACTGGTGGAGAACTTGAAGGAGATTATGTTTTCGAAAGAGAAAAGTCTCTTTTTCATGCTTCTTTCTATCTTTCTGTGGTTCGTGGGATTCAACGCCCTCGAGACGTTCTTCACCAGTTATGCGAAATTTTACCTGAATCTGCCGGAGTACATCGCCACCGGTATGCTTGGAATGCTTTCACTTGCTTTCATGATTTTTTCAGTGCCTGCAGGTTACATCGGTGCAAAGTTTGGTAGAAAAAGAACGATACTAGCTGGCTTGGTCAGCACGATCGTCTGTCTTTTGATCGGGACACTTTTGTCTTTCAGAATGAGCGGAGAGCAATTGATTGAGCCATTTCTCTTTCTGTTCGTAGTTGGTGGTATCGGTTGGGCTTTGACCAACGTTAACTCGTTACCGATGGTCCTAGACATGGCACCAACTTGGAAAGTGGGGGGTTACACTGGGCTTTACTATTTTTCTTCGATGCTTGCAAACATAGTTTCCCCACCACTCACCGGTCTGATACTGGATCTCCTTGGATATTGGACGCTCTTCATTTTTTCTGCCATATTCGTGTCCCTCTCAATGGTCACGATGAGTTTCGTTGAGAGAGGAGAGCCTCCGAAGAAAGTTTAAAAGTCGTTTCAATGAAAATTCTTTCTATACCGTTTAAAATGATCTCGAGTAAACGCAAGTTGATCTGTTCGCTGACGTTGAGTTGAAATGGATCTCTTGGTTCACCGCACACGTCAGCTCCGAGCAGTTCGAAACGCTCACATACGTGCTGAACCATCGTGAAAAATTCATCAAGATCGATTTGTCCCTGATCCCAACCGAGTTCAATGAACTGATCCGATATGACATCCTTGTCTATGCTCAAATAGACAGGATGTTCAACGCGATCTGGAAGTTCGTCTTTCTTTTTGATTATGTGTACCTTCCTGAGATTTTTCAATCTCTCTGAGTTCTTTATCCAAGAATCACATGTGAGGAAAGCTGAGTGCCTGTTCATATCGTCTCGATGGTTGTCGAGAACAACCAGTTCGAAGGGAACATCGATCATGGACAAAAAAAGATAAGTGAAGTGATGATAAGCAGAATCGCTCAAAAATGCCAATTTGGGACGTTTCTCAACAACGTTCCTGACGCGCTCAAAAGTCACCCGATTGCACATATACTTGGTAGATTTGAGGTGGCTCAGATCGATCCGTGTGGCTTTCTCAGAGAGTTTTTCTTGAAATAGGTACGTTCCCTCAAAGTCGAGCAGGATCACACCGCCTTTGCTCGACATGTTCATCCCCCGCTGGACAGATCCTTTAAAATAGTTTATACTACTTTTAGTACCAAGATACGATAAAAACGATCGCTTGACTGAGTAAAAGATGTGGTATAATAAAAAATGCGTGGCCCCATAGGATAACGGCTAGTCCATCGGATTCTCAGTCCGAAGGTCGGGGTTCGATTCCCCGTGGGGCTACCAGTGATTTAAGCGTGAGGGAGCACATTTGTGCTCCCTTTTTGTTGATCGTTCTGGGAAAAAGCGTGATCGATGGATCTCTCCGAATGAGGTTTACAAGCTCAGATTCAGATGTTGTATATTCATTCTTGGAGGTTGAAGTATGCTCTATAGAGACTTTGGAAAAACGAATGCGAAATGCTCTATTCTAGGTTTTGGTGCCATGAGGCTTCCAGTGGTGAACAACGATGAATCACAAATCGATGAGGAGCAAGCAATAAGGATGATCAGGTATGCGATCGATCATGGGGTGAACTACATTGACACTGCGTACCCTTACCATAGGGGAAACAGCGAGAAAGTTGTTGGAAAAGCGCTGAAAGACGGTTACAGGGAGAAAGTTTTTCTAGCCACCAAATCACCTGTTTGGAAGGTGGAAAGTTGTGAAGATTTCGACAAATTTTTGGATGAACAACTCGAAAAACTACAAACAGATCATATAGATATGTACCTCATGCATGCGCTCACAAAAGAAAGATGGGAAAAAATAAAAGCCTTCAGGTTCTTTGAGTTTTCCGATAGGGCGAGGATGCAAGGGAAAATAAAGTTTGTCGGTTTTTCCTTCCACGATAAATACCATGTTTTCAAAGAAATAGTGGATGGATACTCATGGGACTTCTGCCAAATTCAACTGAACTACATGGATGTTAACTATCAAGCTGGCTTGAGAGGTCTTCGTTATGCGGCTTCGAAGGGACTCGCTGTTGTAATAATGGAACCACTCAAGGGAGGAAAACTTGCAAGATTGCCAAAAAAGGTCATGAGCATCCTTGAGAAAGAAAATAGGGAAAGATCCAACGTTGAGTGGGCGTTCAAATGGCTTGCAAACTTTCCAGAGGTGTCAGTGATTCTGAGTGGGATGAGTAATTTCGAACAAGTGGAGGAAAACGTTCAAATAGCGAATCTTCTGACTCCAAACAACTTGAGCGAAAAAGAATTGAAATTGATCGAGAAAGTGAGGCAGACTCTAGAATCCTTCACCGTCATCAATTGTACAGAGTGCGGTTACTGCATGCCCTGTCCAAACGGTGTAGATATACCTGCTAACTTCAGACTGTACAATGAAGCGATCATGTTCGAAGACATACAAGGTGGTAAGGGAATCTACGCGTGGTTTAAGAGCCAAAAAATAGCGGCCGCCTTTTGCACCGAGTGCGGCGAATGTCTCAGTAAATGTCCACAGAAACTCGAGATCCCTTCACTTTTCAAAAAAATTCATAGCGAGTTGGAATAATATGAAATTGCATGGTAGCTGTTCTCGAGGTGGTTTTTTCTGCTAAAATAAAAACGGTTGAATTTTGCGACGAACGCAACAAAGAACATTTCGGAGAAGTAGGATCTTTGATTCAGCCTACCTGGCAAATTGTTAATTTGAAAATCAACATAAAAGCCGCTCCGAGATGGAGCGGTTTTTCTTGCGAAGGATTGGTCAAGGACATCATAAAAATACGGCGGGTCCAACCCGCCATTCGATCGAAAATGTATCTAAGGATTTTGGCTCCGGCGGCAGGACTCGAACCTGCAACCTAGTGGTTAACAGCCACCCGCTCTGCCGGTTGAGCTACGCCGGAGCGATTCGTTTCGTTAAATATTCTACCAAAGGGCCTTCTCATTTCAAGTGTAGATTCATTTACTCTTGAATTAATAATGAGAAGAACGAGCAGGTGATGAGTATGTGGAAGAATCTACCAAAGGAAGTGAAGAGGTATTTAGTTATATACTCTCTGACAGGATTTTCCTTTTCTGCCATCATAGCTGCTCCAACCTTGGGCAAGGTTTTGAACATCTCTATCGAGAATTTGGGCTGGCTTTTCAGTTTTTCGTACGTGGTTCAAGCAATGCTCACTTATTTGCTTGGAAGAAAATTTGAAAGCATGAGTGTCAATTACGGTCTAGCTGTAGCACGTAGTTTCTTTGCTAGTGGTAGTTTGTTGTTCGCAGCTGTACGTAACGTGTACAGTTTCGTGGTGGCTCAGCTTTTACTTGGCGTTGCTGACATATTTTATCCATGTCAAGTGATGTATGAAAGAGCGTTGTTTCCCCCGAATGAGCGTGAGGAAATCTACTCCACCCAATTCTTGATCACGGAGTCCACTAAAGCTACCGTGTATTTCTTTTTAGTTTTTGTTTTGGCAAGGTACATGAAGGATATAAGATTTTTGCTGTCCATTTTCATTTCAATCTTCTTTGCAAATTTGTTCTATGCTTTTTCTTTCTTGAAGATCTTGCCACGCGTTGAAACTGGTTCGAATTTACATGAAGGTCACGTGCTTGCTTCCAACTCGAACGGCGCCTTCATCTCGATCATGTTGCATCAATATCTCGCTTACACTTCATTCAGCTTTTCGAGCTTTTTGATCATCTCTTACTATCTCATGGATCGATTCAAACTTGACAGTTCTTCTCCTTTCCTTTTCGAAATGATCTTCTCTGCTTCTGTGGTTCTTTTTTATTTCTGGAGGAAGAAAATCAATTTTGGCCCAGTTATCAATTTGATTGTTGGTGCCTTATTGATAGCTTTCACGTTCATTATGTGGTTTGTTCCCAACGTTTATCTCTTCTTTGGTGCTCACGTGATCATGGGTGCAGGTTTCATTTTGTGGTTCCCGGCCAAGGAAACCATAAAGCTTGGTATATCACCACGGGAACTTGGCAGGTGGGAAGGTTTCTTTCAAGGCTTGAACATCTTCAGTAGAACTTTCATACCCGTGCTGTCAACTCAGATCGCTGGTAAACTTGGACACAGATGGGTTTTTATGACTTCTTCGCTGATTTTCATCGTGGCGTTGTTCGTCTCCATTCCTGCGCTACGGTGGTTCTCAAAACACAGCGAAGCTATCAACACATGAAGAGTTCCTCAGCATTGTTGACGAGCCTTTCGGAAACTTCTTCTAGATTCATATTTAGAATTTTCGCGATCTCCTCAACCACAAACCTGACATAAACTGGTTCATTCCTCTTTCCTCGAACAGGTTGGGGAGCTAGATATGGACAATCAGTTTCGCTCAGTACGTTCTCGATACCTATCGTTCTAACGATCCTTTTGAGTGTGTGGTTGGATGGATAAGTTAATGGACCTCCGATACCTATGTACATGCCAAGTTCGACGAACTTCAGCGCCCACTCTTCATCCGCCGAGAACGCGTGCACAACACCACCTCTCATCGGTAATCCCACCTTATTTATGATTTCGTAGGCTTCTGCGTAAGCGTCTCTGATGTGTACTATGACGGGAAGATCCACTTCCTTTGCGAACTTCAATTGTGCTTCAAAGACTCTTCTCTGTTGATCTCTGTCTGAAAACATCCTGTAATAATCCAAGCCACACTCACCAATGGCCACAACTTTTTTGCACGACAGTAATTGTTCGAGATTTTCTAAAAAATCATCGTTCACTTTCCCCGCTTCGTGCGGGTGAACTCCTATAGAACAATAAATTTTTTCGTGCTTTTCGCAAAAAGAAACAGTTCTTTTTGAATCTTCGATGTTTATACCCACATTCACGACGAACGCGAAATTGTACGAATCCAGTTTTTGAAGGACTTGTTCTAAATCTTTTTCGAAGTGGTGAAAATGGAGATGTGCATGTGTATCGACCAACCTCACAGTCTTGAACCCTCCTCTTGTTAAAATTCTATCAGGGAAATAAGCGATGGGTTGGATAAAGAAACCTTGGTTGTCACTCGTCCTCATGCTCATTCTCGGGATTCTTACAGGCTCACAGCTTCCTAAATTGCGGGTGAGAGCCTATTTCAAAACACAAGTTTCCAAAGAATCGCGTTATGTTCATGCCGAAAGGGAACTGTTCAAAAGTTTTTCGCTCAAAGATATCGCCATCGTTGCTGTTCCGTGTGAGGATCGAACAGGTGTATCTGCTATCGTCCAAGAAATTCGCAAATTTGATGAAATTTCTATGGTCATCAACCCGCTGGAGTTTCCTTTGACCATCGGCAGAAACAGTGCTTTGGCTAGGCAACTCAAGCTCATCGGCCAATTTGAAAACCGAGAATATGCTCTTTTACTTGCGTTTATCTCGAAAAATCCAGAATCGACTGCGCGCAAGATTCATCAGGTTGTGAGAAAGAAAGGTGGATTCATCTTCGGAATTTCATACATCGGTGCTATGGCGATGGATTATGTGAGGATGATCCTTGTTTATTTAACACCGATCGCTCTGTTGGTCATGTTCGCGGTGTTTTTCTTCACGTTGAAAAATTTCTGGGCGGCGGTACTCGCGTTCCTTCCAAGCTCACTGACAACGGTCTACTTGCTAGGTACGTACGCTTTCGTGGGTAAACCAGTCACTATGGAGAACGTCCTGATGCCGTTCATAACTTTGATCATGGGCAGCTCAGCAGCTTTACATTATTTCAGCAGGTACCTAGCGATAAAAGATCCAAACAGATTCGAAAGATCTTACAGGGCGATGCGAGAAACTTTTGTTGCGCTCTTGATGACCGTCCTCACAACAATCGTTGGCTTTCTGAGCCTCGGTTTGACCAGCTCGCCGGTGATGAGGGAACTAGGTTTCAGTGGGGCAATCGGTGTTGGGACATCGGGTTTGGTCACCTTCGTTTTCTTGCCTCCGATCGCAACGTTGATTGATCCTAAGAGGAACTTTGAAACAAAGTTTTCGGATCAATCGGTGAGGAAGAGATGGAATTTGGTTTGGTTTTTCACAATGATCTTTTTCTTCTGCTTGTTCATCTTCAATGTTGAATCAGAGTTTCATTCCCTCATCTTTTTCAGACCTAGCTCGAAAGTCATGAAGGGTGCACGAGTGGTTGAAACCATCGCTGGCATAAAGGTTCCCATATTCATGAAGATCGATTTGAACGTCGATGTGTTGAGCTCAGAAGGTCTTGAAACACTCAGGATGGTTAGAGAGAGCCTGAAAGATTATTGTGTGAGAACTTTCTCCATTCTTGATCTTTTTGAAATTTTTCCCCAAACGCTACGTAGTTTCATTCCAATGTTGATACCTGAAGGTATGCTCTACGATCGAAAGAACAGTTCGTTGCTGATGATCGTTTTTCCGAAACGCGTCGACAGGAAAACTTACAGCCAAATAGAAAAAGTTGCATCTTCGCACGTATCGGGTTCGGTGAAATCCATCCAACTATCAGGGGAAGATTTCAAGTACATGGAGATGAACGAATTCGTCGTAGAGAACTTGAAAGTGAGTTTGATCTTTGCACTCCTCGTCATCGTACTCATGATGGGATCGATGTTGAAAAATTTCAAACTCGGTCTTATAAGTTGCGTCCCCATCGCTGCAACTTTGATTAGTCTTTACGGTGCAATGGGCCTTTTCAGAGTCCCCATCAACGCTGTGAGTGCTTGTTTGCTGAACATCGTTCTAGGCGCAGGTATAGATTACGCGATTCATTTCAGTTGTGCTTATGTCAAACATAACTCTGCTAATGAAGCATATCGACTCACGCGGCGTCCAATACTCGCCAACGCGTTCGGTGTGGCTCTGGGCTTTTCGGTTCTCTTTCTATCACCTATGAAAGTCCACGTGCACATAGCTGCACTCATATGCGTTGGGATGGCTTTAGCCTCGACCTACACGTTGATCTGGATGACTTCTGTCTTCCCAGAAAAGGTTCAAACCGCGCGTAAGGCTAGTTCTTTATCTTCTTCAACGAGTTTTGAATAAAATTCTACTCTCTTTTTGAAACTATCCTCGTTCATTTTGCCTCTGCTCGTGTAAACTGTGAGTAGTTTCTTAGGAAGATTCAACTTTGCAAAGTCGAAGCCCAGTTTTTCTTTGATGATGTACTTCATGCCGTGTATAGTGTGGGCCACTCGATCGAGGGATTGTTCATCCAAATTATATCCAACGACGTTCAAACATTCCAAAACTGTTTTGGGTGTGTAGACACCCCTTGCAAACAGACACATCACCAAACTGTTGGTGATCATACGCCAGACAGCCTCCTCGTACATGGCTTTCACTTCTTTTTCCACATCTTCCGCGCGGCCAAGGTACTTTTGATCGAAGCTGTATCCAGCACAATCCAAATGAGAGTGCCTCACACCGACGGCGTAACCAACGAAGGCGTCTGGGCCAGTCATGTAACCTGGCGCTTCATTCTTATTGAAACATATGGCAAATTCTTCTCCTCCGTACTTTTTGGCACAGTACGCGACGCCTTTTTCCAAATCCTTGTAAAATTCGTTTCTTTCAATCGCGATATTTTCGAGTACTTTCAAATAAGTTTCTGCGTCTCCAAAGTTCAACGCGAGTCCGGCAGTTTCCTCCAATGTGATCAAACCTCTCTGGAAGGCTTCGGTAGCCCACGCAAGCACGACACCTATGCTTATCGCATCCCAGCCTTGTCGTTCAACGAAATGTATGATCTTCAACAGTTCCTCGGCTTTAGCGATACTCAGATTTGAGCCCAACGAATATATGAGTTCATGATCGTAAGAAGTCTTCAAGGTCTTGTACATGTGAGGATCTGCAAAGAGTTCTCTGAAAACACCCATATGAATGCAACCGATAGGACAATGAGCACACGAGATCTGCTGAGCCAAGAGGTGGTCTGCAAAATATTCTCCGCTTATCGTGTGTGCACTTTCGAAGAAACCCTGAGAAAAGTTCCTCGTTGGAAGACCCATGATTTTGGATAAGGGTACAACGTTTGCGGCGGTACCAAGATCTCTGTATTTGTAGGTATTTTCACTTTCTATGAGCTCTTTGAATATCCTATCATACAGTTCCTGATAAGCTTTCTTGTTCTCGATCTTTGGACATTCGCTACCAGAAATCACTATGGCTTTCAAGTTTTTCGAACCCATTACGGCTCCAAGACCGAGCCTTCCGAAGTGTCTCGAAGAATCGACAGTTACACAGGCGATGGGAGATAATCTCTCACCAGCTGGTCCGATCCTCACGATACTTTTCTTACCTTTTCTGTGGTCTTCCTTTTCTCTCAAAATCCTCTCCGTTGCCAGAGCACTCCTGCCCCAAAGTGAACTGCAAGGGATCATCGCCACTCTGTCTCCGTCTATCGAGAGATAAACAGGTTGTGATGCTTTTCCAACGATTCTGAGAACGTGGACGTTTGCCGAAAGCATCGCAAGGGACATGCGACCTCCAGCGTGTGATTCACCGAGATCTCCAGTCAGGGGTGATTTAAAAAGAGCAACCGTTTTGGACATGCTCGGAAAATAACCGTTCAAAGGTCCCAACGCGAAGTATATGGGAGCACGTTCTGAAAATGGATCGAGCTCTTTCGTGAGTTCCTGTGCGGCTAAGTACGTCAAAACGCCACTGCCTCCGATGAACTTTTTGAAAATATCACTGATGTCTCTCTCCTCTATCTTTCCCGAAGAAAGGTCTATTGAAAGCATCCTGTACATCACACCACCTCCTGCATAGTCAAAACGTTCGTGGGACAGTACCGCACGCAAATTCCGCAATGACGACAAGCGATGGGAATCTGTAATTGTTCGTCCCACTGGAGAGCGTTCGCAGCACAAGCTCTGACACATTTTCGACAATGCGTGCATAACTCTCTCACCAGTTCGACACCGAAACCCCTCTTGGCCAGTCTCAGTGCGCCGGTTGGACAAGCTGCAGCGCATTCTGGTTGCTTACAAGCTTGACAGACACGAACAGAAAAAGCACCTTCGACTCCAGGATAGTTCTTCACTCTCATGGCGGACTTCTCTATCCCTAAAGCGCCATACCAGACGCGCGTACACGCAAACATACAACAGTAACATCCGATACATCGCTCCCTATCTTTCACCGTGAGTTTTTTTGCCATATTCTCACACCACCCTTCGAAATCTTCTTCTGGCAAGAAACCTGACGAACCTCCCGACACCGAGGGAGAGCGAACACAGAATCACCCCGACGATCGTTCCAGAGATGTCTATGACGACATCGTTCAGCGAGGCTCCCCTTCCTCGGAACTGCTGAAGGTATTCATCAAGGCCAGCAACGAATCCAGGCAGAGAAAGACCAAGGAGAATTGCCATGAGCAATTTACGTGAATAGAGTAGCGCGAACCAAAAAGCGATGATACTGAGCACCATGTACAAACCGACGTGCGCCGATTTTCGAACGAGTTCGACCGTTGGCATTTTTCTGTTTCCAAACCAAAGTCTGTTCAGTTTTTCCTTGAGTTGAATGAACAAAGGCATTTTCGAAAAATCCAGCAGCTCGTCGATCTTCTTCAATGTTCTGTAAGCCCAACGTGCTTGCTGTGACGAAACGTTCGCATTCCGAGTGCCGAAATATAGAACGACAGATATCCAAAAAGCGAGTGCGATCAACACAACGATCATTAACCATCTTCTATCCATGAACGTTCACACCTTCTTCCACCAACATTTTGCCACGTTCCTTTTGCTAGAATCTTAACTGAAAACGAAACTGTGGGGGGTGAAATCGTTGAAAATTTCGATCGTCGGCGCCGGAAGTGCTGTCTTTTCAATGAGTCTTGTGAACGATCTGTGCAAACTCAAAGGTTTTTCGAACTCCACGGTTGTCCTCATGGATATCGATGTTACCCGCTTGAACGCGGTCTTCAAGTTAGCCACTCGGTACGCTGAAGAAACCGGGGCAAATTTGAAGATTGAGGCAACCGAAAGTTTAGAAAAGGCTTTGAGCGACTGCGATTTCGTTGTGAACACCGCACAGGTTGGTGGAAGTCAATACATTGAAAAGGTTCGTAACGTGAGTGAAAAGTACGGCTATTACAGGGGTATCGAT